>JAFZJI010000039.1 GCA_017552105.1 Bacteroidales bacterium | reverse complement strand
GGCATCCACGTCGCACTGGTAGAACTCGCGGTAGCGGCCCTTCTGGGGACGGTCTGCACGCCACACGGGCTGTATCTGGAAGCGCTTGAAGGGGAAGGAAATCTCGTTCTGGTGCTGCACCACGTAGCGGGCGAAAGGCACGGTAAGATCGTAGCGCAGGCCTTTCTCCGGGGCCTGGTCGGCCTTCTCGCCGCTGTTCTGGATGCGGAACAGGAGCTTGTCGCCCTCGTCGCCGTACTTTCCCAGCAGGGTGGAGAGGTTCTCCATGGCAGGAGTATCTATCTGCGCGTATCCGAAGGTGCGGAATACGCTCTTGATGGTGTCGAAAATATAATTTCTCTCAGCCATTTCCTGATGGGAGAAATCTCGTGTTCCTTTAGGTATGGAAGGTTTGTTTGCCATGATGCAAAGTTAGTTGTTTTTATCTGAAATCGTGATGCTCAGTTTCCATTTCGGCAGGCCTTTTACTTCTCCGTGCTTTCCGATGAAGACCCTTCCGCCCACCTGCCTGCCCGAGCTGATGGTATCCCAGAGGTTGTCCAGGGCGGTTTCAGTCAGGGCCACGGGCTCTACCAGGCGGAAAAGGACGTACCTGGGGTGCTTCAAGGCGAGCAGTGCCCGGATGGAAATAATCCCCCCGGTGCAGACGCTGTCCCGAACGCTCATGAAGTAATCCTCCGCCACATCATCTACCTGCGCAATGTGCTCCATTGTCCTGCGGAGGGATTCCGGCAGAGAAGGGTTCATCTCCTTGAGTATAGGGATGACCTCTGCACGCAGGCGGTTGCGTTTGTAGGCGGAAGATGCGTTCGTGCTGTCTTCCCGCCAAGGGAGACGGTGCGCTTCCATCCATCTGCGGATTTCCGCCCGGGGGATGGTAAGGAGGGGACGTACGATGAAATCCCGGTCGCCCATTCCGCGCAAGCCGCGCGTGCCCGTTCCTCTCAGCAGATTCAGGAAGAAGGTTTCCACGTTGTCGTCGGCATTATGGGCAACCGCAACGCAGTCGAAGCCTTCGGAAGAGCAGAGCTCTGCGAACCATCCGTAACGCAGTTCGCGGGCAGCCATCTCAATGCTCAGACCGCCTTCGGATGCGTATTTCCCGGTGTCGAAGCGCTTCACATAGATGGGCACTCCCTTCTTGGAGCACCACCCGCGCACGAAGGCCTCGTCGCCGTCGGACTCATCGCCCCTAAGGCCGAAGTTGCAGTGGCAGACAGCGAAAGAGGCCCCCGGAAAAAGTTCGGGAGCCCTTTCGGCCATATACATCGAATCGATGCCGCCGCTCACTGCAAGCAGCACCTTCATTATTTCTTGGAGCTGATGGTGTAGGAGAATCCTAGTTCGAAGAACTCCTTGAACTGCACGGTGCGGTATCCGCCAGGATGCTTGTCGTTGGTGATCCACACGGTATCATCGTAGATGAGGTTGGTGGAGAAGGTCATGGTGAAGAACTTCGCCAACTTCCAGAAGAGTTTCTGGTCCCAGTTCACACGGATATTTTCGGGATTCTTGAGGTAGTTCGAGAAGAGGACGAGCTGGGTGCTGTACTTGAGGTTGTCGTTGATGGTGAAATTCACATCAGCCTTGACCTGGGCACCAAGTTCGAATCGGGAACTCTTGTACATGTCGCCGGTAGGGCTTGCGTTGTCGGCATACTGGCTTTCGAGCTCCATGCCATAAGCCTTGCGGAGCTCAGGCTCACGCACGATGACGAAACCACCGGTGAGGGGAGCGACGTTCAGCGACAGCCAAGGTTTCGGGGTCCAGAGGAGACCGAGACCGAGGGTGGAGTATGCAGGGGCAAGGAAACCGGACTTGAGCTCGCGTGCGTCCAGCCAATCCTGCTGGGTGGGCTCTCCGGACGGGACGTTAGGAGTTCCGTAGGTGTAGTTGTTGTCGATCTGGGTCTTGAAGTCGAAGTTGGCGGAGTAGCTCAAATGCTGGATAGGAGTCTCGTAGCCCCACTTGGATTCAAAATAGATACGGTCTTTAACTTTCTGGAAGATAGGTTTGTCGGATGAATAGAGGAAACCGTAGTCAATCTGGAGACGGTTGTTCCAAATCATCTTATCCTTAGCGTAGTTGGCGTTGGCGTCGACATATCCGGTCATGGTATAGTTGTCGTTACCGCCGGCGGCCCAGTCCCAAAGCTTTGTCTGGGCGAAATTCAGATTGGTCATGAGGGACTTGGTCCAATAGACAGGCTTAGGCTGGGGAGCCTCCTCCTGAGGAGCTTCTGCTATGGCAGCGGCAGCCTCTGCCGCAGCTTTCTGAACATCATCCTGTGCATATGCCGCAAACCCTGCGACAGAAAGCACTGCTAAAAGAAATATCTTTTTCATGATAAAATGAATTAATAGGCAATTGCAAATACTACACGGCCCTTCGAAGGTGTGCCGGAGAAGATGTCGCGGCCTTCTTCCTCGCAAACGCAGCTGTCCACGGGAATGCAGCGGATAGTGGCCTTGGTGGCATCCTTGATGGCCTGCTCGGTTTCGGCGGTGCCGTCCCAGTGGCAGAGGAGGAAGCCTCCCTTCTGGATTTCGGTCTTGAACTCTTCCCAAGAATCGCATTTGCGTATGTTGGAATCGCGGAATGCGAGGGCTTTGTCGTATATATTCTGCTGGATGGTTCCGAGCAGCCCGGCCACGTATTCTTCCACTCCTTCGAGCGATACGGTGGCCTTCTCGAGAGTGTCGCGGCGGGCAACCTCCACGGTCCCGGCAGCAAGGTCGCGGGCACCGAGGGCGATGCGCACGGGCACACCCTTGACCTCCCATTCAGCGAACTTGAATCCGGGGCGCAGCGTGTCGCGGTCGTCGACCTTCACGCTGATGCCTTTCGCTTCCAGCTTATTCTTGATTTCTTCGAACTTTCCAAGCACTGCGTTGCGCTCTTCGTCGGTTTTGTAGATGGGAACCATCACGACCTGGATAGGAGCGAGCACAGGAGGAAGCACGAGTCCGTTATCGTCGCTGTGAGCCATGATGAGGGCTCCCATCAGACGGGTGCTGACGCCCCAGGAAGTAGCCCAGACATACTGCAAGCTGCCATCCTTGTCGGCGAACTGAACGTCGAAACTCTTGGCGAAATTCTGGCCGAGGAAGTGCGATGTACCTGCCTGCAGGGCCTTTCCATCCTGCATCATAGCCTCGATGGTAAGGGTGTCGAGAGCACCTGCGAAACGCTCGTTGGGGCTCTTGTGACCAACGATTACGGGCAGGGCCATGGTCTCGCGGGCGAACTTGGCATACACGCCGACCATCCTCTTGGATTCTTCCTGGGCCTCTTCGGCCGTGGCGTGGGCGGTATGGCCTTCCTGCCAGAGGAATTCCGCAGTACGGAGGAAGGGCCTTGTGCGCATCTCCCACCTGACCACGTTGCACCACTGATTGCAGAGTATGGGCAGATCCCTCCAGGACTTGATCCAGTTCTTATATACGCTCCAGATGATGGTCTCGGAGGTAGGGCGGACGATGAGTTCCTCTTCCAGCTTTGCTTCGGGGTCCACCACGACGCCTTTACCGTCGGGATTGTTCATCAGGCGGTGGTGGGTCACCACTGCGCATTCCTTCGCAAAACCTGCCACATGTTCGGCCTCGCGGCTGAAGAAAGATTTGGGTATGAAGAGGGGGAAATATGCGTTCTGAACCCCGGTTTCCTTGAATGCCTTGTCAAGGATGGACTGCATCTTCTCCCAGATGGCGTAACCGTAGGGCTTGATGACCATGCAGCCGCGCACGGCGGACTGTTCGGCAAGATCTGCCTTGACTACGATATCGTTATACCATTGGGAATAATTCTCTGATCTCGGTGTAATTTCTTTTGCCATAAAAAAGTTAAGAAAATTCTGCGATTTTTCTCAATAATTGCATCTATTAAACAGAAGTATACTTGAACCTCCGTCATTCTGACGGTGCAAATATACAAAAATTAAAGAGATTGGATTATGGCACGTAGGCTGATATTTGTATTGACGTTGGCGGTTCTTGCGGTTTCCTGCGGGGTCTCGGGTCAGTATGGCTCCGTCCAGAGATTTCAGGACGGGATTTACTATAAAGGCTTTGATAAAGACATGCAGAAGGTGGAGCCTCTCACGGAAGAGGATTTCCAGAAGCTGGCAGCAGAGCGTATCCTCAAGGAGAAAGCAGGCCGTAAAGACACTCTCGTAGTCGTTGTCGACGACACGTACGCCTGGGGCTACCGTTATCCCTGGTACAGGCCTTGGTACGGTTCATACTATTCCTGGTATTCATGGAATTCCTGGTATTACGATCCTTGGTACGGCCCCTACTACTCCTGGTATTATGATCCCTGGTACGGGCCCTACTACGGCTCCTACTGGTACTACGATTACTACTATCCATACCATCATCATTACCCCGGCCATTACTACGGCGGCGGTTATTACAACGAGAACTATTACCACTACAGCGGAGCAAGCCGTTCCGAGGTCAAAGGCGGTAACAATTCCACCAGCAGGGGAATGGGCAGCGCCGGCCGCTCTTTGGGCAGCGTAGGCCGTTCTGCCGGCAGGGGCGTCTCCTCTTCGTCGGCCAGTGGCAGCGCCTTCTCCCGCAGCGGCGGTGTTTCGCGCAGCAGCTCTTCCGGTTCCGCCGGAACTACTTCCTATTCGCGTAGCGGTTCACGCCCGTCCACTTCTACTTCGTCTTCTTCGTCCACTTCGTCCTACTCCCGCAGCAGCTCCACCAGCAGTCGCAGCAGTTCTTCGAGCAGTCGCAGCAGTTCTTCGAGCAGCCGCAGCAGCTCATCGGGCAGCTACAGCAGCGGAGGTAGCCGTAGCGGAGGTTACAGCGGCTCAAGCAGCAGTTCCAGCTCTTCCGGCGGTGGCTACAGTGGCGGCGGTCGAAGCGGAAGATAGTTTTTTACGAAAGAAAGATATATGAAAAAGATAATTATAATCGCATCGATGCTTATCGCATCTCTGGCTTCTGCCCAGACAGTTTCGGATGCTCTCATGTTCGGCCAGAACAACTACTACGGAACGGCCCGGACATTGGGGATGGGTAATGCGGTTACCGCCGTGGGCGGAGACCTGGGAACCATTGCCATCAACCCTGCAGGCGGGGCGGTATCGTCCTTCTCGCAGTTCTCCTTCACTACAGGGTGGCTGACGGCCTCAGGCGTTTCTTCTTACGCAAGTTCTTATGATCCCGCTACCCAGACCGCCGATTTCAAAGGTGCTTTCGAGGATAATAAGCACAGGGTAATCGTCCCGAACATCGGAATGAACCTTTATTTCGAAACCGGTGAAAGGTACGGAGTCAAAGGTTGGAACTTCGGTTTCATATTGAACCGGAGCCAGACCTATACCCAGATGATGTCTGCCACCGGCCTCGAGGGCCATACTTCCATGACAGGAGCCCTTGCAGCAGGCGCCGACGGCATGCCCGGCAATATCCTCGGCAACGACAGCAAGTTCGACACCAACTATGCCTGGAATTCCATCTGCGCTTACGATGGCGGCCTCATCAATTACAACAGTGACGCCGGCACCTATTTCGGATCGGCCGAAACCGTTACCAAGAACGGGGACAAGTACGAGTATGAAGTCCGTGGCTGGCTGAACCAGAAGCTTGGAACCACCACCATCGGTTCGAAGAACGAGCTCATCATGAACTACGGCGTCAACATCGACGACCGTATCTTCCTCGGCCTCAGCATGAACTGCCCTATAATCTCCTACAAGTTCTCCGAGTATTACCGCGAGGACGTGCAGGATCCCAACGATTTCCCCGTCACGCCGGAGTATTTCGTGCCCAGCCGCGGCCAGTACGAGAAGGGTGATCCTACCCATTATCTGGGAAGCACCTATAAATACAGCATCGTATCCGACATCAGCGGTATCAACCTGCAGCTGGGTGCCATCTGGCTTCCTACCGACGGCCTCCGCCTGGGTGCTGCGTTCAGGACTCCTACCGGCTATACCATCAAGGAAAGGTGGTGCGTGGATACCGACGCCCAGTTCGAGGATTCCGCCCAGAATGCGAGTTCCAGTTCCCCCATGGCAGAAAGCACCTATCAGTACAGGGCCCCTTACTGCGCCAACTTCGGTGTCGCCTATACCATCGGGCGTGTCGGTCTGGTAAGTATCGACTACGAACTCACCGACTTCTCGGTAATGAAGTTCTCCCAGTCATACGAAGATGAGATCTATTCCCATTCGGATCCCTTCTATGCCGTGAACCGCCTGAACAAGTTGTTCTGCGGAGTATCGCACGCGGTACGTGCCGGTGCCGAATTCCGCGTACATCCCAATATTTCGGTGCGTGCCGGTCTCAATTATGTGACCAGCCCCGAGCGCCACTACCTCGATTCCGACGGATTACCTGTATATGTATCGGACTATGATGCCTATTTCAACGATTACGAGTCCGGCATCAAGACGATCAAAGGTTCCGCCGTGTATGAAGACGACAGCCATCTCTCGTTAACCTGCGGGCTTGGTTATTCTTCATCCGGTTCATTCTATGCCGATTTGGCATTCCGTCATTCTAACCTACCTGATTCGTACTACAGACCTTATAGCAATTACCTAAATGTTGTCTCACCTACCGTCCATACCAAGCATACGCTCATGGATGCAGTGATGACAATCGGATGGAGATTTTAATTAAATGGAGTTAACAGCCAAGTCGTTAGCAGAGATACTTCGGGGTACCGTCGAGGGTAATCCCGAAGTTACTATTACAAGCTTTGCAAAAATTGAACATGGGAGGCCCGGAGCACTCAGCTTCTACGCCAATCCCAAATATGAACAGTATGTTTACACCAGCCGCTCGAGTGTACTGCTGGTGAATTCCGATTTCGTTCCCAAGCAGGCGGTGACCCCGACGCTGATCCGTGTCGAGAATGCCTACAACGCCGTTGCCGAGCTTCTCAAGTATGTTTCGGACCAGCGTAAACTGTATCGCCGCCATCGTGCCTGGAGCTGCCATATTGCCTGCAGTGCCAAGATCGGCCGCAAGGTCTCGGTCGGCAGCGGAACCGTGATAGGCAAGGGATGCAAGATCGGAGATTATGGCATAATCCACGAGAACGTTACCATCGGTGCCGGTACGGTGATAGGCCATCACTGCATCATCTACCCGGGCGTGGTGATCTATCCCGGCATGAAGATAGGGGACAATGTGATCCTCCACGCCAACTGCGTGATCGGGTCCGACGGTTTCGGAAATGCTCCCCAGCCGGACGGCAGCTGGAAGAAGATCGAGCACCTCGGGAACGTGGTGATCGGCGACAACGTGGAAATCGGAGCCGGCACTACAGTCGACCGTGCCGAGATGGAATCTACCATAATAGAAGATGGTGTACGCCTGGATAACCTTTGCCAGATAGCACATAACGTAGTGATCGGCAAGAATACCGTAATGGCCGCCCAGTGCGGTGTGGCCGGTTCGGCCATAATCGGCAAGAATTGCATATTCGGAGGCCAGGTCGGTGTGATGGGGCATGTCAAGGTGGCCGACAACACTACCGTCGGCGCCCAGGCCGGTATTGCCGGTCCTGTCCGCAAGAGCGGTCAGATCCTCCTGGGATCTCCTGCCATCCCCCATATGCTCTACATGCGTAGCTACGCCAAGTTCAAACAGGCCGGTGGAGAGTAAATCGGTCATTAAAAATTAATTGCTATCTTTGCGCGAAATTATGAAACAACGCACTCTTAAAAATATATATAGGTTCGAGGGAAAAGGCTTGCACACCGGAACGTTCGCCCACATGGCACTGAAGCCGGCCGCTGCAAATACCGGAATCGTTTTCGTCAGGACCGATCTCGGGATAGAGATTCCCGCACTTGCCGAGAATGTCACCAACACAGCCCGCTGTACTCTCATCTCCAAGGGAGAGGCGAGCGTATCTACCATCGAACATCTGATGTCGGCTTTTACCGGAATGGGCGTGGATAACGCAATCATAGAAATCGATAATCTCGAGGTTCCCATCCTGGACGGAAGCGCCAGGTTCTTCGCAGAGTCCATCGCCAAGGACGGGCTCGAGGAGCAGGATGCCGAAAGGGTGTACATCGAGCTCAAGGCCCCCATCGAAATCAAATACGAGAATACTGGTTCCTGGGTCCGTATCGAACCCGCCGACCACCTTTCATACGAT
>JAFZJI010000038.1 GCA_017552105.1 Bacteroidales bacterium | reverse complement strand
GCTCACCCACAGCCAATCCTTGGCATACTTGGCGTTGATACCCACGTGGCGGGAAGGTGCCAGTGCGGAGCAGACCATAGGGCGCTCGATGAACTGGAGATAACGTGAGGTGGTGTTGCGCTGGATGGAGAAGTTCTCCTTGAAGTTACCGACCTGCAGTTCCAGGTTGGGAATGCCGGTGTAACGGAGGATAGCATCTTTCAGCTCGACAAGGCCGTTTGCAAGGTCCATGTCGAATTCACCGTACCAGTTCTCGTCGACCTGTCCTTTGACGGCGAAACGGGCGCGGCGGATGCTGATGCCGTTACCGATCTTGTCGGCATAGTCGGGAGCACCGAAGAACACGGCGGCATCCATCTGGGTGCGGATATCGAACCAGAGTTTGTAACCCGTAGTAGGGGACGCCATGACGAGGATGCCGTCCTGGGCTTCCACGTCGAGAACGTCGGACTGGACGGCCACACCGTACTGATTGTACTTGACCGTCTCCTGGGCCTGAACTGCTGCTGCGGCGAGCAGTGTCAGCGCGAATGCAAATAAGATTTTACGCATAGTGAATAATTAAATGGTTGATAACTAAATTGCCTTGATAAAGTTTATAAGGTTGTCGCTCCTCTTGAGGCCCAGCTTGGCCCTGAGCCGGGAGCGGTTGATTTCCGCACTTTTGGGGGTTATGTTCATCAGCGAAGCTATGTACTTGCTGCTGAACCCCTGGCGCAGCAGGTTCGTAAGCTTACGCTCGTTTTCCGTCAGGTTGGGGAAGCGCTCCCTCAGCCTCATGTTGAAATCCTCGTTCAGCACCTCGCTCCGGGCATAGAAATCGTTCATCTCCCGGGTAAAGTACATACGCTCGCGAAGCGATCCCAGAAGGGTGTCCGTGGCGCGGTCCTTGGCGGGCCCGTCTTCCATCGCGCGCACTCCCGCGAGCTCCCTGTACACATTCTCCATGAACTCTTTCTGGTCGCTGACGCCAACCGCGAAGTCCACCAGCTCCTTGCGTTTGAGGTCCAGCTTGCTGCGCAGGTCGCGCTCGGTCATCTCCGCTTTCACCTCCAGGGCCGAAAGGGCCTTCTGCGTGCTGTACACCTGCTCCTGGCGGTTGCGTATGAGCTGTTTCCGGATGTTGCGTTTGTTCTGCCGGCGGCGCAGGAAGCTGAGGGCGCTCAGCAACAGGGCTATCCCCAGCACTATGGCCGTACCCAGCAGGCCCCCGTTCAGGATCATTCCGAGGCAGTAGGCTATCATCAACGCCAGCACCGGGGATATTACCGCGGCGACGGCTCCTAATAATATCTCCTGCCCGTCTGCGAGCGCACGCTTGCGTACGAGGCTTATCCCCAGCAGGGCGGCCAGATAAAGGGTCCCGGCCGGGAGAGGGGTGGCTGCGAGGCCCGCCATCGCGGGGATGGGGGACGAAAAGAGGGCGAAGCACAGGGCCATCGCCAGCATCAGCGACAGTATGGTAAGCGAGTTGGTGTCCAGTTCGTAATCCGCGATGTTCCAGGCGGCGCGCGAGGTCCTGTTGCGTACGCAGAACCAGCCTATGAGTGCGCAGGCGGCGGCAATCGCGGTGCTCACGTATCCGCCTCCGTTCAGCAGGCAGAGGAAGAGGGAGGAGTTGTTGTATGCGGCGGATGCCAGCAGCAGCGGTGCGGTCAGGGTCGCGGCGCAGAGCAGGCGTCCTTCCGTCACCGCCATATGGGTCTTCCTGTTGCGCATGCGCAGGGAGTAGATACGGTAGAGGCCTGCGGCGAGAAGTGCGCAGAGCAGCGGGGCGGCGAGCCAGGAGTAGATGAAGGGGAGGATTTCCTTTGCGCCGGGGGCGTCTCCCGTGGCGAGGCCCAGCCCGACGAGGGCTCCCATGAATGCGAAGGGCGCAGCAGGGAAGCGGCTGAAGCGGAAGACGGTCAGCACCGCCACCAGCGTAGCGATTCCCACTGGGAGGAGACTTTTCGCCATCGCGGGGACCGCGGAAAGGATAGGGCTTTCGTAGTCCGGGAGGATGGCCGGGAGGGAGAGGCCGGCGAGGATTATCACCGGCGCGAGTATGCGTACGCCATACCTTTCTCCCGCGCCCGAGGCAAGGATGCTGCCGTCGATGATGGGCAGGTCGCGCCAGGCCAGGAGCCCGGCAACGATGACAAGGGAGATGATGACGTACAGGAATTCCATCTACAGCGCGCGTTTAATAGCCATGACGGACAGTTGCTCGGCCACTTTGACGGCGGCGTTGGCCAGATCTTCGATGTGCAGGGCGAAGTAGCGGAGGTGGAACTTCTCGCTGAGTTTGAGATTGTCCATCTGGTGGAAGACCGTCCGCTTTATGGATTGGCTGAGTTTCACAGCCTCTTTGTCGTAGAAGTAAACCTGTGCGGTGGTTTCGGCCACGTTGTGGGGTTCGGTGAAGTAGGCCTTGGTTCCGGGGATGCAGCTCTCCACCGCGAGGGATGCAAGTTCGCTGAGCTTCACGAATTCCCGGCGCAGTTCCTTGGGAACGTTCGGGGCCTCGATTTCGAACTGCACCAGATCCACGCCTATTATAGATATGATATGGTCCAGGCGTTCCAGCAGTCGCATTATATCTCCCCTGGAACGGATGAGGTATCCCCTGGAATAGAGGGTGCTTTCGATTTCGCGGATGCGGGTGAGGGCGTCGGTTTCGAGGGCTGCCATCTTGGCCAGGTTCTCCGCGAAGCCGGCTTCCTCTCCGTAGAGATAATCCTTGACTCCGCCTTTGAATACCAGCAAGGCCCCGTCGATGCTGTCCAATAATGCGTCGATGTTCTCCGAGAGGAGGTCGGCCTTTTTCCGTGAGAAGATATCCGAAATGCCCATAATTGGTTTTGGTTACGCGTTATTGGTCGTAAAGATATGATTAATAGAGTTATTTTCAAAACCTTGTAGAGATGTGAAAAGGCCTATAACCGCATTACAGGCCTTTCTGTTGGGGTTAATGTAGAGTTATTGTAGAGTTAATACAAAGGGAAATCTGTCGGCACCGGCTGCGTTATCCGTCAGATTATTATTGCTAAATTACTAATAGTTAACTATCTTCGCGTGCCAAGGGGAAATTAGTGTAATACACAAATAATGGAAACGACCAAATCCAAAGTGAATGTCCAGGGTGCTTATTGGACGGGCACGCTCGACGATACTCCTTCGGCATTCTATCTTTATCTTGGCCCGGATAACAACAACAATAGCCACACTTGGGGTGTCTCCATCCGCAGCACCGGCCGAGCCGTCCGTGCAGTCATGGATTAATGTGACAACCCACAGAAACAACGAAAAGGCCTGCAAGCACATTGCAGGCCTTTCTGTTTAAGAATAATGAAGAGTTATTTCTTTTTAAAAGTTAGATACATCACTCCTTCGTTAAGGTTCTTGTTATCATCGGGCAAGGAACAGTCTACAAGGATTGTAAATGAATTAGGAGTTAAATCTGATTTGAGTAATACCATTCTTGTTGCTCCAACCATTCCTTCTAGTTTAGCCGGGTAGAAAGACTCGGAAGACACTATCTCTCCCCCATTACTGTCATCCCAATCGGCACGAATTTGAGCTCCGTAGTACTTGACTTCTCCTTTTCCGGTGTCGGTGTCGGTAACAAATACTGGTATCGCTAGAGTGTAGCAAAGGGTGGATTTGTCAATTTTTTTCACACGCCCCTTTACCCAATCCTGTACGAAGCCCGGACAGCCCTGGAACTCTTTTAAGAGATATTTGCTTCCTATACCGTCGCCATTCAAATAAGCGAAGGATCCGGACCAGAATATCTCATCAATGGAATATGAACCGACATACTTATCCAACGCAGATTCCTCCTTCGTACAAGCGGCTAATAGCAGGCACAAGGATATTGCTATATATGTAATGAGTTTCAGAAAAAGAATGTTTTCCGCGGACAAAGATCAATAATCATAATGATAATTAGTCTCTTGTAGTAATTAACTTTTTGTAATTAACCAAAAGTTAATTAGTTTTGTGGTGTTTAAATTGTGGAATTATGGAAAGGAATCCGTTCGTTTTGGCACCGTATGCCTGCAAGGAGCTGTTTTGCGACAGGAAGGAGGAGATGTCTAACATCCTTCAGTACCTTCGGAACGGCCGAAATATTACGCTGATTTCACCTCGCCGCCTTGGTAAAACCGGCCTTATATATAGGGTTTTTGATGAAATCAAGACATCCGGCGCCGAATTCGACGCCATCTATGTGGATATCAGCGCTACCCAGTCGATCGACGATTTCATTAAAGTCTTTGCACAGGCCGTTGTCGCCACCCTCAATCATCGCAGCCGCATAGCAGCGTTCTTCTCCGCCCTCGGCGGGCTTCGCCCCCTTCTTAGCTATAACGCCATTTCCGGTTCCCCGGAACTCACATTGACATATCGGGGCGAAGAAGAAAAGCCGACCACCCTTGGCAACATACTGTCTTTCCTGGAGAGTGGTAAAAAGCCGGTCGTCGTAGCAATCGACGAATTCCAGCAGATACGCGAATATGAAGGCGTAAATATGGAAGCTGTCCTGCGCAGTCATATCCAGAAGCTGATCAACGTCCGTTTCATCTTCTGCGGCAGCAAAAAACACGTCATGACCGACATGTTCTCCAGCGCCAGGAGCCCATTCTACGACAGCACCACCACCATCCCTCTCCACAAACTCGACGTCGACACCTATGCCGGCTTCATCGAAGAGAAGTTCCTGCAATATGGGAAAACCATCGACAGCGACACCGTGCGCTTTATCATAAACTGGAGCAAGGATCACACCTTCTACACCCAGACCCTTTGCAACGAAACCTTCATGATAAGCAAACGCCAGGTATCGATGGAGGATGTCGTGACAGCAATCAACCGCATCCTGACGGCCAACAGGGAACACTTCCTGGAAATCCGTCGCCTTCTTACCGCTCAGCAATGGGCCCTGCTGAGGGCGATAGCCCGCGAAGGGGCGGTCGCTCATCCCACCGCCTCGGCATTCCTCAGAAAGTACGGACTTAGTTCCGGGGCGTCTGCCCTGAAAAGCCTGAACGCCCTTGTCGAAAAAGAATTGGTACTGGTGAGCAACACCGTCGACGGCCCCGTCTATACGGTGTATAACGTATTCCTGTCCCGTTTCCTGGAAATACTGCTTTAAAACCCTTTGCAGAAAAGCTCGAGGGTTTTCAGCTTGAAGAGGTAGGTGTATTTGGCTTCCGAGAGGGCGTAGCGGCTCTTGGCAAGCTCGGTGGCGGCGATGTTCCAGCTGTTGTAGTCGGCGGCGCCGGCCGCGTACCTTTCACGGAGTTGCCTCTCCGCCTCTTCGGCATACTTGAACTGCTCCTTGGCGCTCTCGTACTTCTTCTGCGCGGTCCTGCAGTCGATCTCCAGCTGAAGACTCTCTTTCACCAAGGCCTTCTTCGTGCTCATGGCATCGTACTCGGCATCGCAGAGCGCCAGCTTCTGCCGCCTGACATTGTTCCTGTTGGAGAAAGAGTAGAAGATCGGCACATTCAGACTTAGGGAGATGTAGGAGTTCCTGTTATCCAGATACTGGTCCATGAATGGATAGGCTTCGTATCTGAAGGTTCCGTCCGGGTTCTGGATAGCCTTCTGCCGGGCAGAGGAATAGCTGGTACCATAGCCCGCCGAAAGCGACAGGGAAGGGGAATACCCCGACTTGGCAATCTTCAGGTCCTGTCTGGCAATATCTACCAGCAGATTGGCCTGCCTGTATTCCGGGCGCGACAGCACATCTTCTTCGGTGACAGGACGCGACGCCTTGGCAGGTGCTGTCATGCTGCTGCTGTCGATGGCGAAGCCTTTGTAGTCCTGTATCTCCAGCAACTGGCAGAGTTCCATCCTGGCGCTTTCTACCGCACCCTCCGCCGTGGCGCAGTCGTTCTCCGCGGCATAGAGCTGGGCCTTGGCCTGCAGAAGGTCGCTTTCGGTAATCTTCCCGGCCTCCAGCAGGACCTCTATCCTCTCAATCTGGGAAACGAGAAGATCCTTGGTATCCGCGGCGGAGCGCACGTTGGACTCGGCGCAGAGCAGGGCGAGGAACGCGGCGGTCACGTTCCGGCGGATGTCGTCTTTCAGGCTTTCCATGCCGGCAGATTCGGCCAGAAGGTCGAGTTTGGCCCGGCGGAGTGCATATATCTTCCGGAATCCATTGAAGATGTCCATCGAACCTGAAATCGAAGAACTGCTGCTGCCCATGGTGCTGTTGCCTATGAACTCGTAGGTCGTCTGGTCCAGCACCCTGCCGGTGGACAGGCTCGCGCTCGAACTCATGGAGAAGTTGGGAGTGAAGCTCCAGCGGCTCTCGTCCAGGCCTATCTCCTTCCCCTCGTGCGAAAGCTCCTTCTTCTTGATCTCGATATTGTTCTCCAGGGCGTGCCGGATGCACTGGTCGAGGGTCCACGCCTGCTTTTCCTGGGCAGGCGCGGGGGCCGTGGCAAGGGCCAGCGCAAGGGAACAGATCAGGAACTTTCTCATCGGTTTACGAATAAAGAACGGATGGGGAGGATGAACTGCTCGATGAGCCTGCGGTCCTCGGTAACGATTTCGGCGCTGCCGTCCATGTCCTGGACGAAGGGCAGGCGCTTGTGGTAGGTGCTTTCGAGCCCGTCGGGCAGGGCCACGTTCACGGTATAGACCATGCCGTCTTCTCCATTCTCCGGCACCGATGATATGGTGGAAACCACCCCCTTGAGAATACCATATTCAAGATAGGGGAACCCGTTCAGCTTGATGTTGACCTC
>JAFZJI010000037.1 GCA_017552105.1 Bacteroidales bacterium | reverse complement strand
TCTAGTAGTTCTTGAAGCTCATCCAGTCGGAGCTGCTTTCGCAGGCGGCCTGGAGTTCTTCGGGCAGATTGGCGAAGAAGTCGAATCCTGTCCAGGCTTCTATCTGGTCCACGCTGACCGCGTAATTTACGTAGGCGTTGTTCTCCGTGGGCATGTTCAGGCTATGCTCGATCCAGAAGCCTACTGCCTTGGCATCGGTAACGTAGTTGCCGCTCCACCTAACCTTCAGCAGCACCTTCCAATAGTAATTGGGCAGAGGAAGCTCGGGGCGGCTTCTGGTGGGCTGTATGGTCGAGATCACATCGCTGCTTCCCTTCTTGCGGAAGGCGGCGCCGGTTACTACATATACTGTATCCGTCCCCTTCACCGATTCGCGGACCCCACCTTCGAGGTGCATCCAGATTCCTCCGTTCACGCTGTTCTGCAGCTGGGGAGTAATGTTGGTAGGATAGTAGGTCTGCTCCTGCATCTCGGGCACTGCGTTGCGGTCGGCGTTAGGTATCTGATGCCCGCGGGCATAATAGTCATCTCCCAGATTCACCCCATATCCTGCCTCGAGGTCCACCTGCTTCGACACCGGAACTTGGGGGTCGAATATGCCCCAGTGGTCGGTACGGCCGGAGGTCAGATGGTCGCGGCAGAGAGGATAGGCCACCCAGTATGAGGCATACATCGCCGGGTCGTAGAGCATCGAGTAGTTGCGCTGCCGGAGGCCTCCCATCTGCGCCCAGTGGGTGACGAAGTAGAGGTCGTCGAGGGGAGAGGTTGTGGTGCCCGCCATATCCACTATATCGTAGGAGGGCAGTTCCAGCCAGATAGGCATGGTAGAATTATGATGTGCCAGGGTCCTGAACGACGAGATGCGCCCTAAGTACTCTTCGTAACGGTTGGTCTCGGGGTTCAGCCACAGTACATAGGCTTTGTAGTAGTAGATGGCGTCTTCGTCGGGCAGGCTGCCGAGGCTGCAGCTGAAGCTGCCGCCGGTGGCGCTGGTGCCGTCGGTGGTGACCACCTGCGCGGGATGGGCCAGGTTTTCGAGCGCGGAAGCATCGCTGTCCCAGTAGAAACCTGCCTCATATATTCCTCCGGAGGCAGCGCCGAACGAGCCGTGGAGGGTGGCGCTGCTGTATGTAACGTCGGAAACGCCGCCGGTGACCACCATGGGCTTTCCGCCTTCCCACGAAATCCTTATTTCGGGGATGTTTATGGCGTACTGCTTGGAGCGTATGCCTATGAAAGCATAGTCTGAGGTGAACTGGAAGGTCTGGGTGTTCGTGGAATTCCCGGGGAAGGTCATCGAGGCCACGAGATCCCCGTGCGCCGAGCTGTCGTAAAGGTCGTTAGGGCTTGCGTAGGGAGTATTGCTGGCGTATATATCGACGGTCCTGGTGGCGTTGGAGGTGGTGGTGACGGTCACCGATACCTCCTTCAGCTTGCCTCCTGAGGCCGTGGTGACTATGCCGCTGTAGAAGTTTCCCGTATAATCGACATCGCTGCGTATACCTATTTCGCCACTGTCCCTGCGCGCGCTGTAGCCGGCATACACCGCGGTAGAAGACGAGCCGGCCTTGCCGCTCCAGCTGGAGTAGCTGGTGCTTGTGATGCCCGTGAAGTCGGCGTCGATCACGTCTGTCGCGCTGAAAACCACTCCGGGCACGCCGCGCATATCTACCGAGAACTTGGTGAGCTTGCTGTTGCGGAATTCCAGAGTCCTGCCCGCCGCAGCCAGGTTCACGTTCTTGGTATATACCTTCTTGTCGGTGGTGACGCTGAGGGTGAAGTTGTCGCTGAGCGTCAGTTCGGCCAGGCGGAACCATACTACTACATCTCCGCTGTAGGTAGTGGCAGATGCGGGAGTAAGGATTATGGAATTGGTTCCGGAGGTCATCTCGTCCGACAGTTCCCCGGAATTAGCATCCAGGGTGTAGGAGCCGGCAATCTTGATGTTGTCCGTCGTGGAGAAAACTATCTTCTGTATGGTTTCCGTGGTGGAAGGCGCGGTAATGAGCATACGGGCGGTACCGCCTACCCGGACGAAACGGGCGTTCACGTCCGTGGCGATGCTCATCAGATGCCCGGAGATGTGCTCGGAGAGCAGCACGTCGGCCGCGGGATCGAAGCTGCCCGATGCGAAAGTCTGCGCCGACGGCAGCGTAACGAGGAAGGAGGTGCCTGATTCGGTGAGGGCAGAAGCCGGATAAACGAAGGAACAGTTGTAATCCGTACCGGAAAGTATTCCCGAGAACTTGAAAGATGCGGTTTCTCCGCCCGCTGAGAGGGGCGATGACTCGCGCCTGCCTATCGTGGTGAATCCTGTGCCGTGGACCTTGATTACGCCGCCGAGCACGTCTCCGGCTTCCCAGAGCACGCCGTAGCGGGTTTGTCCGCCGGACTCATATTCGTCGATTACGGTCTTGACGGACGGATCCCCGGCAATGACCGTCATATCGATGGTCTTGGAGGGCGCATAATCTTCGTTCTTCGCACAGGAGAACAGCAAAGTGGCTGCGGAAATGCCGAGTCCTACATACTTGAGTATCTTTTTCATAAGGCAGGACATTTAGAACGAGTCGGGAATATCTATGATGCTGCCGTCGTCTTCGAAACCGCTTCCGGCATATCCGGTCTGACCAAAGTCACTTAAAACGAGAAGATTCTCCTGCGTGCAGAACGTTACAGCCTCCGCAGAAGGTGCTTGATAATGATTCAATCGCATGGCCCCTAATTATTTAACGTGCTAATTAAATGCTTTTTTCAGATTTCTGCAAATTTCCCTGCTTCCCGAAAATAATCAATCGTTGCAATTCTAGGCGATTTTGTCATAAAAAGAATATCGACTACTCGATTATCTTTGCAAAAAGTATATTCCGTATCCTATGCGACGTTTAGCATTTACATTATTCTTCTGGCTCCTTGCAGTCGTGGGCCTCTCACAGGAGATCACCATCACCGGCATCGTGAAAGATGCGCATTCCGGTGAGACGCTGATTGGTGCGGGGGTCGTTGTCAAGGGGACCAATAACGGTACTATAACCGATCTGGACGGCGCCTTCACCCTGAAAACCGAAAAGGGGAAGGAAATCGTCGTTTCGTCCCTCGGCTACGAAGACTATGTCTTCACCGTCTCGGGTCCGGGGCCTTACAACATACTGCTCGCCACCTCGAGCGAATACCTCGACGACGTGGTCGTAGTGGGCTATGGCAGTGTAAAGAGGGCCAACCTGACCGGCGCCGTCGACCAGGTATCCTCCGAAGTCTTCGCCGGACGCCCCTCGTCCAATACCACGCAGATGCTGGTAGGAGCCATCCCGAACCTCAACATCTCGCTGTCCGACGGTAAGCCGAGCCGCTCTGCCGATTATAACATCCGCGGTACGACCTCGATCGGTGGCGGCGGAAGCGCCCTCGTCCTCATCGACGGAGTGGAAGGCGACCCTGCGCTGCTGAACCCGGACGACATCGAGAGTGTTTCGGTGCTGAAAGATGCTGCATCGGCTTCCATATATGGTTCGCGCGCGACTTTCGGTGTCGTGCTCATCACTACCAAGGAAGCAGCCCGGGAAACGGGTAAATTCACTTTCAACTACAACGCCAACCTCTCTTTCCTGCAGCCGACCAACCTCCCCGACATCGTGGACGACGGTTACGTGTACGCCAGCCTGTTCCGGGACGCCTACTACAACTACATGGGCACCGAGCCTTCCGGCATGAACACGAGCCAGGACTTCTCCAGGGCCTGGATGAGCGAGTTCCTCCGCCGCAAGGAGAAAGGTATTACGGAAGAAGTCGACCTGGATGATACCGGAAGATATGTGTACTACGGCAACACCAACTACTACAAGGTGATCTACAAGCCTTACACATTTGCTCAGACGCACAACCTCTCCGCAAGCGGATCGACCGATAAGCTCGATTTCTACCTCTCCGGCCGTATCTACAAATACGACGGTATCCTTAACTTCAACCCCGACACCTACCTGTCGCCGTCCCTGCGCGCGAAACTGACCGCCCGCCCCACCGACTGGCTGACCATACGGGAGAATGTTTCTTTCAACTACGACAAGAACCACATCCCCGCCGGCTCCAACCAGACCAACAACGGTCTCTACCTTCGTGCCATCCAGGATAACGGCCGCGTGAGTTCCCCCATCTGGAACCCTGACGGCACCTTCACCAAGAGCGGCGCAATGGCCATCGGAGGCCTCGTGACCGGCAAGAACTACACCGACCAGTTCCGTAACGAATTCAGCTCCACTACCGGTCTCAAGGCCGAATTCTTCAATCATACCCTCCGCCTGAACGCCGACTTCACCGCCAAAGCGGCCTGGTACAACTACACCAAGAAGAACTCGATGGTCTCCTACAGCGAAGCCCCCGGTCAGATTACCTGGCTCGGCACGCCCGGTGTCAACGATTTCATCCAGGATACCTGGAACCGCACCAATTACTACACCACCAACGAGTATGCCGAATATGCCAACATCTGGAACGGGAAACACGACTTCAAGGCGCTGGTCGGTTTCAACTGGGAGCGTTCCCTCAGCAAGATCGGGCAGATGCTCCGCTACGGGCTTATTTCCGAGGATGCCGAGAACATACAGCTCGCCCTCGGCGACAACATTACTACCTATTCCTACGAGACGCGTTGGCGCACGGAAGGTGTCTTCTTCCGTGTGAACTACGCCTACGACGAGCGTTATCTCGTTGAAATCAACGGCCGTTACGACGGCTCGTCCAAGTTCCCGTCCAACCAGCAGTGGGGCTTCTTCCCTTCGGTATCGGCGGCTTGGAGGCTCTCCCAGGAGCATTGGTTCAAGGTCAATCCGGCGATTATATCCAACGCCAAGTTCCGCTTCTCCTGGGGCGAACTCGGCAATGGTAACGTGGATGCCTATGCCTATATGGAGAGGTTTGGTTTCAGCAACCTTTCTTACATAATCGACGGCAAGAGCAAACACAGGGTCACCTCCATCCCGAGCCAGGTTCCCGACGGGCTTACCTGGGAAAATGCCCGGACCACCGACGGGGGCATCGACCTCGGCTTCTACAACGGCAAGGTCAACCTGACCGCCGACTATTACGTCCGCAACACGCTGAACATGTACACTGTCGGTCCGAAACTCCCCGACACCTACGGAGCCAGTTCTCCTAAGGGCAATTACGCCGACCTGGTCACCCGCGGATTCGAGCTTTCGTTAAGCTATGGCGATTCGTTCAAGGTGGGCGGGCACGACATGAATGTGGGAGTCAAGGCCACCCTGGCCGACAACCGCACCTTCGTCACCCGTTACAACAACCCGACCAAGTCGCTCAGCGACTACTACGTGGGCCAGGAGATAGGCGAAATCTGGGGTTTCAAGTTCGACGGCTTCTTCGACGACCAGGACCAGATCGACAACTACTACGGCCCCGGCGTCCCCTATGTCAACGACCTCATCCAGGTCCACGAGGGCTATCTGACCAGGCCCGGCGACGTCATCCTTCAGGACCGCAACGGTAACCACAAGGTGGACAAGGGCTCGCTTACGGTAGATGATCCGGGCGACATGGTGATCGTGGGCAACAAGCATCCCCGCTACATGTACTCCCTTTCGTTCAACGTCGACTGGAAAGGCTTCTACGCTTCCGCCATGTTCCAGGGCATAGGCAAGCAGGGATGGTACCCCAGTGGAGAATCCATCATCTGGGGTCAGTACCACCGCCCGTACGGCAACGCTCTCGCATGGACCGTCAACAACGCATGGACGCCCGAGCACAAGGATGCCTACCTCCCCAAGTACACGGGTTACTACCGCATCTTCTTCTCCGGCCAGCACAAGGTCGACCGCTATGTATTCGACGCATCTTACTTCCGCCTGCAGAACCTGCAGATTGGATGGAACGTGCCTCAGAAATGGGTCAAGCGGATGAACATCAGCGGCCTCAGCATCTACTTCTCCGGCGAGAACCTCTACACCTGGGCGCCTATCTACAGGCTTACCACGGACGTGGATATCGCCACGGCGACCAAGGGTTCCGACAAGGACCTCGGCAACAACGTGGATAACTTCGGCGACGGTAACAGCCTGCCGACTATGCGCACGTTCTCCATCGGTGTAACCATTAAAATCTAAAAGACGATGAAAAAGCAACTTGCCATAATAGCGCTTGCAATCCTCTGCATGCAGGCCTGTACTCTTGAAGAAAAGATGGTATCTTCCGGCAGCCGGGAACTGATCTTCGGATCAACTTCGGGCCTGGAGGCATACACCCTGTCTTTCTACAACCAGCTTCCTTCGCTGGGCGACCTCAGCTCCGCCGAAGGAACCTGCGCCGACTACATTGCGGCCAAGAGCATCAACTCTTTCTATTGCGAGGGATACAGCCCGGAAGGCGTCACTTCGTGGAGCTGGAGCAGCCTTAGGACCGTCAACTTCCTGATCGACGGCATCCACAGCGACGACTGCACCGTTCCCCAGAAAGACAAGGACCATTACGAGGGCCTCGCCCGCTGGTTCCGTGCACGTTTCTATCTGAAGAAACTACAGGCTTACGGCGGAGTGCCGTGGTTCGACCACTGCCTCAACAGCACCGAACTCGACGAGATGTACAAGAACAGGGATTCCCGCGACGTGATTATCTCCCACATAATCGAAGATCTCGACTTCGCCGCGGAGCACATCAAGACCACATCTTCCCAGGGTAATACCCGCATCTCCAAGAATGCGGCCTACGCCCTCAAGAGCCGCGCCTGCCTCTTCGAAGCATCGTGGAGGAAGTATCATCACGAAGAGACGGCAGAGTGGACCGCCGCTAAGCTGTACCGCCTGGCTGCCGAAGCTGCCGCGGTCATCATGGCCGACGAAAGCGTCAAGCTCAACACCAAGGTCTGCGACGATTCCTATCTTACCGGAAACCCTTCGCTCGGAGCCTACAGGAGCGTTTTCTATTCGAAGAAGATTCTGACCGACGAGGTTATCCTCGGTGTCCAGGCTTCGCTCGACGACATCGTGACCGGCAGCGCCAACTACTATTACAATTCTGCCACCTACGGCGATGCCATCTGCCTGTCCAGGGCGTTCATCTTCACATATCTTTGCAAGGATGGCAGCCGTTTCACCGACAAGGCCAAATACAAGGCCATCAGCTTCCTTAACGAGTTCTCCAACCGCGACGAGCGTCTTGCCCAGACGGTGAAGGGCCCCGACTACGAAATCAACCATGGCGGATGGCGGGACCGCCGTCCCGACATCGTCGGCGGTTGCGCAGTCACCGGTTACCAGCCTATCAAGTTCGTGGAAGATGACACGAGCAAGAACGGAACCAGCAAGAACGAGAACAGCCTCCCCATCCTCCGCTATGCTGAAGTGCTGCTCAACTATGCCGAGGCCAAGGCCGAACTCGGAGAGCTTACCGATGCCGACTGGAGCGCCACCATCGGCGCCCTCCGTCTTAGGGCGGGATTCGGCGACAAGGCCGGAGTGACCTCGTCCAAGCCGACATCCGTGGATCCCTACCTCCAACAGACCTTCTATCCGGATATCAACGACCCCGTCATCCTCGAAATCCGCCGCGAAAGGGCCATCGAACTGGTTCTCGAAGGCTTCCGTGAAATCGACCTCAGGCGCTGGAAGGAGGGAGAATGCTTCGAGCGCGTTCCCATCACCGGCCTGCACGTACCTGCACTGAACGTTCAGTTCAAGGTCAACAACGACGACACCAACGATTTCTACGTGACATACGACGCATACGCCGACGTTCCGTCTTATGCCCAGAACAAATATGTCCAGCTTCTCCCGGACAGTTCTCCCGAGCAAGGACTCCGCGCCGACGAGAATCCCGACGGCGGCTACGACCTCCGTTTCGAGCTTGCCATCAAGCGCAAGTGGTACTCCGACGACAGGCAGTATCTCGATCCCATACCTCCCCTTGTCGTCCGCGAATACGAAAGCCGCGGCTATCACATCGACCAGAACCCCGGTTGGTAAACCAGAACAGATATGAAAAAGTATATTGTAATCCTTATTTCCCTGCTTCTCCTCCTGCCTTCCTGTTACAGGCACGAGGGGCTGGACTACAGCAATTGGTACACCCGCAGCGCCGGGGACGAACCGGAACCCGAGTCGATCGAGGGCCTGCTCGTCATGTCTTCCAACGTGCGTTTCTACTCTGCCCGCAACAAGCAGAACGACCCCGACGTAGGTGACAGGGACTGGGAAGTCCGCAAGGTCGGATATTTCCAGATGGTCAACACTATGGAACCGCCGGTGCTCGGCCTGCAGGAGGCGGAGATGATCCAGGTAGATGATATCATCGCCAATTGCAAAGGCTACTCCTATATCGGCGTCGGTCGTAACGACGGCGTCCGGAGCGGAGAATCCACCGCAATTCTCTACAAGACCAACGAGATCCAGGTAGATAACTGGGGAACCATCTGGCTGTCCGCCACGCCCGACGTCCCGGGCAGTTATTTCCCCGAGAACGAAGACCGGACATGCCGGACCGCCACGTGGGCCGTGCTGACCGTGAAAGAAAACGGACGCAAGTTCTTCTACCTCAACACCCACCTCAGCCTCTATGCCGCATCCCAGTCCAAGGAGGTCCTGGCAGTACTCAATACGGTCGCCGAGAAATGCCCCGCAGGGCTTCCCGTGGTGCTTTCCGCCGACTGGAACGTGGAAGAGGATGATTCTGCCCTTGCACCCATCCTCGCCAAGTATTCCAGCGCCAGGCAGACAGCGCCCCTCACCGACAATATCGAGACCTTCCACTGGTGGGGCAGCCAGTCCACCATCAGCAAGCACCAGCATCTCGACCATATCTTCTATGGCGGATTCGACAAGTGCCTGCGTTTCCGCACCCTCAACATGAAGTGGAAAGGATACTGGATTTCCGACCATCACCCGGTATATGCTGTCCTCCAGTTCAAGGGCGGCGGCGGAGAAGTGCATACTCCTCCGGTTGCGGATTTCGATCTTCCCGCCAATCCTCAGATGGATGAAACCCTGAAATTTACCGACAAGTCCACCTCCGAGGACGGCATCGAACTCTGGGAGTGGAACATAGGCGGCATCCTCTCTTCCGACCAGAACCCCGAGGTGGTGTTCAACACCTTCGGCAACGACATCCCCGTCAGCCTGACCGTCACTGACCATTACGGCCAGAAGGCCACTGCCACCAAGACCCTGTCCGTGGCCCGTTCCGCAGGGCACGACCTCACCATCGAATGGTGCGTGCTCTACGATGATACTTCCGACGACAAGGGCACCGCGGTAGCAGACTGGACAGCCCCGGCAGTGTCGGCAGACGGCAGCAAGATCTATGTTGCATCTTCCGGCTACCACCTGGTCGGCTTCAACAACAACGGAACCATCTTCGGCAGCTACGATATCGGAAAGCGCAGCCCTTATATCTCGGACCGCGATATCCAGACTCCGACTCCTTCGATCGATGCCCAGGGCAATGTGTATATCCCCGTGCAGTATAGTTACAGCGCAGATGGCCATGGCGGCCTGTACAGCGTGAAGGGAGACCTTTCCGACGAGAACTGGTACCACGACACGGGCAATTACTCGCAGTACCGCTGCACCATCGCAACTCCTATCGGAGACTATGTTGCCGTTCCTATGACCAACTGCGGTAACGACATCACCTTGAACTTCGCCGTATTCAAACGCTCCGACGGCAGCGTGCAGCAGTGCCTGCAGTGCGACAAGGGCTCTTGGGGCGGCGTGGCCATCGGCTACAATGGCGAGTTTGTCTATGGCACGGCCCGTGGCGGTACCAGCCAGGGCCGTAAGCCCGGAACAGAGTCCGGTGGCGGTTATCACATCGCTACGGTAGATGGTACCATTGGCAACTGGAAGACCACCGCCAATACGGATGGCGACCGCAAGAACAATCTGCTGGGAATGCGCCATACCGACGGCAACGGCTACCTTACCAAGGCCTGCCAGCCCGTGATCGGAACCAACCACGGTGTGTATGTCAGCGCGACCAGCGACAACGAGAACATGATCTGCGCCAAGTACAATCTCGACAGTTACGTGGTAGGCGTGGCTCCCACTCCTTTATGGAAGGTTGAGCTGGAGAGCCATACCACCGATGGCGTGCTGGGTATCGGCTGCGTGCTGGATCCCGAAGGAAACGCCTACTTCCGCACAGCAGGAAAGGTGTTCCGCCTGAACAACAGGGATGGTTCCCTTGCGTGGGAATACAAGACCGAAGGCACCTACAATACGGGCGTTCCGGCCATCGACTCGATGGGCTACATCTACGTGGTCGACTACGACAACGGTCACGGTGGCAACAAGCTCCTGAAACTGTCTTCGGCCGACGGCAAGCTCATTTCCGAGGTATCCCTCGACAATCCGAGGACCAGCCCCACCATCGACAAGGACGGCAACATCTACGTGACCGGCTCTTCCTCATCCGGAGCTGTGCTCTATAAGATTACCTGCCCGAAGACCACTGCGCCCGGCTCCAACTGGTCGCAGCTCGGCGCCAACCCTCAAAAGACCTGCCTCGCCCCCGGCGCCAGCTTCTAGCGGCGCCAGGTGCTGGGCGGTGCCCGGCCTTTCCCCTCATGCCCGGCCGGTACCCGTGGCGGCTAATTGGTTGATACACAGCAGCTAAGCATAAAGTCTCCCCCTTAAAAACGAGGGGGAGACTTTATGCTATCAGCCTTTCAATCAGGCTTTTAACCGCCACGCCACCACCC
>JAFZJI010000036.1 GCA_017552105.1 Bacteroidales bacterium | reverse complement strand
CTATCATGATAAGACTGATTGACTCGGAAGATAAACCCGGCGAGTTTTATTTGATAGGTTATTCACTTCCGCCGTTCATCCCCTCTGTTAGTTACACCATAAAATTTTAAAAATGAGAGCATTACCCATATCCGTCTTACTATTGGGGCTTGTCATAGGATGCGAGTCCTACCCAAATTATCCCAATATGAGCACTAAGGGGAAACTCTATCTGGAATGTTTCCCGTGTTCCGGGACAGACTCTACCATTCTTACAGTATCACGAGCCCGACCTGTCAATCAGCCCAAAAGGGAGACAAGCTGGGATGATGTACTTTTTGAATTAAATGTCAATGGATCTCCTATAAATTGGGAGTCCTGCAAAAACACCTCTAATGGACTCCGGTATTCCGCCTCAACGGATTTGACTAGAGGGGACATCGTAGCACTGACAGTTCATGATTCGGATAATATAGTACATGTAGAATCATCCGTTCCGGAATCTCCTGCCTTCACTTATAGCCGCGAAATGACACAGGAATGGTTGGAACGCTATCACATTATTCTGGAAACAACGCCATTTGCCGGTGGAGCGCAATTCTATGGTGCATTCCTGGAGGCCCGGAACCATTACCTGACCAAGTATCCGGATGGTCGCACGGAAGAAGAGTATATACCGATATCAGTGGAAATCGAAATATCGGAAACCGCCAAAGGAGCATCCTTCTCCGAGCTTGTTGAAGAAAGGTTTCATCGTATTTCAGCAGCCGGGAAAGAGATGTTCGTGTTTTCATTGGGGAAAGATGATCCTTCCCCATATGAATTCGATATAATGACGGCAAGCACGCACGAAATAGTCGAATGGCCACATCCTGATGCGCCGACTTATAGGAACACCCAATTCCGCCTGGTAGTTTACAAATTAAACCAGCGGGCTTATCGTTTTTTAAGTGACCTTGATAATCCCGTCATGATTGGAGCAGGGCTGGTTCCTCCCTTTGTAGCTAATGGCAATATGAAAGATATTTATGGGATGTTCGAAAGCTTAGGGCAATCCTCCACCGAATGGTTGCCCGCTCTCATCGTGTATAAAGAATAATATGACCTATCGAATTAATTAGCTATATTTGTGTCTCATAAAGCATTGATAGTTGAGAACATGAGACATTATTCCCTTTTGGCAATCTTGCTTTTTCTAACCGCAACTATTGCCTTTGCCAGTCCGGCCACTCCCAATCCAATCACAGTATCCCAACCAGATGGCAGCACGCTCTCCCTGCGTATGCACGGAGATGAATTCCTGCACTGGTACACTTCCCTCGACGGGAAGACCTGCTACGCACAGGGCAAGGATGGTTGGTGGCGCCCCTCTCCGAAACCCAGCTCCACCCAAAGGCGTGCCGCCATCCAGAGGCGGAACACCCTTATGGGGCCCGTGTCGCAACGCGGCAACACCGGGCTGGGAATGGGAAACCGGCGCTTCCTTGTAATCATGGCCGAATTCCCCGACAAGCATTTCAACGCTCTTGCCGGCCCGCATTTCAGAGATGTCCTGAATACCCAGAACTATTCCGAGGGTAGTTATGTGGGATCTGCAAGGGACTATTTCGTCGATGCTTCATACGGGATGTTTACACCCCAGTTCGATGTCTTTGGCCCCATTACGATGAGCTTCACCAGTACGGACTTTCCTGAAAACGACCAGGAAGAGCACTTTTCTTTCGCAGCTAAAATAGTAGAGGCGGCCTTGACCGAACTGGCCTCGCAAATGGACCTCTCGATATACGACACGAACAACGATGGTGTCATCGACAATATCTTCATGATTTACCCTGGGCATAACCAGGCAGAGGGTGGCGGAACCAACACTATCTGGCCTCACAAGTCCGGGCTCAGCACCTCCGCTACGTTCAGCGGAAAGAAAGCCGGGACCTATTCCTGCACCTCCGAATTCCGCGGCAGCTACGGTTCCTATTTCGCCGGAATCGGAACATTCTGTCACGAGTTCTCCCACGTAATCGGCCTCCCGGACTTCTACGACACCGACTACGAAGATAACGGAGAAGCCTTCCACCCCGCATACTGGTCTCTTATGGCAAGCGGAAACTACCTGCAGAACGGCATGGTTCCTTCCAGGTATACTACCTACGAGCGTTACATGATGGGGTTCATCACCGAGACGGAAAATATCGACGTCGTCGGAGCTAGGGCCATCTCCAACATCGACGGGCGCAAGGCATACATCCTCCCGACCAGGAACGATGGCGAGTTCTTCCTCCTGGAAGTCAGGGATGGGCAGAGATTCGACAGCAGCTCGAACCCCGGGCTTCTGATTTATCATATCGACAGGTCTGCCAACTCCGTCGCCGGTGTAAAAGCATCATATCTTTGGGACTATACCAACAAGATAAATGCCTTCGGCGGCCATCCTTGCTGCTATATAAAGATGGCCGGAGAAGGCCAGCCGGGCATGCCCTACCAGATGTCGGATCCCTCCTCTTTCGAGGCCTATTACAACTGCTGGGTTTTCCCTGGAGCTACAAATCCCTATCGTTACGAGGTCACTCATTACCGACTCGCCGGATGGGATGGCGAAGTCTTGTATGAACTCAGGGACATATACTACAATTCCAGCAAGAAAGAAGTTTCATTCAATCTGTCGGCCGAATCACGGGAAGCCAGCGGACGGGTAACAGGGAAGGATGGAAAGCCCATAAAGGGAGCATTCGTCTATGTTTCATCTTCCGAAAGGAGGGCTGCCGCCAAGGGTGGCATCCGCCTGTTTTCGAGGGAAACCGTACAGAGCGAAGCCCTAAGCGAGGCCATTACCGATGCCGACGGCCATTACTATCTGAGCATTCCGAGCGAGGCCCCGGCAAATCTTACGGTTTCGGTGTTTGCCCAGAATTATCTGGCTGCCGACTATGCCGACAACCATATCCTGATAAACAAGGACTTCTCGCTGGATCCGGTCATTTCCGTGAATAGCCAGGATGTGACCAAGGTCGAAGCTAATGCCAGCATAGTCACCCTTGGCATCGGAAGTACCGATTTTACGATTGCCCAGAAGTTCACTGCCGCCGAGATGGCCCGGTACGCTGGCAAATCCGTCTCCCAGATCGCATTCTACCTGGTACCCCCTTACGACGAGGTATGGGCTTTCGTGGATAACGGTTCAGGAAAGGTCGTTTCCGAAAAGGTTACCCTCACATCGGGTCACGTCCATTTACTGCAGTTCTCCACACCTGTCAGCATATCCGGCAAAGATGTAATCGTGGGTTATACCGTCAAGAATGCGACGGAGAGGTACCCTATAATCGCAGCCCGTGGGACATACGTCAATGGTGATTTCCTGGCTTCGGGAGAATTCGGAGGAGCCAATCCCATATTGACTGGAATGACGGATCTGACGAATCAAATCGACGCCGCCCCGGTGATTGCTTTCACCGTGGTCGATAATCCGAATCTGGACGAGCGCACCAAGCTGGCCGATCTCGGCATCTCGTTCATCAAGAGGCCTTCGACCAGCCTGCATGCCGGGCAGAGTTTCAAACTCGAACTGGAGCGCAGCCGCAACAACGTTATCGACAGCCTCAAATGGTCGCTCGACGGGCAGGAAATCGATGGCGATACCATAATACTTACTGCCGGCGAGCATGTCATCAAGGCCGATATCCTTTATCACGATTACACCGGAGGATCGGCTATGAGCGACAGTGTCGAAATGACAATCAACGTACTTTAAATGAAAGCCTTATGAAAAAGTTCATATACATATTCATCGCTCTTCTTAGCATTGCTGCCTGCAAGAAACCCGGCAAGGAGATAAACAACAACGAGAAGGAGAAAGAGAAGGATCCCGACAAGATCGAACTCATTTCTTCGGGCGTCATAACCGTCGGGCCCGGCAACTCGACCGTCGAAATAAGGTTCGAGGCCAACGGCGACTGGACGGCCGCCCTTTCCAATGCAGAAGACACCTGGCTGAGCATCAATCCCCAGAGTGGAAAGAAGGATGTGAAATTCTTAACCGTCACTGTTCAGGAGAATGCGTCGTACGACGACCGTTCGGGTGCCGTCGTACTCACTTGCGGGGAAGCATCCGCCCAGGTACGTATCGACCAGAGGTTCAAGGGGGCGCTCATAGTCTCCGAGCCTGCAGTAAGCGTCGAGCCTACCGGAGGGAGCTTCAATGTGACCGTGTCCAGCAACGTTACCGTCGAAGTGGTGATTCCCGCCGATGCCGGCTGGATAAGCAACACTACCACGAAGGGCCTGACCGACCATTCCTACAATTTTACGGTAGAAGAAAACCGCAGCGGCAAGACACGCAGCGCAAGCATCAGTTTCAAGTGCGACGCCGAGGGCCTTACCGAGATCGTTACCGTTACCCAGGAATCCATGACCATAGACCAGATCTACTCGGAATATGGTTTATATTCCACCGGCATGAACTACGTCTATAACAAGGAGACACAGCAGATACTGGTTCGCACGGAAGACGGGAAGCACAAGTTCTTCATCATCGAACCCGCTTCGGACAAGTTCATCTGCGTAGAGTTCGACAACACAGCCACACTCGGATCGACCGTAAGCCTCAAGGTAATACAGAACTTCATCCAAGGCCCCTCCATCATGGAAAGCGTTCCGGCCAAGGTTGTAGCCGTCAAGGACGGCCGCTTCTGGATGCAACTCTCGAACGACCCCCAGCAAATACTCGTCGTCAAATAAACGACGCCATGCAGATAAAAAAAGGAGACAGGTTCTTGCGAATCTGTCTCCTTGTGCGGTAGGTGAGAGTCGAACTCACACACCCCAACGGGCACTACCCCCTCAAAGTAGCGTGTCTACCATTTCACCACTACCGCGTTGATTTGGGACTGCAAATGTAGAGATAATTCGTGAAAACACAAAATTTTCCGAAAAAATATTTAACTTTGCATCCCCTTACGAGTTAAGGAAAAGAACATTATTAACTTTAAACAGATTTACAATGGCTGTTAAAATTCGTCTCCAGCGCCACGGAAAGAAGAATTTCGCATTCTTCGACATTGTTGTGGCCGACACCCGCGCCCCTCGTAACGGACGCTTCATCGAGCAGATCGGTTCTTACAATCCCAACACCAATCCTGCCACCATCATCCTCAATGCCGAGCGTGCACTCGCTTGGGTGAACGTAGGTGCTGAACCCACCCTCGTTTGCCGTCGCATCCTCTCCTACGAAGGAGTCCTCCTCCGCAAGCACCTCAACGGTGGTATTGCAAAGGGCGCCCTCACCCAGGAGCAGGCTGACGCAAAGTGGAATGCTTGGAAGGCCGAAAGGGATGCCAAGATCGCTGCAAAGAAATCTTCCCTCAACAACGCTGCCATCGAAGCAAAGAAGGCTGCTAAGGCTGAGGAAACCAAGGTAAAGGAAGCCAGGGCTGAGGCTATCGCCAAGAAGGCCGCCGAGCTTGCTGCAAAGCAGGCTGAGGCAGTCGCCGAGGAAGCCCCCGCAGCTGAAGAGGCTGTAGAAGCTCCTGCAGAAGTTGCTGCAGAATAATGCTTCCCGTCGCCAAAGTAGTTAAATCTTTCGGCACCGACGGAGGTCTGCTTCTCAGCAGCAACGTCGATCTCGACACTTTGGACTTTCAGGGACCTGTATTCATCGTTTTCGATGGATTGCAGGTCCCTTTCTTTATTGTGGACTATCAGCCCCGCGGCAACCGCGCGGTGGTGCATCTCAGCGACGTAAACAATCTGGAAGATGCCGAGGAGATGGTGGGCCGCACCATCTATGCCGACGTGGAGCTTGAAGATGAGGATGAGCAGGACTTCACCGGCTGGACCATCCTCGACCACGGCAAGAAACTGGGAGTCTGCACCGGCATCGAACCCATCCCCGGCAACCCATGCCTCTACGTGGAACTCGACCCTGCCGCCGCTTCCGCCAGTGGGCACGAAGTGCTGATCCCCCTGCACGAAGACTTCGTCGTCTCCCTCGACGAGGATTCCCGCACCCTCTCCCTCCAACTCCCCGACGGCCTCATCGTCAGAACTTGAATTCGGCGCCGATCTTTACGGCGAAGTTGGGTGTGCGGAGGCGGCTAAGGACTTTGTCGCTCAGCGATTCAGCGCCGGAACCGCCTGCGCCACCGGAACCGCCAGGGCCGGGAACAGCCGGATCTACGACCACCAGACGCTCGTTGCGATATGTAGCGCGCCAATAGCAATCCACGCGGATAAACTTGAAGATATTGGAAATGCCCGCGCCGAACTCCAGATAAGGAGCGCGCCCGAGCGAAGAAGTACCATTAGGGAACAACATAGGCGCCTGCATATCCTCCTTGTCGACCCTCGCAAGATTACCGTTATTCTTATCAGACAAAGAACCCCAGGCCGCACGCACCGAAACCTCTTCCCTCCATCCCAGCTTGCGGATAAACGGAATCTTTCCGAAGAAGAACCCATTGAAGCAGTGGTTATAGAAAATGGTCAGCCACTGGTCGGACGTGAACTCCATGAACTCCATACACGCAAAGGAGAAGCGGTTGAGCAGATAGGTACTGTTGCCCTCGTGCATATGCAGCAGGGGATAAGGCACCTGCCCATATATCTTTCCGGCATTCACATATATCTTGGAAGTACCGAAAGGAGGGATGCGGGGAGTCCAGCGCAGGGTGAACTCGGGCCTCAGGTAGGAATAATCCCCCGGCCTCAGACCGGCGATGGAACCTGCCAGCGACAGTGTCACGGAAGGATATGGCGAATAGACGGACTTCTTGACGAAAAGCCCGCGGTTGACCGTCTCTTCCTTCGAAAAACGCAAGGCCACATACATCTCGTTCGCCGCCACGCTGTGCACGCGCGCGGAATCCTTGGTGTACATGGGCACCTGGTTCTTCTCCCGCAGCCAAGACGCCTCATTCGGATAATAACGGCGGAGATCGAAACCTATCTCACCGTTCACCCGCATCGAAAACTCATGCTGGTACTTGCCGGAGAACGACGACATCATGCAGAGACGGTTGTTGTAGCTGCCGCCGAAGATTGTGGCGAGTATATTCCCTTCGCCAATGGAATTCGCCGCGGCGCTGCCCATCTGGAACACGTCGTACTTTGCGGAAAGGGTCAGCTTGCGCTCGGGGATACGTTTGAAAAGATGCTCCCAGGTGGCACCGCCCTTGAAGGTCTTGTCCCGCGTGCCATAGGCTGCATAGACGGTATACCGGTCGGTACGGCTGAAATCCTTGGAAGTACGGAAGCCCAGCTGCGGCCGGTATCCCTCCAGGGCATTGAAACTCAGCAGCTTGAAGTACGGGCCTATCCCGATGGGGCCTATCTCGTAGTAACCGTTGATGGCCGTATACACTATCTCGTAGAGAGTCTTGTAGAGAGGAATAGTCTGCACCTTCTCCACCATCTCATAGACCGAGCGTTCCTTGTCGGAAAGAGGCTCCGGACGCACCTCGGACCAGTAGGACTCCTCCTTGCGGGTAGCATCCTCCTCCACCTTCACGAGGCCCTCCCCGGAACTGATGCTGACCCCCGGGCTGAAGTCCGGTTCGAGGTATACCATATCCTTCTTCGCGATGAAAGACAGCATCTTGGAAGAGTCCCTCAGCGAAAGGGACAGGTCCACATACAGGCGGTCGGACTTGTAGAACCAGGTAGAATCCGGCTGGCGCTCATACTCCGAATCCAGCACGAGGTCGCGCAGCCAGTTCACGTTGGTGGTATTCTTCATATTGGCGTGGATGCTGCGCAGGGCGAAATCCTCGCAATCGATGCGCATCTCCCCGTCGAAGGTAGGGGTGGAAACCAGGTTCTTGGGATGATAGCGGACCAGCAGGGTCTTGCGGCCGTCTACCTTCAGGGTATCGATGATGTAGTAGTTATAGTAGAGCAGGCCCGCTTCCTGGATGGGGGAAGGGAACTGCACGTCGAAGGCGTTGATGAAGGGATTGTAGAAGTTTATCTTCAGATGCAGGGAGCCGGTGAACTGGCTCAGCATGTTGTTCCCTTCGGGATTCAGGCCGGAGATGCGGTTGGCCTTGACCGTCTCGGTATTGAGCAGAGGGGAAAGCGTGTGGCGCCTTTCGGCCATGGTCTCGGATATCATCACCGGCAGATATGGCACGCCGGATACCGCGGAAGTGTCGATGTAGTCGAACACGAAGCCGAACTCCTTGCGGAAACGCTTCCCATCCAGCTGTTCCGATGGATGCGTCAGGTCCAGTTCCATCTTGTTGTATACCTTGCAGCGGTATTCCTTATGGCTTTCGGGATCGTTGCGATCGCGGTGCTTCTGGATATTGGCCAGCAGCTCGCGTGCCTTCTTGTTGTCGGCTTTGACCTTGGCCCCGCTCAGCTGGTTGTCCGTCAGCGGCAGCACGAAATTCACTTCATTGAAAGTGCCGGGATGTACCAGCTTGCTCACGGTATCGTAGCCCAGGAGCTGGGCGGTGAGCATGCGGCATTCGAGGTTGCGGGTTTCCAGATTGTAGTAGCCGTCGAGGTCGGCGGTGATGCCTATGGAGGTTCCTTTGAAGTAAACTCCGGCAAAGGGGATGCCTTCGCCGTTCTCGTCTACGACACGGCCGCGGACTTTTGTCGTCTGCCCCAGACAGACAACGCTCAATAGCAGCAGGACGGCTGCGAGGAGGTGTTTAGGTGCGGCCATAGTGGCGCTAAGTTAGTTATTCAGGGGGAATAAAGCAAATACGGCGGAACCTGATCCGGTCATTGCTGCGTAGGTGGCGCCTTTTGCGTAGAAGTCGTTTTTAAGTCCGGCGATTTCCGGGTGGAGCGGGAAGACGCTGCGCTCGAAGTCGTTGGTCAGCAGCTTCCGCCATTCGGATATAGGGAGGCGTAGTACCTCGCGCAGGGTGGCACGCCTCTCGGAGGGAGCACCTTCCCCCTGCGCAGGCAATTCCGCATCCAGCCCGGCATACGCCTCACGGGTGCTGACCGCGACGCCTTCGGGCACCGCGACCTCGATACGGAACCCCGACAAATCGATGTCGAACGGCTCCAGGACCTCCCCGCGGCCGGTGGCGAACATCGGACGATTATAGATGAAGAACGGACAATCCGAACCAAGGCGCGCAGCCAGGCGGGCAAGAACCTCGGAAGAAAGCCCGAGAGCGAACATCTCGTCAAGGGCCCGAAGCGCGAAGGCGCCATCTGCCGAACCCCCGCCAAGACCCGCCCCTACCGGCGAATTCTTGACCAGGCGTATCTTCACCGGAGGGATATCATACTCGGCGTGGAGCATCTCCCATGCACGGGCGGTCAGGTCCCCGGCAGGATCCCAGCCCCGATAGGCCGGACCCCCGACGCTGATACCGAACTCCTCCGAGGGCACTATCTCCAGCTCATCGCGGAAGGCATCGCAGGGGATGAAAAGAGTCTCCAGCTCGTGAAACCCATCCGGACGCTTGCCAAGCACCCGCAATCCGAGGTTAAGCTTCACGTTCGGATAGACTGTCATAGACGGGAAAGAATCTGTTCCTTGAGTTCCTCCGGCAGATGCGAGATGACCGGAGTTATGAAAGATATCATCTGCATCCTGCGGGCCTCCGCTTCGGGAATTCCGCGGCTGCGCAGATAGAAGAGTTCTTCGGGATTGAGGTAGCCGGATGTAGCACCGTGCGAGCACTTCACATCGTCGGCATAGATCTCCAGCTGCGGACGGCTCTCGGCCACGGCCCCCTCCGAAAGGAGAATGGCGTGGTTTTCCTGGAAAGCCTCGGTCTTCTGGGCATCCGGCGCAACATACACCAGACCATCGAACTCGGCCTTGGCAGTGCCGCCGACTATGCCGCGGAACTGCTGGCTGGAATGGGCGCCGCCCACCAGATGGCGCACCGTGAAATCGAAGCGCACCTGCTCGTTGCGCGGGCTAAGGTACAAGCCGAATATCTCCAGGTTTACCCCGGGCTTGCCTATCTTGATTTCGAAAGGCACCTCGGCGCTGACTCCGGGCATGACTATGAAGGTAAGGCGGAGATGTTCCATCTCTGCCAGATTGAGGCGCTTGGGCACCTCGTCGATTCCTACTATGTAGACCCTATCCATTGATACCCTCGAATCCGTCGTTTTCTATGCGGTCTGCCAGTTCCATGCCGCCGGTGGCTATGATGCGGCCATCTTTGAGTACGTGCACCACGTCGGGCGTGATGAGTTCGAGAAGGTGTTTGTAGTGGGTGATGATGACGGCCGATTTCTCCGGGGAGCGGAGGGCGTTCACGCCGTCCGCGACTATCTTGAGGGCGTCCACGTCAAGGCCGCTGTCGGTCTCGTCCAGGATGCTGAAGAGCGGGTCCAGCATTGCCATCTGGAACACCTCGCCACGCTTCTTTTCGCCGCCGCTGAAGCCCACGTTGACCTCGCGCTTGGCGAACTCTCCCTTCATGCCGACCAACGCCATCTTTTCCTTTAGGAGTTTCAGGAACTGGGCGGGAGCGAGCTCCTGCTCGCCTCTTGCCTTGCGGCGGGCGTTCACAGCAGCCTTCATGAAGTTGGTTATGCTCACTCCGGGTATCTCGATAGGATACTGGAACGACAGGAAGAGGCCTTCCCACGAGCGTTCCTCGGGAGTCATTGCCAAGAGGTCTTTTCCGTTGAAAAGCACGCTTCCGGATGTTACCGTATAATCGGGGCGGCCGGCCAGCACGGAACCCAGGGTGCTCTTCCCCGCTCCGTTAGGGCCCATTACCGCATGTATCTCGCCGGGGCGTACGGTAAGATTTATTCCGTGGAGGATTTCCTTATCCTCGATTCCGGCGTGCAGGTCTATTATTTCCAATAAGTTCTCCATATTCTTATCCGATAGATCCTTCAAGGTTTACTGAAAGTAGTTTCTGAGCCTCGACCGCGAACTCCATGGGGAGGCGGCTGAGAACCTCGCGGGCATATCCGCCCACGATAAGGCCTACTGCATCTTCCGGAGAAATACCCCTCTGGGTGCAGTAGAAAAGCTGGTCCTCGCTGATGCGGGACGTGGTGGCCTCGTGCTCGACGATGGCCGTGGGGTTGGCGTTGCGAATCACCGGGAAGGTGTGCGCGCCGCATTTGTCGCCTATGAGCAGACTGTCGCACTGGCTGTAGTTGCGGGCGTGGGATGCGCCCGGATTCATGCGTACCAGACCGCGGTAGGAATTCTCGCTGTGGCCGGCGGAGATACCCTTGGACACTATCCTGCTCTTGGTATTCTTGCCTATATGGACCATCTTGGTGCCGGTATCCGCCTGCTGATAATTGTTGGTCAGTGCCACGGAGTAGAACTCGCTGCTGGAATTGTCGCCCATAAGGATGGAGGAAGGATATTTCCAGGTGATGGCGGAGCCGGTTTCGACCTGGGTCCAGCTGAGGTGGCTGCCTTCGCCGCGGCAGAGGCCGCGCTTGGTGACCAGGTTCAGGATGCCTCCCCTGCCTTGTGAATCCCCGGGATACCAGTTCTGCACCGTGCTGTAGCGCACGTCCGCATCCTTCTCCACTATTATCTCCACCACTGCGGCATGGAGCTGGTTCTCGTCGCGCATAGGAGCGGTGCAGCCCTCCATATAACTGACGGATGCGCCCTCGTCGGCGATGATGAGCGTGCGCTCGAACTGGCCGGTGCCGCTGGCGTTGATGCGGAAGTAGCTGCTGAGGTCCATAGGGCATTTGACGCCCTTGGGGATATAGCAGAAGGAGCCGTCAGAGAAGACCGCGGAGTTGAGCGCGGCGTAGAAGTTGTCCCCTATCGGTACGACGGTCGCCAGGTACTTGCGTACCAGGTCCGGATGCTCTTTAACCGCCTCGGAGAAGCTGCAGAAGATGATTCCCTTCTCCGCCAGGGTCTTGCGGAAGGTGGTGTTCACCGACACGCTGTCGAACACCGCATCTACCGCCACCTTGGACTTGACTCCGGCCAGCACCTCGCGCTCGTTGATGGGGATGCCGAGCTTGTCGAAAGTCTCCTGCAGGGCAGGGTCTATCTCCTTGGGGCGGTCCTCGTCGCGCTTGGGCGCGGCGTAGTAGATTATGTCCTGGAAATCAAGTGCGGGAAGGCGGTTCAGATGCCCCCAGGTAGGCGGGGTCATGGTCTTCCACTTGCGGAATGCCTCGAGACGGAAGTCCAGGAGCCACGCGGGTTCCTGTTTCTTTTCCGATATGAGGCGGATTATATCCTCGTTCAGTCCTTTGGGGACGAACTCTTGTTCTATATCTGTAACAAAACCCTCGCTATATTCCTTTTCGACAGCGGAAGCGAGGATGTCTTTTTCGTCTGTCATACATCTACAAAGATAGTAATTATTCCTATATTTGCGTGTTATGAATACATTCGGACAATATTTCAAGGTTTCGATCTTCGGCGAGTCGCACGGCCCTGCCATAGGTGTGGTTTTGGACGGCGTGCCGGAAAACATTCCCCTTGACGAAGCGGATTTCGAGGCGGACATCGCACGCCGGGCGCCCGGTGCTGTGGGCACTACTCCCCGACGCGAGGCCGACAAGCCCAAGATACTCAGCGGCGTGCTCGACGGTTATACCACCGGCGCTCCTCTGACCATAGTTTTCTGGAATTCGAACGTGCAGAGCCAGGATTACGAGCAGTTCGCGGCGATTCCCCGACCGGGGCATGCGGACTTCGTGGCCAATCTCAAATACAACTTCGCCAACGATCCCAGGGGAGGCGGGCATTTCTCCGGAAGGCTCACCCTGCCCATAGTGGCGGCGGGAGTGGTGGCAAAGAAGATCCTGAATGCCGAATATGGCACCGAGGAGGCTCCCCAGAAGCTGAATATCGCGATAGATGCCAAGCTCGTCGAGATCGGCGGGGAGAAGGATTCCGCCAAATGGCCGGCCTTGATAAAGGCAGTCTCGGCCGAGGGGGATTCCCTTGGTGGCATTGTCGAATGTACGGTAACCGGGTTGGGAGCCGGGATCGGCGATCCGTTCTGGGATTCGGTGGAGAGTTGCATCTCCCACGCCATCTTCGCCATCCCCGGTGTACGCGGAATCGAGTTCGGCGATGGTTTCGAGGCTGCGAGGATGAAGGGTTCCGAGCATAACGATCCCTTCGGGCCGGAAGGGCCTACGAAGAACGGTGCGGGCGGCATCAACGGCGGGCTCACTAATGGCGCACCCATAGTGTTCCGCGTGGCGTTCAAGCCTACTTCAAGCATAGCGAAACCCCAGAAGACCTGGGATTTCGTAAATAAGAAAGAGGCTACCCTGCAGATAAAAGGGCGTCACGACGCCTGCTTCGCCCAGCGCACCCCTGTCATAGTCGAAGCCATGGCCGCCATAGTGCTGACAGACCTGCTTTAGATCCCCTGGAGCTCAACGCTCTGGTTTTTAATAACTTACCACAAATGCCTGCCGTGTTTAGACGGCAGGCATTTGTGGTAACTCGCTGGCAGGCAGATAGTTCCGCTCCAGGCAATTTATTCAAACGGGCGTTCCTGGGGGCCGCCTTTCCAGCGGTATTGGCGGACGGTGGCGGTCTGGTATCCCTTTTTGAGCTTAAGTGGCGAAGACACGAAGAAGCGGCCGTCGCCCAGGGTGCAGATGCCCGTAGCGGCCTCGCCGAAGCGCCAGCCACGCAGGCCCTTGATGCTGCTGAGCAGACCCTGCTGCAGCAAACTCAGCGACATATGCTCGCCATCTTCCTCCAGCCCGCGCAGAATCTTCTCGACGGGCTTCTGGTCCACGGGCACGGCAAAGAAACTGAAGTTCGGGAACTCCGGCTTCTTGCCGGCATAGCAGGCCATGAATATGCAGTTGGTCTTGGGGTCATAGCACAGATTCTGCACGCCCCAGCTGGTATTGCCGGTGAAGATGAAGTATTTCGCCCTGGGTTTCGGCGCCTTCCCGGCCTTGACCTGGTCCAGCCGGTATTCCAGAAGGATCTGATGGTCGTTGTCGCGGCGGGAGATGTCGGAGTAGATGCCATAGGCCACGTAGAGGCAGGGCTTACCGTTCTTCTTACCTATCTGCGGAGCGATCGTGACCCCGTCGATGCCCGAGCATCCGTATTGGGCCTTGTAGTCGGCAATGGCCTCCGCGACTTCGAAGGTACTCATGGCCCCGCGCCCATCTTCCAGACGGTCCACATCTATCACCGCGATGTAGAATCGGGACTCCTCCCGGCTATAGACCGCCCTCCCCTGATTCTTGGCTATCCCCTGGCCGATCTCGTCGTCCTTGCACTCCAGCGAAGCATAGAGCCTGCGCTTGGCCGCATCGAAACTCATTGCGCCCAGATGCCCGGGGATCGAATCCATCTTGGCCAGCACATTGCCCGTGTAGTCGGTCTTCACCAGCGAGGTGGTGAAGGACAGATAGAAACAATGCCCGGCGGTGTCGATGGCGATGCCCTGCACATGCTCCTTGGAGCGCAGTTTCACGTCGAACTTCGCCGGCAGGGATTGCGCCTCTGCCGCGATGCTTAAGCAAAAGATAGTCAGGAGGGTAAAAATACTTTTCATGTTTGCAAAAATACTATAAAAAGTGGCCGGGCCATCAGAAATCTATTGCCGTTTTACTAAATTTGTGGCATATGACATCTGAAGAAAGAATAGCAGCGGCCCTGAAGGTCGCGACGGATACCAAAGCTTTCGAGCTTGGTCAAGGCATACTCGGGAGAGTTCCCGCCCTGTTCAACGAATATTTCCCTGGCAAGATGGCTCTTGTGGTAGCCGACCGCAATACCTGGAAGGCCGCCGGCGCAGAGGTCTTCGAGGCCCTCAATGACGCAGGCGTACCTTGCAAGCAGTATCTTTTCGACGAAGATGAGTTCCACGCCGACTGGGACCATATCGAGATGCTGGACAAGGCCCTCGACGAGACCGGAGCGATTGCGGTCTCCATCGGCTCGGGCACTATCAACGACCTCTGCAAGCTCTGCTCGCACCATCATAAGCAAAGCTATCTCACCGTGCCTACGGCCGCTTCGGTAGATGGATACACCTCCTTCGGGGCTTCCATCACCTACCAGAATGCCAAGCAGACCTTCGAGTGCCCCGCCCCCGTGGCAGTGGTCGCCGACGTGGACGTGATTGCAGCCGCACCCAAGGAGATGACGGCCGCCGGCTATGCCGACCTGGCCGCCAAGGTGCCCGCAGGTGCCGAGTGGATGATATCCGACATAGTGGGCACCGAGCCCATCAAGCCGGACGCCTGGCACGTGCTGCAGGATTGCCTGGACGAACTCCTTTCCAATCCGGCAGGAGTCGCCGCCGGGCAGACCAAGGCCGTATCCGACCTCTTCGAAGGGCTGATACTCAGCGGTTTCGCCATGCAGGCCGCCCGTTCCAGCAGCCCCGCCTCATGCTGCGACCATCTCTTCTCCCACATCCTGGATATGACCCATCACCGCTACAAAGGCAAGTTCGTATCCCACGGATTCCAGGTGGCCATAGGCACCCTTACGATGTGCGCCGTGTTCGACGAGTTCCTCAAATACGATCTCTCCAAGATAGATGTAGATGCTTGTGCGGCTGCCTGGCCTTCGCTGGCCGAAGAGCAGCAGCGCGGCCTGGAGCTTTTCAAGGATTTCCCTGCCCCGAAACTGGGGTACGAGCAGATCACCCAGAAGTACAACGATGCCGCCGAGGTCCGCAGGCAGCTGGTCGCCGTGCGCGATGGCTGGAAGGATCTCCACGAGCGCATCGCCGGCCAGGTATGGTCGTTCGCGAAAATGCAGGAATGCTTCAAGATAGTGGGGGCGCCCTATGAGCCGGAGCACATCGGCATCACTCGTGCGGACATCCGCGATATGTTCCCCAAAGTGCAGATGATGCGCTGGCGCTACAACGTGCTCGACCTTGCCAAGCGCGCCGGCTGCTACGACCAGCTGGTCGCCAGCGTCTTCGCCAAAGGCGGCGCCTGGGAACTCTAGTTTACCGGGATTCTCGCCCCTCCCGCGGCTGGAGCCTAACCCCCTCATACTCATCCACTTACTTAAAACCCCTGCTCAGTAAACCGGGCAGGGGTTTTAGGTAAACCGCTGTAAATCCGTCAGTTAACCTCCAGACACAAATATTTGCATCTAAAAGAATTACTTCTTATATTGCTGAAAATTTGAAGGATATGGAGGGGAGGGATGCCATACAAAGCACAGCGGTGCATATCTATTCCAGGGCCGAAAACGGGTACCTGCTTTTTTATACAATTTCCGACTTCCTTGTTTTCTTCACTATCGCGAGTGTCACTGCGCGTAAAAGAGGTATTTCGATTCTGGGGGTAAGCCCAATGTTTGACCATTTGCATTATGTATCCGATGCATACTCTAGAAGGGAAGTGTTTGATTTTGTAAGGGACACGGAAAGTCAGTACGCCATAGAACTTAATAAGGAACTAGGCAGTTCCGGCAGGGTGTTTCACAAGTCCTTCGGCAGCAGCATTAAACGGGGCGAGAAAGCAGTACGAACCACCTGCTCTTATTGTTATAATAATCCAGGTGAAAAGAAATTATGCAATAGGGCCGAAGAGTATCGATGGACCTTTCTTGCGTATGCCGAAAGCAATCATCCATTCTCTGAACCGTTGAAAAAAGAATCGGCATCGGCGAAAATGCGCAGGGCAATCAAGTGGGTAGATAAGTATTCAGACCTGAATTATCCTTTGAATCACAGGATACTGAGAATGATCTTCCGTGGTTTGAGTCAAAAAGAAACCCAGCAGCTTATAGACTATATCATTGTGTCGTACAACTTCATTGACTACAAGTCGCTGCTTTCACATTACGGCAACTCATATGCTCAGGCCTGCCTCGCCTTTGCTTCTAATCAAGGCAGCGAATACGATTTGAAGGAAGAATTCTTTTATGATTCCCATCAAGCTTATCTTCAAATACCAATGGCGCTTAAAAAGTATCATAGAATTCAGAATCCCTATGATGCTTTAAAACTGCCGGTAGCCAATCGCGCGGAATTGCTTTGCGACCTTATGATGGAAACCGGAGCGACAAAAGAGCAACTGAGAAAATACCTGCGGCTTTAGGTTTGCCCTGGAGGCTAACCCATTGTATTTCAATTACATTCATGAAATGCCTGCCTATTGATTTCGGCAGGCATTTGATATAAATGGCTGAGTGTCAGGCGGTTGGGCTCCAGCCGGCCAACAAGGGAGGGTTGCATCGGTGCTGGATGATTTCCACGATTGTCTGGATCGGGGTTAGTCGAACAT
>JAFZJI010000035.1 GCA_017552105.1 Bacteroidales bacterium | reverse complement strand
CTCCGCAGTCCCAGGTGATGGTCAGGTCTTTCTTGCAGGATCTGAGCGAGGCTGTGAAGGCGGACATGCTCACTAAGCAGCGGGGTACCTGCGACGAAATGGCGTGCACCTCCCCGTGGCGGAATACTCCTGGATAGCGCTGGTACATCCTCTTTGCCAGCAGTTCGTGCTCCCTCGCACCCCTGGGCGTAAGGCGCCCGTCCAGGCCGTCGTGCAGTTCGATCATCTGCTTTGCGTATGCTAGCAGGGTGTCGCCGGAGGGGGTGATGATTCCTTCCGCGGCCGCTGTCTGGAGGCAGTCCCTCAGCAGCACATAGGGCGCATCGCTAGTGTGGGAACGGGAGCCGTGCCTGCCATAGTGGCTGATGTAGAAAGGCTTGAAGCCCTTCGGCGCGGGGGTGTCTTCGAGGGGATAGAATTCATACGAATGGATGTTGAATGACGCACGCTGCGGGAATTCCCGTATGTATGCCTCCATCTCGGGCGAGAGCTGGGCGTAGCTGACAGCGCTCACCAGAAGTAGGCTTATGCTTATGAGCAGTCGTTTCATTTGCCTAGAACTTAAGGGGTTTGATGATTGTTACGAAGCGCTGGACTCCGGCACCCGGGGTGCGGGTGGCGTCCAGGCGTATTACCGGGCGCTCGGCCTTTTCGTGCATGGCCTCGCTGAACCAGTCTTTGTCTATGCTGACGGTGGAGCCTTCCGGGCCTTCGACCGTGATCTGCAGGCCGGCATCCCCGTCTTTGTAGATGAAGCTGCCGTCGGCCTGCCTTTCGACCGTTCCCCGGCCGAACCCGTTACGCAGGGTGAGCCGCCCGGTGGCGGGGCCGCGGACCTCGTCCGTTATCACGAAATAACTTTCGTCGATGAAGGAGATGGTGCGGGTGCGGCTGAGGCCCTTGTAGGCTTCGTGCTGCACGGTCAGGACCTGTCTGGGGCCCTCGGCCGTCCATTCGAGGACCTGCGGGTGCGGGTCGTCGTAGTCCCTGTCGTCCAGCGTCAGGGCGTTGTGGCGGGCGGTGGCCTTGAAATAGGCCCGCTGGCGTTCGATTTCCTCGTCGCCGGAGTAGGTGTAGGAGCCTGCGTCCGGCATCAGTATCTTCCCGAAGGCCCAGAGTTCGAAGGTGCCGAAGTCGGGCTGGGCATGCCACATTCCGCGCTCGGTGGCCTTGATGGGCATTATTATGCTGGCGGCATCCCATCCGCTGCGGAAGCAGTAGAATCCGCTTTCCGGGTGTCCGGAGGACTTGTAGTCGGGGTCGGGAACGCCGATGTGCTGCAGCAGTTCGCCGTCGGCGAGGTCATCCCTGCGGCGGGCGTCGCTGAAGCAGGGGTGGGTCCCGTCGGGGTAGCAGTAGTCCAGGTAATACCTCGTCATCTTGACCAGCCGGTCGAGGCATTCCTGAGGGAAGAGGCCCAGCCTGCCATTCATCCGTGCTACCTGGATGGCATCGTCGTAGGACTGCACGAATCCAATGTGGTATCCCGGATCCAGTTCGAAATGACAGCCGTCGGGGGTGCTCTGGCGGACTATCTCCTTGTTCAGGTTCTCTGCCCCGGCCCTTACCCAGGACTCCGCGTCCTTGAATTCGGGGAAGCAGATTCCTGCGCGGATGATTCCGGAGGATTGATGGATGAGATGGTTGCCGGAGGGGCTGAAGGAGCTCATCAGCACGGTGGCGTTCTGATGATAGGCACGGAGGAATTCCAGCAGGAATCCGGGCTTGTAGCAGCGCGAATCCTTGAAAAGGGAGAAGTGCGTGCACCATCTCAGAAGGCGTATGCCCACTTCCAGCGGCCTCCAGGCGAAGCATTCGTTGGGGGAGTCCACATCGATGGTGCCGCTGCTGACGGTGCCGTTCCCGGAGATGCCGAAGGGCTTGTAGGGGTTCTTGGCCACCCAGTCGCGGAACTCTGCAACATACTCCCTGGCGAATTTCTTCTTACCGGTGGTGCAATAGACCTTGCCGAGCGATGTCCACCATCCCTGGCGGTGCAGCTGCACGCGCATTTCGATGTCCTTTACCGGCCAGTATTCCCAGTTTATGTCCTTGCCGTAATTCCAGACCGTATCTTCCAGAACGTGGAATCTGTGATGCATCGCATCGCCGGCCCAGATGTAGTCTTTGCCGGATGCTTTCCGCGAGTCCTGGCCGGGAATGTATATGTCTTTCCTGTGGCGATAGTACTTCAGCAGGGCCTTGGATGCCTTTTTCAGACGGCCTTTTTCGTAGTTCTTCCTGACCTTTTCCAGCCCGGGGCGGTTAAGGTCCAGGAGTTCGAACACGTCGCGGCCGTCGTCCGCCATAGCGGCGGACAGACTCATAATCAAGCCCATAAGGCATATGGCCAGCCTGCGTATCATCTGTACTTCTTAATATCGTATTTCTTTGCGCCCAGCACGGGGAAGACTCCTAGGCCCCAGGGCTCGTGCCATTTGACGGAGCCGCGCAGGCGGTTGTCGGGGTCGTACACTCCGTACACCAGTTTGGATACTTCCGGGGGTGCGGGCACGGTCTGGCCGCCTTCGAAGTTGAGCACTCCAATGGTGAGGTTGACCTCGGCGGGGGTATTGCCGAACATCTTTCCGCGCGTGGTGGAAAGAATCACCCGGTTATGCTGGGCCACAATATGGCCTATGGTAGATAGGTGGGTTGCGTCGTGAAAAACGACGGCCTCTTCGCAATTATGCACGTAGAGGTAGTCCGCACAGACGTGCTCTCCCATCACGAATCCATAGCGGAAGCCCTGCACGGCCACGTTGCGGAGTATCTGGTCGTCGTTTTGGTTCCCGGAGGTATGGAGTCCGATGGTGTGGCAGGGGTTGGGCTGAAGGGATTTCCCCAGTTCGGTATCTCCCACCTGCTCGTCGAGGCAGAATTGGGAATCCTCCACTATGAGCCTGGACACATTCTTGAGGAATGCGGCCGATGTGGTGGGATACATCCTGCCCGTGTCGAGGTGTACCCGTATTTCCAGGTTCTTCATCGAGAAGACGGTACGGGAGAAACGCCCGTCACAGCTGTCTCCCTCGGGGGCCGCAATTACTGCCCAGGGCCTTTCGAGGGAATCCCGGACTTCGGGGGCATCCCAGGTGGAGTGCAGGCAGGTGTTGGACCAGCTCATAGTGCCGAACTTAGTGGGTTCGAAGTTCTGGGCGACGCTTTCCTTGGGGCGTACCTGGTAGGAGTAGAGCAGCTTGCAGGGCATCTCTCCTTCGAACTGGATGTTGGAATCCCCGGCAGGAAGTATGAGCTGCGCGCGTACCAGACGGCCGTCGGCAGTGTATTCTTTTGCGGGGGATGAAAGCAGATATCCGTGCTCGGTGTAGGGGAAGAAGAGTTTCCCTCCGCCGCGGCTGTCCAGGAAGTCGATGGCCTTCTGGATGGCTTCGGTATCATCCGTGACACCGTCTCCCTTGGCACCGAAGTCCATTACGTTGAGGGGCTCCCAGCGCACGGTGCAGTCATCGGTGATGACCAGCGGGCGGGCGTCGGGTTCGCGGAAATCGAAGCGTATGTTGGAGAGACGCACGTTCTTGGCGTGGCGTATGTAGAGGCCGGACGAGGGCGATATCTTGCCCAGGCAGCGGTTCTCGGGGTAGGATTTTTCGTTCTCGGGAACTACCAGCTTGCCCATCTCCTCCGTTCCTCCGCCGGGGGCGGTAATGCTTATGTCGGAGAGGGAGATATCTTCCGGATACAGGCCGGGGACGCCCGTGATGGAGCTGCACATCATACTTTCGCTGACGGCGGTCACTCCGCTGATGCTGATGCCCTTCATCCTGCTTCCGCCGGGATAATCCGATTCGCAGCGGCGTCCCATACGTATGAAGATGGGCGTCTGGACATCCCTCATCGCGACATTGCTAATATTCACGTTCTCGCAGATGCCGCCGTCAACCACCTCTACCGCTATGCCGGAGATGACCGTTACCGGGGCGCTGATGCCGGGGATCTTGGTGGACCAGTGGCGGAAGTTGTCCTCGCTGGCTCTGCGGACGGTAATGTTGCTGACGGTGACGTTGCGGTATCCGACGTCGGATCCTGTGCCCAGCTTGATGGCGTTGCAGTTGGACGCGGCGACGCAGTTGCTTACGCTGACATTCTCGCAGAGACGCTTGCCCGAGCCCTTCAGGCAGATGGCGTCATCCTCGCAGTCGAAGATGCAGTTTTCCACTACCACGTCCTTCGATTCTATGTCTATGCCGTCGTTATTGTAGTTGCAGTGGGAATACACTTTGATTCCGCTGACGCGTACTCCCTCGCAGTCGGTGTAGTACTCCACCCAGTGCGCGGAATTTTCGAGACGGACGTCGCGCACTACTATGTTCTTGCACTCGCGGAAAAGGATGATCATAGGCCTTCCGCCCGGATCTGCCTTGCCTACGTTGAATGCAGGGTGGCCGCCCTGTCCGTCGATGGTGCCGAGGCCGGTGATGGCTATGTTCTCCTGATTATTTGCATAGATCAGGGCCGAGTGAGGGGACCTCTTGCCTTCGGGACTGACGTAGTGAGCTTTTTCGTATGCCTCGATATCGGCGACCCCGAGCAGCCTGGCACCCATATCCAGGTGGAGCTCCACGCCGGACTTGAGTTCTATGGGCCCCGTCAGGAACTCTCCTGCGGGGATGGTGACGGTGCCTCCGCCCTGGGCGCTGAGCTTGTCGATGGCCTTCTGGATAACGGGCGCATTATCTTTTACCAGGCCGGCCTTTGCTCCGGCCTTGGTAATGACAATGTTGCCGTTGCCCGCAAATGTGGGCAAGGCTATAAGCAATGAGGCTAGAATAAGCGCTTTTTTTAGCAGTCTATCCATTCTCCTACTTTCTCGTAAACGAAGCTTGCTATCTTTTGCATTCCTGCAGCATTGGGATGGGCATAGTCATACTTGGGTATGCCGCTGCTGGAGTTGGCCTTGTAGCCGAATTCGCCCAGGATGTCCACCGCGCGTACGTAGTCGCTGGAATAGCGGGATACGATCTGGTTGATGGCCTGGCCCTGTCCGTAGTACAGGTAGTCGCCGATGATGCAGACTATCTTAGCTTCGGGGTAGCGGGTGCGGATCATCTGTATGAGGCGGATGTAGGCGGAGCAGAAGGTGCTGCCGTCCAGGGCATCGGCTGCCTCTACCGTGGTGGCGGCATTTGCGCTTGATACAAGTTCGTCAAGCCTTGCCGCGGAGCTCTCGGGGAATGATGCCGCACCCATTTCAACACCGTCGATAAGCTCTTCGGAAGTGTTGTTGTAGAGGGTGTGGCCGTAGTCGTTGGTGCCACCGAAGATGCACACCACGTCGGGGTTGCCGAGGCCTTTCTGCTGCAGGCGGGTACCGAAGTCCCAGCCATACCAGTAAGCGCCCGAATCACCGGTGGAGTTCTGCACTATGGTGGTATTGCCGGCGGAGATGTTCTTCTCGAAGGTACCGGTGCTCATCTTCTGGTAGATGAGCTTGTGCCACCAGGTATCCGTCACGGAAGTAACGTCGCCGTCGCTCTTGGGATAGTAGGCTCCGCCCTTGGTCTCGTCGCACCAGCTCTTGAAGGTGGAGATGGAGTCCCCGAGTATGCTGACCTTGGTGGTGCGGTTGGCGTCGTTCAAAGCCACAATCTTGACGGTGATGTCGGAGAAGTTGTGGCGGTTCTTGCTCTTGCTGCTCACGTTGACATTTTCGAGGGAGCCTATCAGAAGCTGGTCGGCGTTGGTTACACCTTCTATGATTACGCTCTTCGTGTACCATTTGCCTGTGCCTATGCCAAGTGCGTGGCCGTTGGAAAGGGCGCCGCTGCCGGTGTACTTGCCAAAGGATGCACTAGTTTTGTCGGTGGTGGTATTCATCGTCAGGTTCGAGGCAACGAATACGCCCACATCGCCGTTGGACTCGTACATACGGTCCGTAACGGTGACTTCGATGGTTGCGGTGAAGCCATCGGGGATACCGGCCAGTTTGGGTGTTACGATATGCGTACGGGCATTGTTCTGGGTTGTTGCGCAACGGAAATAGCCGACCCTTGAATACACGGCGCTGTTGCCGTAGAAGCCCCAGCCGTGGGACATACGGGTGCCTTCGGTAATTTCGAAGCTGTTGCCCCAGAGGCGGGTACTGGTAGAGCTGGCTTTTTCAAAGGTGCCGTCCGGGTCCTCTCCGCTTATAGGAGCAAGCGTGTGAGGGCTGGGCATAAAGCCGGCAGCGCCGTCGAACTCGTCCGGTCCGTAGTGAATCTCGGAGAAGTCCTCGCCTAGGATGATGTCACCTACTCCGGCGTTGCTTACGGTGGATGCATCAACCCTGGTGAAAGGAAGTGTGGTGGCTTTCACGGCTTTGGAGGCCTTTACGGCGCCTTCCGTCATATCCGTCACCTTGAACCAGTAATCCGTATCCTGCTCGAGGCCGCCGAAAACGAACTTGGGCTGTTTGCCGTCCCAGCAACTGTGACCTCCAGGGATGATGTGGCTTACGACAAGCTGGGAGCAGCCCGCATCCTTGTAAAGGGCTATCGTGTAAGGCTTGCTCACATCGTCGGAGGCAGAGACGCCTTCAGTCCAGGTAAAGGAAAGGCTGGAGGATGATGCCGTGCAGAAATCGGCCTGGATATCGGGCACTCCCTCAAGAGAGACTATCTGCACTTTCACGTCGGAAAGGAAGAAACGGTTCTTGGTGTCGATGTTTTCGTATGAACCAATGATCAGGCAGCTGTTGCTGTTGACTCCTTCTATCCTTATGGTTTTGGTGGTCCAGCTCTTTACGTCCGTGTCAAGCGGATAGCCGTCGGAGAGCGAAGCACCGGTGTACTTGCCGCCGGAACTGGAGAACTTAGGATTCGTGCTTTCCTTCTGGTCCGGAGCAAGGACAAGCGTAAGGGAGGAATGGTCATTGACGAAGACCGCGACATCGGCGCCGCTGTTGTACACGCTGGAAGTTACGGTTACATCCACGGTCGCCGTCATCCCTTCCGGAATGCCGGAAAGCGCCGGAGAAACAATGTGCGTGCGTGCACCGGAGGAAGACGAGCCAACGCGGAGATAACCGGCATAGGAGTACACCGAACTGTTGCCGAAGAAGCCCCAGTTGTAAAGCCTCTTGTCGGAAGTTACTCTGGTTTCGCCGTAAATACGGCCGGACGTATTGTCGTAATCTAGGAAATTGCCATCGTCTGTCGTATAATTGCCACTTAAAAGATCAAGGGGTTTGCCCGAAGGGATAAAGCCGGCAGCATTGGCAAGCATATCGGCCCCCCAGCCAATCTCGGAGAAGTCTTCGGCCAGGATAACATCGCCCACGGCAGCATCTTTGACTGTGGAGGGATCCACTACGGTGAAGTTTTCCGTGGTGCCCTCGACAGGGTCAGATACATCCCCGTTCTGCATATTGGTAACCTTGAACCAGTATTTTGTTGCAGGCTGCAGGCTGCCGAATGTGAACCTGAGGTCCTTGCCATCCCAGCAGGAATGATCGGCGGGGATTTCGAAGGAGACTTGCAGGTCGCTGCACGCGGCGTCTTTGAAGAGTTCCAGTTTATAAGGCACTTCGGCATCCTCGGCGGCAGTTCCGCCGGTGGTCCAGCCGAATACCAGATTAGATGAGTTGGCGGTCACGAATTCGGCCACGGGCTTGATGCGCTCGATCTGGTTCTTGTATTCGCTGACGGTGAACGCTTTCGGGCGGGTCATTTCTTCGGTGAACACCTTTCCGTAGCGGTCGGTAACCTTGACGGTCACGGGCGTGTCGGCAGCGGAGGCAGTCGCCTGGAAGAAGTGGCGCCACTTTGCGGTGCTGAAGGTGGTGGTGTTGTAGTCGTTCAGACGGGGAATGGTCATCGTGTAGATGTGGAGAGGGTCGTAAACGCCTACTTCCTGCACATCGAGAGGAGTTCCGTTCTCGGAAATCTCCACTTTCCAGTCATCGTCGTAGTCCCATACGTTCACCAGGATCACGTTGTCGCCGTAGCTCTGGATGTGGTTGTAGTACTTGGGATATCCGCTGTGCGAAGAAAGGTCCTCGGTTATGGTAGCCTTGACCGAGTTCATGTCGTAGGCACGGAACTGATAGTCCGGGCTCTGGAGGGCGGCCTGATAGTAGTGAGTGGTCTGGGTGCCGTTCACGGTCCAGACGGTATATCCGCCGGGAGCGCCGTCCTGGGCGATGTGGATGCCGGGAGTAATGTATCCCGACCACCACCAGCTGGCGCAGACCGCTCCGCTGTTATGCTCCGTGAAGGTTGATGTCCAGTTCTTGTTGAAGATGTTGTGGGTATGGCCGCTGAGGAACTTGACATTGTAGCCGTCGAAGATTCCGATGAAGGTGTCGAGGTCGGCATCCTTGCCGTTCAGCTGTTCATGCCATTCGATACCGGAAGGGCGTGCAAGGGGTTCGTGTGCGGTTACGAAGATGGGCGTGGCCTTATCTACGTAAGAGAGGTCTTTCTTGAGCCAGGCAAGCTGCTCTGCGGTGAAGTTCTTGGCGTATTTACTGCGGTTGCTCTCGCCGGGTTCCACATCGGTGAAGTCCATGTTGTCCATCACTATGTAGTGGATCTTGCCCAGGTTGAAAGAGTAGTAGGTAGGAGCAAGGTTCTCGGTGAACTTGAGGGCTTTGGCCCAGTCGCCACCAACTTCCATCTCGTTGTCGTGGTTACCCATGGTATGGAAGAAGGGGACGTTGCTGAAGTAGCTCTCCATAGTCTGGCGATAGTCGGAGAAGCCGAAGTTGTTGCTGAGCCAGTACATATCCCAGGTCATGTCGCCGAGGGTCAGGGCATATACCTTGCCGGGGGCGGCGGCGATGGTCTTGTTCATGAAGCCTGCTACCTTCTCGAACTGGGCGAGGTCGCCGGTGCGGCGGGCAAGGTGCAAGTCTCCCAGCACCAGCAGGGTATAGTTGTCGTTGGATGCCTCCGTCAGCTCGAAATCAACTTCCTCGGCGGTGTTGGCATCTGCCTCGAGTTCTTTCCAGAAGCGGGGGAGTATGCCATCGAGAGGTGCTTCGTAGCCGCTAGGGATGGTCATGAAGACCATCTTCCATTTCTTGTCGGACTGCAGGCGGTAGTTGCCGTTGGCGTCGGTCTTTACGATGTCGATACCGTCGGAAACCAGGACATCCTTGACGCCGTTGCCGTTGCAGGTTACCTTGCCGAACACGTTGGCAGGGGCCTGGGCGGCCTGTTCGATGGTAACGGTTTCGCTGCCGTATTCGTTGGAGAATACTATCCGGCCGCTTCGAGCGGTTTCGCTCTCGTTGGCTTTGACGTCGAACTGGAAGCTGTAGTCGGTGAGGGCCTTGGTGGTGATGTCGGAAATCCATTCCTTGGCAGCTGCATCGATGTTTGCGCTCACGTTGGCGTTAGCTTTGGCCACTATGACGACGGTGCCGCCTTCTGCTCCGACGGGGATGGTGGATTCAGTAAGCAGCAGGGCTCCTTTCTGCTTCTGGGTTACCTGGATGGTCTTGGTGTCCTTGTCGCAGGTGAGGGTGACGGTGGCGGTACGAGGGTCGTAGTTCTCGTTCTTGGCGGCGGAGATGGTGATTGTGGCATCTCCAGCCTCGCCGCTGCGGGGCTCCACGCTGAGCCAGCTTTCGCTGGAAGCGGCAGTCCAGGCCAGTGTCGCGGAGAATGTGGCCTGCTTGCTGTCGGCATCGTCGGAAAGGACGATGGTCGTTTCGCTTTTAAGGCTGATCTTGCCTTCTACGGGTTTGACGACGGGCTTGTCTTTATCGCAAGCCGTCAAACCGAGCAGAATTAGGGAAAGGAATAAAACTTTTTTCATCGTGTTATTATTATTTGTTTTCGAATTCGACGGTACAGACTACCGGCAGGTGGTCGGAGGGGCACCAGGATTTGCCGTCCACATTGTAGTGGACTATTATCCTCCGATAATCCTTCGCCGTGCAGCCGCGGGTCATTATATGGTCTATCCTCCGGTCGGGACGGTCGTCCGAGAACACGCTTGTGGTGTAATAGTACTTGGCCGAACTGCCGCTGAGCGTGCCCCAGCTATTCTTGTTGCCGTCTTTCCAGAACCTGGTGAGGTTATAGTATGCGGCGGAAGAGGGTGAGCTGTTCATATCTCCCGTAAGTATGGCGGGATCTTTCCCGGCCTTCTGGGCGGCGAAGGCGTTCACCACTTTCGCCATATTCTCTGCACCGCCCTGGGAGTCGGTGGGGAGATGCGTAACGAAGAGCCAGAATGTCTTTCTGGTGGCCTTGTGCGTCATCTTCGCCCATATGCAGGTGCGTTCCGGGCTGCCTGCTTTCTTGTATGCCGACGAGGGTTTTACGTACCACTGGTCCTCTTCTTTCGAGAGCCAGACGTATCCGGAGTCGTCAAGCTGGAGCTTGGAGCTGTTGTAGGCGAAGCCGTTGGCGTAGGAGTAGGTAACCACCGTGGTAAGTTCGTGTATGTCGTTAGGCCATTCGAGCTTCCAACTGAAGTCTTTGATGGTGGCGCAGGCGGACTTCAGGGAGTACTGCCCGCTGCCTATGTAGTTTTCGTCCAGCTCGTTGAAGCCTATGATGTCGGCCTTGGTATCGATGATGGACCTGGCAAGGGACTTGGCGACGATGGGGGATTCGAGCGACATCTCGTCGCGACGCCCGGAGGGTTTGAGAACATTGCAGGTGGCAACGGTGAGGCTGAAGGGGTCGTTGCTGACCACTCCGGTATTCTCTTCTTCCTCTTTTGTGCCGCCGTTATCGACCTTGGCGCAGGCGCCGGAAAGCACTTGCGTGAGGATAATGAATATTGCCAGATTCCTTTTCATCTAATACAGAAGATGCTTGCCGTTTTCTATGTTGTTCCTGCGCTCCGCGGCCTCATCTGCCGAAAGCGCCTTCTCACTCATGGATCCGCCTTCTACCTTGACCTCCGCATTCACGCACTCGAATTGCGTCGGAACGTCGATGTTGCGCAGCACTATGCCCTTGAACGGAGCGGCCTCCCTGGCCCAGATGTGGGAAGTCTCGGGGGCGCTGCCGCTGATGGAATCGAAGGTGATGTCCTTGATGGTGCAGGCCTTGGAGTGCATATGATGTATGCGTATCAGTTCCTTGGAATCTACCCGTATGTCCTTGATCAGTATGCCGTCGATGTCCGTTCCGCGGCCGTCTTTTTCGTAGGCTCCTACTATGTTGAAGGCGGTCTTGGTGTCGGAAATGGTGATGTTGGAGAACACTGCATCGTGGATGCGGCCTTCGCCCACTCCTATGCGTATGCCGTTGCAGCTCGAGGAGAGGTTGCAGGCGGATACCGTTACCCAGGCGCAGTCCTTGGGGTCTGCCAGAAGATGCGCGCCGGAGGCACGGAGGGTGATGCAGTCGTCGGAAGTGTCTATCCTGCAGTTGGATATGGATACGTAGCTGGAGCGGTCGATGTCGAGCCCGTCCCCGTTGAAGGTGTGGTAGTCCTTCCTGCGGGTGTGCACGTAGCATCCGTCTATCCATACTCTTTCGCAGTTGAGTATGAAGCAGCTCCAGTAGGGGGCGTCGGCAAGTTCGAGGTCCTTTATGCGTATGTCCTGGCTGTCCACGAACCAGACCATCTGCGAGGGGCGGGCGGGGACATTCTTTTTCTTGGAATAGGCCTTGCCGTCGGGGCCCAGCAGGAATGCGTCGGAATTGCCGTCGATACGGCCAGGGCCGCTTAGTGTTACGTTCTGTACGCCAACTCCCAGCAGGAGATGGCCTCCGCTTACATAGTCGCCGCTGTTGGGCTCGGCCTCGTTCTGGGGGCAGCAATCCGCGCTGCAGTAGTCTTTGATGTCCGGGCTTCCTTTGATTACCGCGCCGGAGTCCAGATGAAGTTCGATGTTGCTCTTGAGCCATATGGAACCGCATACATAGGTCCCGGCCGGCACGCTGACTACTCCGCCTCCCTGCCCGGCAGCGCAGTCTATGGCAGCCTGCACGGCCTTGGTGTCGAGGGAAACTCCGTCTCCCTTGGCTCCAAAATCTTTTACCGACACGTTGCCGGCAAATGCAGAAGTCGCGATCAGCAGCGACAGAAGTGATGCAAAGCTCTTCATCCTATTGATATCTCAATATCCTTATAGCGTTCAGTACCGGGAGGCCTTTGACGGGGGTGAAACCTACGCTCAGGCCCTTGCCATTATTTATGTCGACGGCGAAGCGTTGCGCAACCGCCGTATTGTATCCGTATTCCTCTGCGATGTCGAAGTCCTGCAGCACGGTGGTGCCGTTGACCGACACGGAGAAAACCCTTTCGGTTTGTCCGGTGGCCTGGGCATCGTTGCCGAGATTGTAGATCAGGGCTTTCCCGCCGGCAAGTTCGGCGAAGTGCAGGTAAACATAGTATTTGCCGTCGGGCACGTCGGCCTTGAAGGCTTCCAGGCCTGCCCTCTGAGTCTGGAACAGCGGATCCAGGTCAGTGCCGGCGATGCCGGCTTGGGATGCCGGAGCCTTTTCTCCGCCCACATATCCCCAGGCCCCGGGCCTGTATTCCTGCTCGGGAATCCATATCTGGCCACCGGTCCTGTCTTCGAAATAATTGCGGGTGCCTAGCAGTACGGATATCTCCGTGAAGCTTGACATATCTTCCGGAGCCATCCGGAAATCCACGCGCAGCAGGTCGGATGCACCGTCGGAGCCGCGGGCTTCCAGTACGTTCTCTCCACCCTTGAAGGGGACTTGGAACAGCGCCGAGCCCGCCTGGACGGCCTTTTTGCCCAAGGATTTCCCGTTGGCAGTCAGTTCGACTTCGGCGGCCGTGGAG
>JAFZJI010000002.1 GCA_017552105.1 Bacteroidales bacterium | reverse complement strand
GTAAGCTGGTCTTCGAAATGGGACCCGAACCGGCTATGTGGTATTAATCTTTCTTAGGAGCGAATAACTCGAAAAGGGCATTTTCCAGGATATAGACCAGGAAGATGCCCAATATTATTGCGGGCCAGGGGAGAGCGAAGAACACTACCAGCACCACGATTATCACGGATATGCTGATAAGGGCCGTACGCTTCATCCTGGTCACAGGATCGGACTGTATATCTTTCCCATACTTGAAGGAGAACATGGGAAGCTCGCATACCAGCAGGAAGCTGAGGACCACCGCAGTAGCGGGAATCAGCCATATGCCGGGATGCACGGGGGCCCCGTAGGACTCCAGCAGGAAGCAGAGCGACGCGCAGATAAGCGCAGAAGCCGGCGTAGGAAGGCCTATGAAGCTTTCGTGCTGGCGTTCATCCACATTGAATTTGGCAAGCCTTATGGCGCTGAAAAGAGCCAGAACCACGGGGACCCAGTAGAGAATGCTGCCCTGCAGGCCCATGTGACTGTAGGTAGTCATCATTATGGCTGCGGGAAGCACTCCGAAACTGACCAGATCCGAGAGCGAATCAAGCTGCTTTCCTATTTCCGACCATGCTCCCAGAAGCCTGGCTGCAAGTCCGTCGCAGAAATCGAAAACGACCGCTGCCAGCATGAGGTAGAAGGCCGTCCTGCAGTCGCCCTGGACGAATGCGAACCAGATGCCCGTCACCCCGCAGACAAGGTTCAGCGAGGTGATGGCATTGGGGATATACTTCTTTACGGACATTTATTTTGCAATCTTCTTTTTAAGGTCCTTGGGGAGGGCATCCTTGTGAAGCATGATGTCGAGGCTCATACCCTTGACATAATTCTCGGTAACATACCAGATGCCTTTATACTTGCTCTTGGTTCCCCAGGAATTCTTTACCATATAGTACTTGGTTCCGAACTGATCGTGGGCAATGCCGAAGATCTGCATTCCGTGGTCGTCGGTGAGAGTCTTGTTGTCGAAAGCCTTCTGGCGGTACTCCTGGTCGGGAACGATCTCGGCAGGTGCAGGCACGGGAGCGGGCTTGCCCTCTTCCTTGCCGACCCATTTCTCCTGGTCGGAACCGCCCTGCTTGATGACGGCATTAGGGTCGAGGAGGACGCCGATACCATCCCTGGTGAAACCGGGCTCGCTCACGTCAGCGCCCCAGGCTACGGTGTAACCTGCGCGGATGGCAGAATCAAGAACCTTCATGAACTCATCGATAGGGATGTTGTAGGCAGTATCCCAACGCCAGTTATCATTGACCTCGATGGCGAAATAGGTGTAGAAGGGATGATGGGTGAAGGAAGTGAGGCTCACATAGTCCTCGGGATTGAACTTGAAATGGTCGCGGTAACTGGCGGGAGTATAGCTGACTCCGTCCACAGTGAAGGTCTCGGGAATCTCTCCGAGATATGCCTTGAGGATGCCGTCCACACCGTTTTTCCAAACAGGAGTAAGCTTGCGGTTGGGGTTCCTGACGATGGCCTCGACATAGCTCTTGAGGGCGGCGTCCATCTCTCCCTGGACGGGAAGTTCGGTGCCGTAGTTCATGCCGCTATATACACTCTGGGGCATGAGGCCGTAATCCTTGATGATGTGGAGCACGTCGTCGCTCTCGCTGCCGGCCGCAAAATTGAGGGCACCGTCCAGGCGGACATACTTGTCGGCCCTTTCGAGATATGACCTATAGATCACGAACATCTCGGAGAAGTCCGGATAGGCGGCCTCGTCCTTGATGCCATTGATACGGATGATTTCGGATTCGACGAATCCCAAGGTGGAGAATGCCCAGCAGGTACCGCTGCGGTGCTGGTCTTTCACGGAGGTGATTACATTCTGAACCTCGGTGGTGAATTCATAGTCCGGCCACTTGATGTTGGCTTTCTGGCCAAAAGCAGATGCGCTCAGTAGCATCAGGGCCGCGATGACGGTGATTTTCTTCATAATTAATCCTTTTTATAAATAACTAACGCTTTTTCCAATATTCTCATGGCCTCTTTCAAAGCGGGGATTTCCAGCACATAGGCCACGCGTACCTGATTGCGCCCTTGGCCGGGAGTGCTGTAGAAAGGCTCCGCAGGGGTAAGCATCACGGTTTTTCCGTCCAGGCGGAAATCGGTGAGCAGCCATCTGCAGAAGTCGGTGGCATCTTCCACCGGCAGTTCCGCCACGGTGTAGAATGCTCCGTCGGGCTTGGGGGAGAACACTCCTGGAATGGCATTCAGGGCCGCAATGGTATAGTCCCTGCGGGCGATGTATTCGTCCCGCACGGCCTTGAAGTATTCGGGAGTGGCATCCAGCGCCCCCTGCGCGGCTGTCTGGCCGAGCACCGGAGGGCAGAGCCGGGCCTGGGCGAACTTGGTCACAAGTTCCATCAGCTCCTTGTTCTTGGAGATGAGGCAGCCGATGCGGGCACCGCAAAGGTTGTAGCGCTTGGACGCGGAATCTATCAGTATGACGTTGTTTTCCATTCCGGGAACCTGCATGGC
>JAFZJI010000034.1 GCA_017552105.1 Bacteroidales bacterium | reverse complement strand
TGAAGATTCGGGGAGTTTCTGTTTGTCGTCGGTATAGAGGGCCACCAGGACGAAATTGTCCTTCAAGCGCTGCAGCACCTGAGGGTCGCTCCATACGCGGGCTTCCATCTCCCGGCAATTCACGCAGCCGTGTCCGGTGATATCCACGAACACCTTCCGTCCACTTTCTTTTGCTGCCACAAGACCTTCCTCAATCGTCCCGTAGGCGCTCAGTCCGTGGGGCATGCGTATCAGCCCGTATGCCGGCAGATACTCCCCCTTCGGGAGTTCGCCCTCCGGGCTCACCCCACCATCCCTTCGGGACGGTCCCCCCGCTATCGAACCGCGGGTGTTACGTCCCTCAGAGGGAGTATCTGCCGCATACGAGGAGATGACAAAGTCCTGCGTCTCGAGGGGAGGAAGATATCCGGAAAGGGCCTTGAGAGGAGCTCCGAACATGCCGGGAACCATATACACCACGAAGGAGAATACGGCGATGGCAAGACCCAGACGGCCAATGCCTATATGCTTCACTTCGTCATCATACTTGAAACGGATCTTGCCAAGAAGATAGAACCCAAGCAAAGAGAAACAAACTATCCAGATGGCAAGATAGACCTCACGGTCGAGTATGCCCCAATGATAAGTCTGGTCCGCAACACTCAGGAACTTGAATCCCAACGCTATCTCGATAAAGCCCAACACCACCTTCACGCTGTTAAGCCATCCGCCGCTCTTGGGAAGACTCTTGAGAAGCGAAGGGAAAAGGGCCAGCAGGGTGAATGGCAGGGCGAATGCTATGCTGAATGCGAGCATAGTAACCATAGGGGCCCAGAACTCACCCGAAGTCGATTTGATAAGCACCGTCCCGACAATGGGCCCTGTGCAGGAGAATGACACCAGCACCAAGGTAAGAGCCATGAAGAACACACCTGCCAGACCGGCCTTGTCGGACTTCTTGTCGGAGGAATTGACCAGCTTGGAAGGCATGGTAATCTCGAAAGCACCGAAGAAGGAAGCAGCGAATACCATGAATACTACGAAGAAGATGATATTCGGCAGCCAATGGGTCGCAAGCCAGTTGAAGATGTCGGCAGTCACTGCGGAGCCCCCGAACACCCAGGTAAGGCCGATGATTATGCTTATCGGCACCGTGTACAGAAGTACAATGAAAAGACCATACATCAGGGCCTTGAACTTACCTCTGGCAGGATTCTCATTCCCCTTCACGAAGAACGAGACAGTCATCGGAACCATGGGAAAGACGCAAGGCGTCAGCAACATCGCAAATCCCCACAAAATCGCCTCCAGAATCAATCCCCAAATGCTCTTTCCTTTAGATTGGATCGGCCCTTCAGCGGCCTCGGGAGCGGACTGAAGGTTATCCCCCTGAGGGACGTAACTTTCAGCCGCACCTTTTGCTGCAGTAGGATGTAGGTCAAAGTCGATTTCTTCCGGGGAATGGCAGCTTTCGCCGACACAGGAAATCCACTGCAAAGTACCATGGACCTGGTCGAGAGGAACGACCGGAGTCCCGGTAAAGACGATACGGGAAGTGCCATCCTCGCCGGTCACGACCTCCGTCTCCCAATTGACGGTAGTCTCAGGAAGCCCCTGAGCACAAGCAAGCAGCCCCGGAAAGAGGGCTGCCGCAAATAACGCTATCTGGCGAAGTCTGTTCATGACAGTTTATTTGGCATAAGCGACTGAGCGAGTCTCGCGGATCACGGTGATCTTCACCTGACCCGGATAAGTCATCTCGTCCTGGATACGCTGCGCGATATCGGAAGAGAGACGGGCGGCATCGTCGTCGCTGACCTGCTCGGCACCCACGATGACACGGAGCTCACGGCCGGCCTGGATAGCATAAGACTTAGTAACGCCCGGATATGCGGCTGCAAGGTCTTCCATACCCTTCAGACGCTTGATGTAAGACTCGATAACCTCGCGACGGGCACCAGGACGTGCACCCGAAATAGCGTCGGCAACAAGCACGATAGGAGCGATGGTAGAAGTCATCTCCATCTCCTCGTGGTGGGCACCGATGGCATTTACGATTTCGGGACGCTCCTTATACTGCTCTGCAAGCTTGGCACCAAGTATTGCGTGAGGCAGATCGGGGTCTTCGTCGGATACTTTACCAATATCGTGGAGGAGACCTGCGCGCTTGGCAAGCTTGGGGTTGAGCCCGAGTTCGGATGCCATGACGGCAGCGATGTTGGCAACCTCGCGGGAGTGCTGCAGAAGGTTCTGGCCATAAGATGAACGATACTTCATGCGGCCGATGAGCTTCACGAGTTCGACGTTGAGACCATGGATACCCATGTCGATGCAGGTACGCTTGCCGGTTTCGAGGATCTCATCCTCCAGCTGCTTGCTGACCTTGGTGACAACCTCCTCGATACGTGCGGGATGGATACGGCCATCGACCACGAGCTGATGCAGGGCCAGACGGGCAACCTCGCGGCGCACGGGATCGAATGCGGAAAGCATGATGGCATCGGGAGTGTCGTCTACAACGATTTCGACGCCTGTCGCAGCTTCGAGGGCGCGGATGTTACGACCTTCACGGCCGATGATGCGGCCTTTGACTTCGTCGTTGTCGATGGGGAAGGTGGTAACGGCATTCTCGATGGCTGTTTCGGTAGCAGTACGCTGGATGGTGTTGATGACTATGCGCTTGGCCTCTTTGGCGGCATTCAGGCGGGCGTCATCCATGGTATCGTTGATATAAGCCTGGGCTTCGGTGCGTGCCTCTGCCTTGAGGTTTTCGATAAGCATGGCCTTGGCTTCAGCCGCAGTCATGCCGGCAATGGTTTCCAGCTGCTTGTTGACCTGGGATGTGAGTTTCTCGCACTCCTCCTGCTTGCGCTCAAGGTTTTCCATCTGGGCCTTCACCTGATTGCGGGCATTGTCGAGCTCGTGCTGCTTGCGGCCAAGCTCGCTTGCCTGCTGACCAAGCTGGGATTCTCTCTGATGGATGGCGTTCTCCCTGTCCTGGATCTGCTTGTTCTTATTGCTTATATAATCCTCATGCTCGCTTTTCAACTGCAGGAACTTCTCCTTAGCCTGGAGTATCTTCTGCTGTTTGATCTGCTCCGCTTCGATCTCTGCTTTCTGGATGATAGCCTCGCCCCTGCCTTTCATAGAAGCTTTGTGGACGAGTATATAAATGGCCAGTGTCACTATGGCACCTGCAACGGCCGCTAATAGGTAGTACAACATATAGAGATAATTAAGTATTTCAAACAAAAACGGCATCTGCCCAATAAGTGCAGATGCCGTATAAAACCCGTTAGTCCTTAGCAGAAAATGATTTCTGTATGATTTGGGCTCCGTTCCGTATCAAGTTTCCTGTCTGGCAGGCATACCATACCCGGCTCGAGTTCACCCGGTTCCGTGGAACTTGTTTGTTTCAGCAAGGACGGACTAACGGTTGGTTTCTATATCTTTCAGATAGGCGGAAAGCTCTCCAAGAAGCTTGTCATTCTCGTTAGAGACATCGTTGTACTTCATTTGAGCTTGTAACCGCGAGACTGCCTGCGTCAGCAAGACGAAGATCACCTTTTCCAGGAGGGGCTTATTAGGATATCTCTCATCATAGCGCATGAGCATCTTATTGATGTCCTCCGCAGCGAACCTCATTAGACTCTCCATTTCAGGAGTATCGGCATTCACGGTAAAATTTTGGTTCGCTATGTTGAGAGTAATCTTTTGGGCCATAAATTACGCCTCCAACAAGTCAATGCATTTGTCAATCTCTGCAATCAGCTTGGTCAAGCGCTGCTTGGCTTCGGGGTTTCCCTCGGGCGAGGCAAAAGCGCTGGTAAGCCTCTGATTGTCTATCTGTCTATTCAATTCAGCAATCTGCTTTTTGCAGGCCTCCAGTTCATCCCTGGTCTGTCCGAGGAGGGCAGCATTGTCGTCTGCGCGCTTTTTTTCGCCTTCGTATAGGGCGATGAGCTTGGTGACGTATGTTCTGATCTGCTCTAACATATACCGGGCCTTCCGGGCCTACGATTACAAATGTAATAAAAAATAAGCAATTTTATTATAAAACTTAAGATTTCTGATCAGACGATGTTTCAGGAATGGTAACTTTCCTGTAACGTTTCTGACGTTTCTTCCACCTTTCCTTGGCGTATTCCTGCATATCGCTGACTTCGTCCATCTCATCCATTATTTCGAGGCCGAAAACGGTTTCGATGATATCTTCGAGAGTAAGGATTCCCTCGAAGCAACCGTAGTCGTCTATTATCAACGCCATCTGCTCGCGGCTCTTCAAAAGCTTCTCCCAGATATCTGCAAGGGAGGTTTCCTCGTGGAAGAAGGAGATGTCGCGGCGGAGGTCCTTGAGGGTTTTCCCGAATTTATCCTCGGCAAGGTCCTCGAGGGCATCGTCGCGGAGAATGTAGCCGGTGATGTACTCGGGCGATTCGGCATAGACCGGGATCCTGGAGTGATGCTCGAATGCATCGGTTTCGAAATACTCCTTGAGCGTCATGGACTCGGGAGCCACCGAGCATACCACCCTGGGAGTCATGGCCTCATAGGCCTTGACATCGTCCAGCTTGATTATATTCTGGATGACTTTGTTTTCGCTGCGGTCGATGACGCCCTCTTCCTCCCCTACGTTGGCCATGGCGGACACTTCCTCGCGGCTGATGGAAGCTTCATCCTCTTTGGAACTGAAGCGGCTGCTGATATAACGGATAAGCACCACCAGAGGATACATGATCACCAGCAAAATGGAAATACCGCGGGTAGTCACACCCATGAGGCTGCGGTATTTGCTGGTGCCTATGGTCTTGGGGATGATTTCCGAGCAGATGAGGATGAGAAGGGTCGTGAGTGCCGACATCCAACCGACCCAGGCATTGCCGAAGGCCCTTGTAGTAAGCACACCGACCAAAGAAGCGCCAAAGGTGTTGGCTATGGTATTCATGGCCAGGATGGCGGCGATGGGCCTGTCGATGTCGGTTTTATATTTTTTGAAAAGCGTCGCGCTCCTATATCCCTCTTCCTCCCTCATGATGATGTAAGACAGAGGAGTCGACATAAGGACAGATTCCAGTATGGAACAAAGAAAAGAGATTCCTACCGTCAATGCAAGGTCCAGGAGCAGCAGGAATATGTAGTTAGCCTGAGTCATATGATCGTAATATGACTCAAAGATAGCAATAATTTCTCATTAAAACTGCTAATCGGAATTGCGCATCTGCTCGCAACGGATCTGCCACGCTCTCGGACCAAAGCCGTACCTTTCGTGGAACTGCTTGCGGAAGTTGCACTTATCGGTGATACCCACACGCGACGCGACCAGAAGCAGTTTGCATCCAGGCTCATCGTAGATGATACGCTTTGCTTCTTCCAGGCGGAGATGCTTTCGGAAAGTGGTAAAACGCAACCTTATAACTGTCGAAAAGTAATACGACAAGGCATCTGGCGTCACCTCGAATTCTTCGGCCACGTCTGCAAGGCTGCATTCGGGATTACAAAAACGCTTCTCTGCGACCCAATGACGCAGTTTCTTGGCGATACGCTTGTTAATCCTGATCTGGAAAGCAGGCTCGGAAGACCTGTTCTCGTGTTTTTTGAAGACTTGTAATACACTATGCATAACCAACAACCTTAACAACAAAATTGATTATTCCATAATACACATTTCGGATGTGCTTCGCAAAATCGTAAAAAAATTTTAATTTTGCACCATTATGTTCGAAAATTTATCAGAAAGATTAGAAAAATCATTCAAAATACTCAAAGGTGAGGGTAAAATCACCGAAGTCAACGTAGCTGAAACTCTCAAAGACGTACGCCGTGCACTGCTCGATGCCGACGTCAGCTACAAGGTTGCGAAGGACTTTTGCGACCGTGTCAAAACCAAAGCCATAGGTACCGGAGTCCTTACTGCGGTCAAGCCTCAGCAGATGATGGTCAAGATCGTCCACGACGAACTAGTTTCGTTCATGGGCGAGGAATCCTACGACATCAATATCAAGGGCAATCCCGCCGTCGTGCTGGTGGCCGGTCTGAACGGTTCCGGTAAGACCACCTTCAGTGCAAAGCTGGCCCTATTCCTCAAGCGCAAAGGGGTAAAGGTGATGCTTGCAGCCTGCGATACTTTCCGTCCCGCTGCAATCGACCAGTTGAAGACTCTCGCTACCCAGGTAGATGTTCCGGTATTCTCGCTGGAAGGCGAAAAGGATCCTGTCAAGGTGGCGAAAGCAGCCATCTCCCAGGGTGGCCAGCAGGGATACAGCGTGATTATCGTCGATACCGCCGGCCGACTGAGCGTGGATCAGGAACTCATGGACGAGATCCGCACCATGAACAATGCGGTGAAACCCAGTGAAAGCCTGTTCGTGGTCGATGCAATGACCGGTCAGGATGCAGTGGCATCCGCACTCGCCTTCAACGAAGCCATCGACTACAGCGGCGTTGTGCTCACCAAACTCGACGGCGATACCCGTGGCGGTGCCGCCTTGTCCATCAAGGCCGTGACCGGAAAGCCCGTCAAGTTCGTATCCACCGGCGAAAAGATGGAAACCCTGGATGTATTCCATCCCGACCGTATAGCCGACCGTATCCTCGGCATGGGCGATGTGGTATCGCTCGTGGAGAAAGCCCAGCAGGCAGTCGACGAGAAGGAAATGCGCGAGACCCGCAAGAAACTCGCACGCAACCAGTTCAACCTGAACGATTTCTACAATCAGATACAGCAGGTCCGCAAGATGGGAGACATCAAGGACCTGGCAGCCATGATTCCCGGAATGGGCAAGGCCATGAAAGATGTCGACATCGACAACGACAAGGCCTTCAAGTCCACCGAGGCCATCTATCATTCCATGACTCCGTATGAGCGCGAGCATCCCGAAGCAATAAACGGAAGCCGCCGCCGCAGGATAGCCGACGGCAGCGGTACTTCGGTAGAAGAGGTGAACAAACTGCTCAAGCAGTTCGAAGGTTCCCGCAAGATGATGAAGATGGCGGTGGACGGTTCCCTGGCCCAGAGGCTCAAGAACTTCCGCGGCTAGAACAAGAGTTCCAGGTCAGCCTTGATACGCCTCGAAGCTTCCTGCTCGGGCACGAATTCCCAGAATCCGATCAACTTCGGGTCTGATATGGTTCTCTGGTCGATCAGGCCGTATTCGTTTATGAACCTGTAAACGAACTCCCTTATCTCCTCGTACTTCCCTATCGTCCGACCTTCAAGTTCGGATGCGGGGATACCTGCCCCTTTAATCAGCAGGCCTCCGCCGCCATTAGCACGGTAGGACGTCATGGCCACCTTGTACTCAGCTGCCATATCGAAGGCAGAGCCATCTGCAAGGGAAGAAATCTCCACCCTTTCACCTTTGGGCTTATCTATGTCGACCGTATAAACGATACCGGCGGCAGAATCGAAATTATAGGGCCTGTTCACGAAGGACCAGCCGGACTGATTGTTCCTGGGGTCATCGTGCTTGCGGATACGGAGCACATGCTCGTCGTCAGGCTCGGCAAGCCATTTGTCGTAAGATTCCTCCAGATAGCCCTTGATCTCCTTTCCGCTGAGCTTGAGCATGAAGAGCTGATTCTCATAAGGATAGACGGTGAAAAGGTCGTTGTAGATAAGGACGCCGGCCTTGACCTTGCCATTGTAGGTCAGAGGGGCAGCGAAAGAGATATCCGCACCGGAACTCTTGAGCTGGATGGTATGGAGGAGGTTGAGATAATCGCACATCCCGGCATATGCGTCACGGGTCCGGAGTTCCATCGCCAGGGCGCCTATCTCGCGGGTAGAGAACTTCTTCACAGTCTCGAAATCCGCACGGAAGGCATCCCTCATGGCAGAGTCAACCTTGCGCTTGTCTATCTTTATGAGTTCGGAAGATACTTCCCTGGCAACCACTTTCTTGTTTTCGACATTGACCTTGATAACGCCGTGGCCGAGATATTTGGCCCGGTTTCCGGTATTGATGAGGGCACGGCTGCCGTTGCACATGGTAACCTGCCTGTGGTCGTGGGAACATACGACGGCATCTACACCCTTCAGGCTGTTATACAGGTCCAACCCTTCGGCTTCGTTGCTTCCACCTTCCCCATCTCCCGTAGCGGAATGGACCGACACGATCACCACGTCCGGCTTCTCCTTGGCGGTATAACGGTCGACATCCTCCTGCACCAGAGGGAGAAGGTCGATGAAATGCATGCCTTCGTAAATCTTCTCATCGACCCAGGTAGCATTCCGGGGATTGGTATAACCAAGTAGCAGGACCTTCAGACCGGCCCTCTTGAACGTCTTATAGACCTGGAAATAAGGCTTTCCATTGTCATTCCTGATGGCGTTGCCGGCAAGGAATGGTATGCCATGCGAACGGAGTTCCTTGCGGACCCTGTCGTAAACAGGATGCCCGGCCTCGATGTCGTGATTACCGACGGTGATGGCATCGTAATGCATATAGGAAACCAGGCGGGAGAAAAGATGCTCCGTCTTGGTATCCACGTAATTATAGTAATAGCTTGCATTATCCCCCTGCAGACAGTCTCCGGCGTCGATCAGGAGCACATTGTCCCTACCTTCGGCCAGGCGTATGCTGTCGATGTAGGTATTTACGGACATGAGGCTGAGTTTTGTCTTGCCACCCACATATGTAGAATCAAACCAGGCACCGTGGACATCGTTGGTGGTAAGAAGGTGGAGGGTATGTATGCCGTCCTTGGGGCCGCAGGCGACAAGGAGCAAAAGCAAAGGCAGTATATAAAACTTTCTCATAATTGTCTGTTTCCACAAAATTAAAAAAAGAGTGTTACTTTTGCAATATGATTAAGCTCAGCACCAATGTCGTTACGGACAAGTTTCCTTCTCCCCTTTCGCTGGGCGACAAGATAACTGTCCTGGGCAGTTGTTTTGCCGACGAGATGGGGATACGCATGCGTAATGCAGGCTTCAATGTCTGCGTCAATCCGTTCGGCACCTTATATAACCCTATATCCATCGCGAACTCCATAGCCAGGCTCGACCATTGCATACATTTCAGGCCGGATGAATGCGTGGAGATGGGCGCAGGTGCAGGCAAGATCTGTTCCTGGGCTCATCACACATCCTTCGCCCGCGCTACCGCCGATGAGTTCCTCGCCAACGCCAACAAGGCCTTGGAAGAAGCCTCCATCTTCTGGAAAGAAAGTAACAAGGTCGTCATCACCCTGGGCACGGCGATGGTCTGGAAAAGGGTGGAAGGAGGAGAAGTGGTTTCCAACTGCCTGAAGCGTCCGGCCGCGGAATTCTCGCACGAGATGCTGCCGGTGGAACAGATGATACCCGTACTGCGGAGGATGGTAAGCAGCCATCCCGACAAGGAATTCATCTTCACGGTTAGTCCCATACGGCACATGGGCGGCGGAGCGCATGTGAATTCGCTCAGCAAGGCAAGCCTGCTGCTTGCCCTGGATGCTGTCGGAGTGCAGTATTTCCCTGCGTACGAGATAATGATGGACGAGCTGAGGGATTACCGCTTCTACGCCGAAGACCTCGTACACCCTTCTAAGACTGCAGCGGACCTTATATGGGAACGCTTCTTGGAGGCGGCGGTACGCCAAGAAGACCTTACGGCCATACAAGCCAACGAAAAGAAAGCAAAAGCAGCGGCTCACAGACAAAAAGAATAGAACCCAACCTCACGGCTGGGTTCTATCTTTAGTATAGTGTAGTTCCTGAATAGTTTTATTGTTAATGGCTTGTTAGAACAATAACTTTATTATCTCTTCTTTCGTTATATCCAAAAGCCGTGCCTTTTCCGCGAAATTCGGCAAATCTTCCTTAAGAAATTTGCCCTTTGCTTCCTTACGTATGGTAGCAGCGGCATTCTCGGCAACGAAAAAACCTATTCCGCGCTTGTTATAGATAACTCCCTGATCTGTAAGGGTATCGTATGTGCGCGCCACGGTATTGGGGTTGACTCCTATCTGGGCACCGTATTCCCGCACTGAAGGGATCCTGTCTTCCTCCTTCAGTTCACCTTGGAGAATGCGGTTGCATATAGCATCTGCAATCTGAAGGTATATAGGTTTATTACTATCGAATTCCATACTTTAGTGCTTTAAGGTCTTGATTCTGTAGAAAATTCCGAAGAGCAGCAGCGATATCTCGACGCAATAAATGATCACGGAACCGGTATTGAGTGAATTCATGATATCCTCGCCCGAGACGGTCAGAGCGGTAGAATGGTCTGCCACGATGCCGAGTCCTATGGTGAATACGAGTCCGATGGCGAACAGCGCAAGGAAGGTGTAAACCACTTTGTTCTTACGGAAGAAGATAGCGCCAAGGGTGAATGTAAGAATATTGCAAACCCAGCTGATGTAGATGGTTGAAAGGCCATTGAAGATGAATGGCACATCGGTAGAAATATTCTCGAACAACTTGTCCATGATTCTAAAGGGCTTGAATGCAGCGAACGGTCCATAGTCGACAAAGAATGAAGACAAGGCAAAATCGCAGGCGCAAATTGTAGCGAACCAGACAATGGGCAGCACGACACAGGTCACAAGTATCATGGAAACATACTTCTCCATCTTGGATGCAGGAAGGAGTATCCAATCGGAACCGGCTTTCTTCTTGGTAAGATGCCCATAGACCCTGGAAGGGAACATTATGGCAGTTACTGCAAAGGAGATGAAATATGCCGGCAGATTGCCATGGTTGAAAGGCCGGAAGTATCCGGTGAATACCAGGCAGATCAGCTCATAGATAAAGAAGAACCATAAAGGGAGGAGGGCTGTCACGATAACGGACACACCGGCTTTCCGCCAGGAACTTAGCAGATCGTAAGAAAAATACTTACCGAAACGTTTGAAATCGAATGTCTTATTCATGGCTGAAAATACCTTTAATTATATCTTTATGTTTATGTACCGTGTTGAACAAGGCTTCGACATTGACCTTGCTCTCTACGCCGTCGGCATTGGGATAAACCTGGATGAAACCACCGGGAACTTGCTCGGAATAGAGGCTGTCGGGATTAAGGACGGTACCGTAGTCGAAGTAAAGTTTGGAAGTGATTTCCTCTATCGATGCGTTCAGCAGGACATCACGATTGTCGAGAATGATTATAGGATCGATCAGATTCTCGAGATCCTTGACCTGATGGGTAGAAATCACGATCGTGGAATCCTCGCGTGTAAAACTCATGATAGCTTTGCGGAACTGTGCCTTCGAAGGGATATCCAGGCCATTGGTGGGCTCGTCGAGGTACAAATACTTCGTACGGCACGCAAGAGCGAAAGAAATCCATGTCTTCTTGAGCTGGCCGGCAGACATGTTATTCATCTTCTGCTGGACATCCATCTCGAATATGTTCATTATCTCGTTGAATACCCCCAAAGAGAACTCGGGCCAGAAGCTGCCTCTGCTCTTTGCGAAATCTTCCGCCTTGGCCTCGATGGGAGCAACCTCGTCGGGAAGATAGAACTGCGATGCGAGAAAATCCGGTTCACGGTCGTAAGGAGTCCAGCCATCTACATCGATAGAGCCGGCCTGAACTTGCTTAAGACCACATAGAAGAGTAAGCAAGGTCGTCTTGCCGACTCCGTTTTCGCCAAGCAAGCCGTAGATCTTTCCCTCCTCCAGATTTAAGGAAATCTTCTCCAGACAGGGCTTGACGCCATAACTGTAATAAATATTGCCTATCCTTATCATAGTGTATTAGTTTAATAGTACACTGCAAAGATATGCATAAAAATCATACTTGCAAATTATTTTTTGATTTTTTTGATTATTTTGTGAAAGAAAGTAAAACAACAGATAATGAAGAGCATTCATCTAGGACTTCTTCCCCGCGTTTTAATAGCCATAGTACTTGGCGTTTCGCTGGGCCTGTTCATGCCGGAATGGTTCAACCGGATCTTCCTCACATTCAACGGGGTTTTCTCCCAATTGCTGGGATTCATGATTCCTCTTATCATAGTCGGCCTGGTCACGGCCGCCATAGGTGACCTGGGGCACGGAGCAGGAAAGATGCTGCTGGTAACAGTATTGATAGCCTATCTGGATACGGTCATCGTAGCCATGGGCGGATTCGGTGTCAGCAAGGCATTCTTCCCCTCAATAGTATCTAAGGTGGGAAGTGCTGCCGATCTGACCGAGGCAGCCTCCCTGGCCCCCTATTTCAGCATATCGGTCCCGGCAATGTTCGACGTGATGACAGCCCTGGTGTTCGCCTTCATAATGGGCCTGTGCATCGCAAACACCGAGATGCCGGTAATGAAATCCTTCTTCGGAGAATTCAAGGCCTTCGTGGCACGGGTAATAGAGAAACTTATCATTCCCCTCCTCCCTATATATATATTCGGTATATTCCTCGAGATGACCGCTACAGGGAAAGTATTCAGCGTGCTGAAAGTGTTCGCCCTGATCATTGTTGTCATCTTCGCCCTGCATATAATCGTTCTGATATATGAATTCGTGGTTGCCGGCCTGTTCACCAAGAGGAATCCTTTCAAGTTGCTCGGGAAGATGCTGCCGGCCTATTTCACGGCCCTGGGCACTTCCAGTTCAGCCGCAACAATCCCGGTAACCCTCAAGCAATGCGAGGCTAACGGGGTTAAAGAAGATGTAGCCGGATTCACGGTTCCCCTCTGCGCCACCATCCATATGCCCGGAAGTGCAATGAAGATAACCTGCTGCGCCGTGGCGGTGTGCCTAATGTCGGGGATGCCCATAGAATTTGGCACCTTCCTGGAATTCGTCCTTATGCTGGGCATAATGATGGTCGCTGCGCCCGGCGTTCCCGGCGGGGCCATAATGGCCGCCCTCGCGCCTCTCAGCTCAATTCTGGGCTTCGATGCCGAGCAGCAGGCGCTCATGATTGCGCTCTATATCGCCATGGACAGCTTCGGCACCGCCTGCAACGTCACAGGCGACGGCGCCATAGCCCTGATCATCCAACGCCTCTTCAAAAAATAACGCGGCCGAGAAGGGCAAAAAAAGCCGGCCCGGAAGGGTCGGCTTTTAAGTTGTCGCGGAAAACCGATTACTCGTCGGCAGGCTTCATGGTAGTATAGACGTTGGTAACATCCTCGTCATCCTCCAGCAAACCGATAAGCTTCTCGAGAGTGGAACGCTGCTCAGCAGTGACCTCCTTGAGATCCACGTTAGGAATCTGCTCGAAACCACCGGAAATCAATTCATATCCATTTTCCTCGATATACTTCTGGATAGCACCGTACGAAGCATAATCGCCATAGATGACGACCTCCTTGCTCTCGTTGTCATCCTTGTCGACCACGGTCTCCTCGAAAACCTCCTCGGCACCATAATCGATAAGCTCAAGCTCAAGCTCCTCGATGTCCAGACCTTCGCTTTCCTTGATACGGAAAACGCACTTATGGTCGAACATGAAAGCCACGCTACCGCTGGTACCAAGGCTGCCGCCGCACTTGTTGAAATAGCTGCGGACATTGGCAACGGTACGGGTATTATTGTCGGTAGCGGTTTCTACGAGATAAGCGATGCCGTAAGGGCCGTAGCCTTCGTAGATAACCTCCTTGAAATCGCCCTGCTTGCTCTCGGTAGCTTTCTTGATAGCACGCTCGATATTCTCCTTAGGCATCTGCTCGCTGCGAGCCTCGGCCATAAGGGCACGCAGACGCGGGTTACCGGTCACATCGGGACCACCCTGCTTTACAGCGATGGTGATTTCCTTTCCGAGCTTGGTGAAGGTTCGGGCCATGTGACCCCATCTCTTCATCTTCCTTTCCTTACGGAATTCAAATGCACGTCCCATCGTTTACTCCTCCACTGCTGCAATGTAACGATCGATATCGAATGCCTCGACGCTCTGAGGATATTTGTCCTTGACGGTCTTGTAGCACTCGAGGGCAGCGGCCTTGTCGCCGAGCTGCTCGAGAGCGAGGCCTTCCTTCACGAGATAAGAAGCTGCGAAAGGATTGTCGGCCTTGGCAACGGCCTTCTTGAATGCAGAAACAGCGTTCTTGTAATCTTCGAGCCCGACGTATGCGTCGCCGATGCAAGCCTGTGCACGGGCAGCGAGGATGGGCTCTTTGCCGTTATACTTCTTGAGGTAGTTGATAGCGTTCTCGAAGTTGCCGAGCTGGAGCTCGCAGACACCGGCATACATGTAGACAGCCTTTCCGGCCTTGGTGCCGTAGTTGTCTATGATTTCGGCGAAACCAAGCACGTTGCCGTCTCCGTTCAGTGCGAGTTCGTATTCACCTTTCTGGAAGTTGGCCTCGGCAGGGAATGCCTGCTCCTGTGCTTCGGCGCACTTGGGCTGATAGATGAACTTCTGATAGCCGAGGATGGCGAGCCATACCACGACGACTGCTGTCAGTGAGAACCAAATTGTTTTCTTGTAACTCTCGTAAAACTGTTCGAACTTGGATACGCTGGTTTCTACCTGCTCCTGACGAACTTCTTCATTGCTTTTGCTCTTAGTAGCCATATTGATTTTCGTTTGTATATTCTGAATAGCCTGCAAAATTACAAAAATTAGTATTTATTTCCAACAGCATTTGAAGTGTATACTACCAGTGAAGGAAAGGTTCCCTTTCTCCGACCCCCTCCCTAAAGGGCCCCGCCCCCTAGCCGGGGGTGGCAGGTCGTTCGAAAGGGACGCTTTCCTTCCCTAGCTGCCATAAAAAGCAATTAATTCTGATGTGCAGGGCGAAGGAGATCGAGGACGACTTTGACAGGATTGAAAGTCTCCAGGGGAACCTCCACAAACAAAGTATTCCAATCACTCATGGAACCATTCCAAAGCCCCGGCAGCTCCAAAGCCCGCAATTCCCTGCCTTGGAAACTCTTGGAAGAAATGAAACCGGCATCGGCATCCACGTAATCGAGCAGATTGAATTTTTCCCCACGGTAATTACGCAGGCAGCAGACAAGGTCGACAGGATTGAAGTGAGTGGCAGAATTCAAGGCCGCAACTGCGGATGCATCATCTTTGTTGATCTGCACGCTCTCCAGTATCTGGAGCGAAGTGCTTCCATCCTTCTCGCGGATGATGAAAGGCCCGCCGCCAGGCTCACCCTGATTCTTGACCATACCGCAGACACGTATGGGCCTGTCCAGTTTGGCGCGCAGGGTCAGGGCGCGCTCCTTGCAACTGCGGGCAAGGGGAAGCTCTATGCAGAGTTCGTCGCGCAGGAATGTCTCTATTTCATTGCAAAGCAACTGTGCTTCCTCGTTTGCGTAAGGATCCTCGGGAATAGCATTATAGCCGGGCAGATAGGGATAGAACTCAACGGGCTGGGCGGATGCGAACTGGTCCAGGGCGTAAAGATAGCCGAAGATGCGGTCGCGCAGCTGCAGGGCACGCCCCATCAGCACGCTCTTGTAGCGGGCTGTAATGCCCAGCATGCGTTCTACCGCCACATTATCGATATTCTTGATGGAAACAAGCTCCTCGTCGATCTCATTAAGGTTGTAGATGAGGGCACCATGCCCGGCGGGGCGGCGGAGGATGCTGCCGTCGTCGCAAAGGAAAGGCTTGTTGTCGGGAGTAACCGCAAGAGTGTCGGTATCTTTCGACTGATACACGAATTCCACGTTGTAACGCACTCCGTAGCGCTTTTCATACTTATCCTTGACCTCAGCCAAAGCAGACTCGAAAAGCTGGCGGTGTTCCGGGGAGATGGTGATGGCAAGGTTCACGCTGCCATCTTCGTTACGCATATAATCCTGACCTTCAACAAGATGTTCGGCCAGGGCGGTGCGCACCTCATTGGCATAGCGGTGGAATTTAAGTACCCCCTTGGGCTTGCTGCCATAAGCCAGGCCGGGCTCCTTGAGCAGGGCGGCCGCAGTATGCGAGCAGTCCTCATCGGAATCAGCGGATGGTTCCCCGAACACGGCAGGATCGTAGAAAGCGAAGTCCTTAATATTGGCGGTCAACTTGCGGACTGCATCGTTGGGGCAATCGATACCGGAGAAGATATCCTTGAACATGCGGGAGGCTGCTCCTGAGGCGGGGACGAACTTTACCTTCCCTGCAACCTTGGCGGAGTGCGCATAGGCTATGCATTCATCCTGCTGCTTGTCGTCCAGCACCTCTATACCTTTCGAGGGGGTGGCGGGCGCAGCAATCTTCATCCAAGGAAAGCCTTCCTTGAAGTATTTCATCTGCTGTTCTGTGGTCATATGGTTATAGTTGGTTTTAGATGTAGAACTCCCTGCGGTAACGGTAATTGGCCCTAAGTTCCTCGAACCTGTCCGGATTTACGCGGAACATGAAGTCGTCGGTAAACACAGGATAGTTATATTGGAACACCGAGGCTATCTGGCCCTGCTCCAGGCCAGTCAGATGAAGCTTCACCGCCTCGAGTTCGGCGATTTCCGTAACAGGGAAGAACTCGTACAAGGGCTCTATCATAAAATAGCGGGCCACGGCCCTCACGGCGGCGGCGGTTGCGCGCTGCTTGCCTTGATGGGAATAACCCGCAATATGGGGGGTGGCAATAGTAGCGGCGGCAATCAGCGCCGGATTCACGTCCGGCTCGTTGTTCCAGGTGTCGATGATCACCGGCCCGAGCTTGGGCACGGCACGCAGCAAGGCATCGTCGTCCATTATTTCTCCTCGGGCAGTATTGATGAAGAAGGCGCCGTATTTCATCTTGGCGAAGAATTCGTCGTTGGCCATGCGCTGGGTTTCGTTGGTCAGAGGCACGCTCATGGACACTATATCGGAATTCTCGAGCAGATAATCCAGGCTCACGAACTGGGCATCTCCCTCCTCCAATGCCCTCGGGGGATCGCAAAGCAGCACCTTCAGCCCGAGATGGCGGGCCATCCCTTCGATACGGGACCCTACATGACCGGCTCCGACTATGCCCATAGTAGCCCTGGCGAGAGGGATGCGTTCGCGGCTGGCGGCTCCGTAGAGGGCGGAGAAAACATAGTTCATTACACCACCTGAATTACATCCGGGAGCATTCTGGAAATAAATTCCGTTCTTGATGCAGAAAGGGATGTCGATATGGTCGGTGCCGATAGCGGCAGTGGAAATCAACTTGACCGGAGTTCCCGCGAGCAGCGCTTCGTTGCAACGGGTACGCGTACGGATCACCAAGGCGTCAGCATCGAGCAGGTCATCCCTCGTAATGGCAGTACCATCCATATAGACGGTCTCTGCATAAGGCTCGAATACTCCCCTGATGAAGGGTATGGCTTGATCTATGACAAATTTCATTTCAGTATGAGTTCTTTGACCGGGCCATCCGGAGATTCGCCGATGTATAGTTCATCGGACTGGATACGGGCATTTATCTTATCCTTGAGAACATCCTTCTGCATGCGCAGCTGGCTGCATATCACGGAAGATGACAGGGTGATGTAAAGCTTTCCGTCGCGGAAGAAACGTTTTATGGTATAAGGGCCTGCGGCGGAGACTTCATCCCAGGCGGTAAAGATGCGTCGGGAATTGAAAGTGGCACGGGCGCCACCCTCGACCAGCATCTGTTTGAATACTTCCACGAGAGGAACTGCGGTCTTGCGGGCAAGTCGGTTACTCATTACGCGTGAAAGCGCCTCCCTTCGCCTCATAATACGTTCTTTCGGCCGTTATCGAATCCACTATCCCGCTCAGGCGGACCTTGTTGCTGTCGGAGAGGAATATCTGCCCGAAATCATTCCCCGCCACCATGGTGAGCAGGTTCTGCACGCGGCCCATGTCCAGCTTATCGAAAAGGTCGTCGAGAAGCAGCATGGGAGCCACTCCCCCGCGGGACTTCATCAGGCTGTACTGGGCGAACTTCAGGGCCACAAGGAAAGATTTCTGCTGCCCCTGGGAGCCGCAGCGCCTGATAGGCCAGCCATTGAGTTCGAAGATGAAATCATCCCTCTGCACTCCGGCGCCGGTATATTTGAGAATGGAATCCCTCTCCCTGCGACTGCGGAGGATATCGGTAAGCGGGCCTTTTTCAAGGTCCGAACGGTAGCTGATGGAAACCTGCTCCTTGCCCCCGGAAATCGCGGAGTAGAACTCCTGAACCAGCGGAGAGAGGTCGGAAGAGAGCGAAGAGCGCATCTCGTACACAGGCCGGGCATGGAGTTCCATCTGGGAATCTATCACATCCAGAAGCTGGTAATCCTGCACTCCGTTCTTAAGGATGGCATTGCGCTGGGAAAGCAGGCGGCTGTAGTTCTGTACGGCATTCAGATACTCGGCACTCATCTGCGAAAGCACGGCATTGCAGAACTTTCGGCGTTCCTCGCCGGTCTCGCTCACCATGGCAACGTCCGCGGGAGAGACCATCACAACGGGAAGCAGGCCTATATGGTCTGCAAGGCGGTTGTAGGGTTTATCGTCCCTGCGGAGTTTCTTGCCGGATTCATCCACCCTTATGCTGATGCGGGTGTCCGGGCCAGAAGGAAGAGTGTAAAGCCCTGAAAGGGCGAAAGATGTGCACCCGTGGCGGAAGTTGAAACGGTCGGAAGTGGAGAATGCGCTCTTGGTCATGGAAAGGTACCAGATGGCATCCAGCAGATTGGTCTTTCCCTCGCCGTTACCGCCTGAGATACAATTGATATTGGGGCAGAAGTCCAGCTCCTGCAACTCTATGTTGCGGAAATCCTGTACCACTATCTTCTTGATATCCATACCACAAATATATGAAAATTATGGCTATATTTGCAAGCTAAATAATGAACTATGAGTATACAACAAGATAAAATCAAGGCTCTTGTAGAGCGTCGCGCCAAGGCACGGCTCGGAGGAGGGCAGAAGAGGATCGATGCTCAGCACGAGAAGGGCAAACTCACCGCACGTGAGCGCCTCGCCCTGCTGCTGGACGAAGGAAGTTTCGAAGAATTCGACATGTTCGTCCAGCATCGCTGCACCAATTTCGGAATGGATGCATCACATCCGGATGGCGACGGAGTGGTTACCGGTCAAGGCACCATCGCTGGCCGTCCGGTTTTCGTATATGCCCAGGACTTCACCGTCAGCGGAGGTTCGCTCAGCAAGACTATGAGCGAGAAAATCTGCAAGGTAATGGATATGGCAATGCGTGCCGGCGCGCCTGTGATCGGCCTTAACGACTCCGGCGGAGCACGTATCCAGGAAGGCATCGATGCCCTCGCAGGATACGGAGAGATCTTCGAGCGCAACATACTCGCCAGCGGCGTGATCCCCCAGATTTCCGGGATTTTCGGCCCCTGCGCAGGCGGCGCGGTCTACTCACCCGCCCTTACCGACTTCACCCTTATGGTCAAGAACACATCCTATATGTTCCTTACCGGCCCTGCAGTCGTGAAGAGCGTCACCGGCGAAGATGTCGACCAGGAATCCCTCGGCGGAGCCAGCGTGCACGCCAGCAAAAGCGGCGTAGCCGACTTCGCTGCCGAGAATGAGCAGGATGGAATCGACACCATAAAGCGCCTGCTTAGTTTCCTCCCCCAGAACAACATGGAGACGGCTCCCTTCCGCCCCAGTGCCGACCCTCTGAACAGGATGTCGGACATGCTCAACGAGATTATCCCCGACAATCCCAACAAGGCCTACGATATGTACGAAGTAATCAACGCCGTCGTGGACGATGCGGATTTCTTCGAGGTGCATAAGAATTTCGCCAAGAACATCATAGTAGGATTCGCCCATATGGGCGGACGCAGCGTAGGAATCGTGGCCAACCAGCCCAAGGTGCTGGCCGGCGTGCTGGACATCAACGCCTCCCGCAAGGCCGCCCGTTTCGTGCGCTTCTGCGACGCTTTCAACATCCCCCTTGTCACCCTGGTGGACGTGCCCGGATTCCTTCCCGGTACCCAGCAGGAATACGGTGCCGTCATCGCTAACGGAGCCAAGCTCCTCTATGCCTACGGCGAAGCAACCGTTCCCAAGGTCACCGTCACCCTGCGCAAAGCCTACGGCGGCGCGTATATAGTGATGAGCAGCAAGCACCTGCGCGGTGACATCAACTACGCCTGGCCTACCGCCCAGATCGCGGTGATGGGAGCAGACGGAGCAGTGAACATACTCTACGGCAAAGAGATCAAGGCTGAGACCGACCCTGCCAAGCAGGCTGAGGTTCGCGCCGAGAAGAAGGCCGAATACGAAGAGCTCTTCAACAATCCTTACCAGGCTGCCCAGAAGGGTTACATCGAGGACGTCATAGAGCCTCGCAACACCCGCTTCCGCATTATCCGCGCATTGGAAAGCCTGAACGGCAAGCGTCAGGAAATTCCTGCGAAGAAACACGATAACCTTCCTCTGTAATGGCCACACTTTTGAACTTGACAGCAGGTGCCCAGCGTATGGCGGAGACCGACCCTCACGGGTTCACTCTGGCAATTATCGCCGTTTGCACCGTGTTCACGGCCCTGGTCATCCTGTACTTCGTGTATTCGTTCATAGGCAAGCTTTCCCAACCTTCGGCCCCCAAGGCCAAAAAAAGCAAGAAGGTGAAGGGCGCTCCCGACGAAGAGACGGCCGCAGCGATTGCGATGGCCCTCGAAGCCGAGATTGGCGGAGAGGTCAACGCGGCCATAGCCCTTGCCCTGCATCTTCACCTGAACGACACCGTGCACGATATCGAGCCCGGCATCATCACGATAATTCCCCACGAAAGTGCCTGGGGCAATCCTTTGAACAACTTCAGAAAAAATCCTAAGAAATGAGTCAGTATAAATTCACCATCAACGGTAAGGAATTCGATGTTACCGTTAATTCTGTAGAAGGCAAGAATGCGGCCGTCACCGTGAACGGCGTCGATTATAACGTAGTACTCGAATCCGGTCTGGACGGGAGTCATTCCTCTTCAGCCGTCTCGCTCCGCGAGACCCCTCCCAGCGTTGCTGGGTCCCTCCCTCTTAGCATGCCGAGGGCGGCAGCGGCTTCAGAGGAAAGCGCCCGTCCAGCCCAGAGCGCAGCACCTGCCGTCGATCCCGGTGCAGGAAAGAAGGTGGTGTCTCCCCTGCCGGGTGTCATCATCGACATCTGCGTCAAGGAAGGCGACGCCGTCAAACGCGGCCAGAAACTCGCCGTCATCGAGGCCATGAAGATGGAGAACGACATCCTCGCAGAATGCGATGGCACCATCTCCGCCATCTATGTCAAAAAGAGCGACTCCGTACTTGAGGGAGCCGATATCGCCAGCATAGCATAAGGATGGGTAACACTATCATAGACAGCCTCCAGCAATTCTGGAGCTTCACCGGATTCGCCAATGCGACCTGGGGCCATCTCACCATGATCGTGATAGGCCTGATATTCATCACCTTGGGTATCAGGAAGCATTGGGAACCCCTTTTGCTGGTCCCTATCGGATTCGGTATCATCATTGGTAACATCCCCCTCTTCTTCGACCCCGCTACAGGCGAAGGCCTGCGCATAGGCGTGTACGAAGAAGGATCGGTACTGAACATACTCTATCAGGGTGTGCGCCAGGGTTGGTATCCCCCGCTGATATTCTTGGGAATCGGAGCAATGACCGACTTCAGCGCCCTAATCTCCCAGCCCAGGCTGGTACTTATCGGCGCCGCC
>JAFZJI010000033.1 GCA_017552105.1 Bacteroidales bacterium | reverse complement strand
TTCGTCGAAATAGAGCCTGTCGCAGGCATCGTAGTCGGTAGATACGGTCTCGGGGTTGTAATTGATGATCACGGCCTGCTTGCCGCTTTCCCGCACGGTCCTGGCGGCATTTACGCCGCACCAGTCGAATTCCACGCTGCTACCTATGCGGTAGGCGCCGGAACCCAGGACTATCACCGCACCTTCCTTCGGGGAAATATCGCTGCAGTCGCCGTTGTATGTAAGATAAAGATAGTTGGTCACGGAGGGGAACTCGGCGGCCAGGGTGTCTATCTGTTTGATGCTGGGATGCAGGCCCATGGAGTGGCGGTAATTGCGCACTTCGGACTCTGCGATATGGAAGACCCTGCTTATCTGTATGTCGGAAAAACCTTCCCGTTTGGCCTTGAGCATGAGTTCGACTCTCACGTCCTTCAGGCTTTTGCATTCCTCCAGCGCCCGGTAGGTCTTTTCGATGTTTTCCAACCTGTCGATGAACCAGCGGTCGATGTTGGTAAGACGGTGGATGCGCTCCACGTCGTAGCCAGATTCGAAGGCTGCCGCTATGGCGAAGATACGGGTGTCGTCGGGGTTGCGCAGGGCATAGTCGAGGTCTTCCACCTTGTAGGGCTTGTTGCACACGAAACCGTTCGCACCTTGCCCGATCATGCGCAGCCCCTTCTGTATGGCCTCTTCGAAGCAGCGGCCGATGGCCATGACCTCGCCTACGCTCTTCATGCTCGAACCCAGCTCGCGAGAAACTTCCTTGAACTTGGCAAGGTCCCAGCGGGGTATCTTGCAGACCACATAGTCGAGGGCCGGCTCGAAGAATGCAGGGGTATCCTGAGTGACGGCGTTCTTAAGCTCGAACAGGCCATAGCCCAGACTGAGTTTGGCGGCGATGAAGGCCAGGGGATAGCCGGTCGCCTTGGACGCCAGGGCAGATGAGCGGCTGAGCCTGGCATTGACTTCGATTACGCGGTAATCCTCTCCGTCCGGGCTGAAGGCGTATTGCACGTTGCACTCGCCGACTATGCCAAGATGCCGGACTATGTCGATGGATGTCTTGCGCAGGAAGTGGTACTCGGCGTTCGTGAGTGTTTGGGAAGGGGCTACCACTATGCTTTCGCCCGTGTGTATGCCAAGGGGATCGAAATTCTCCATGTTGCACACGGCGATGCAGTTGTCGTAGCTGTCGCGCACTATCTCGTATTCTATCTCCTTCCAACCCTTGAGGGATTTCTCTATGAGTACCTGGTTGGAGAAGGTGAAGGCTTTGGCGGTAACCGCTTCCAGTTCGCTCTCGTTGTCGCAGAAACCCGAACCCAGGCCTCCCAGGGCGTATGCGGCACGCACTATTACGGGATATCCGAGCTCCTTGGCGGCGGCTTTCGCCTCTGCCTGCGAGGATGCGGCGTGCGAACGTATGGTGCGCACGCCTATTTCGTCGAGGCGGTGTACGAAGAGTTCGCGGTCTTCGGTGTCGATGATGGTCTGGACCGGCGTTCCGAGCACTTTCACGCCATAACGCTCCAGCACTCCGCTACGGAAAAGTTCGACTCCGCAGTTGAGGGCGGTCTGCCCTCCGAACGACAGCAGTATGCCCTGGGGACGTTCTTTCTTTATTACTTTTTCGACGAAGGATGGGGTGACCGGCAGGAAGTATATCTTGTCGGCAACGCCTTCCGAGGTCTGTACGGTTGCGATGTTGGGGTTTATGAGAACTGTGGACAGCCCTTCCTCGCGCAAGGCCTTCAGGGCCTGCGTTCCGCTGTAATCGAACTCTCCGGCTTCTCCGATCTTGAGTGCTCCGGAACCGAGGATAAGGACTTTTTTCAGTGTGCTGTCTGTCATAGTGCGGATATGAATTCGTCGAATAGGAACTCGGTGTCGGTGGGGCCGCTGGATGCTTCCGGGTGGAATTGTGCCGAGAAGAAGGGTTTGCTGCGGTGTCTGATGCCTTCCGAAGTGCCGTCGTTGAGGTTGATGAAATAGGGCTCCCAGTCGCTTCCGAGGGTGGTGGTGTCGACGGCGTATCCGTGGTTCTGGGAGGTTATGAAGCAGCGGTCGGTCCCGCACATGCGTACCGGCTGGTTGTGGCTACGGTGTCCGTATTTCATCTTGTATGTGGAGGCTCCTGCTGCCAGGCTCATTATCTGGTTGCCCAGGCATATGCCGAAGATGGGGCGGTCGCCTTCCATAGCTTTTCGTATGTTTTCTATGGCCGGCACGCAGGCTGCGGGGTCGCCGGGGCCGTTGGAGATCATTATTCCGTCGGCATCGATTGCGTTGACGTCCGTATCCCAGGGGACGCGCAGCACTTCGATTCCGCGCGACAGGAGGCAGTGGAGTATCTGGTGCTTGACGCCGCAGTCCACGAGTACGACCCGTTTATTGCCCTTGCCATAGCTTATCTGCTCCTTACAGCTTACGACAGCCGCCAAATTTCCCCCGCTTTCTGTGGGTATACCCTCTGAAACCGCTGCCACCCTCGGCACGCTGAGAGGGAGGGGCCCATCGCCTGCGATGGGAGGGGTCTCGCGGAGCGAGACG
>JAFZJI010000032.1 GCA_017552105.1 Bacteroidales bacterium | reverse complement strand
GTTCATCCTCACGAAGGTATAGCGGAAGGCAGTCGGATAAGCGTCATTGGTGGACTGGGCGCAGTTTACATGGTCATTGGGGGAGCAGTACTGGTATTCTCCCTTCTTGTGGCCCATGAGCTCCAGGGCGCGGTTGGCGATGACCTCGTTGGCGTTCATGTTCACCGAGGTGCCGGCGCCGCCCTGCATCATGTCGATGGGGAACTGGTCGTGGAACTTGCCGTCGACGATCTCGCAGCAGGCTGCGATGATGGCGTTGGCGATGGTCTTGTCCAGCACGCCGAGCTCGGCGTTTGCTGCCGCCGCAGCCATCTTGACATAGGCGATGGAGATCACGTACTCCGGATAGTCGCACATCCGGGTGTTGGAAATCTTATAGTTGTTAAGCGCTCTCTGGGTCTGTACTCCGTAGTAGGCGTCCACGGGGACTTTCAACTCTCCGAGCAGGTCGCTCTCGATCCTGTAATTCTTTTCAGACATGGTTAAAAAAAGTTTTAAATGTTATCCAAATGGTCGGATAAAGGTAATGAATTATAGCATACAAAACAAAAATCCGGAGAAAATCTCACGACTTCCTCCGGAATATAGCATCAATATTTATGTTTAATCAAATCATAAATACCATATGCGATTTTCGTGCCAAGCTGAATGTTAGTCAAGTGAGATCAGCTTGTTGTAGTCGGTCTCCCTCTTCGGGATCTTCCACGTCCACTTGTTGCCGTCACCGACGTTGATGGTAACGGCGAATGCGGCTGCGAAACTTCCTCCATCGGCGATGGACTTACGTACGATGGGCTCGTTCCAGCGCTTGTAGTCATACCAGTCGAAGCCTTCGCCCCAGAGGTCGATACGGCGGTACAGCTTGACCTCGGTCAGAAGGTCGGCGCCGGTCTTGGTGCAGTCATATTCATTATCGAAGGCCTTGTTGAGCTGCTTCAGCAGGTTCTGGGCTGCGGAATCGTTGCCCAGATGACACTGTGCCTCAGCCTCGGCAAGCATCATCTCGGCGCTGCGGTAGATGTTGAAACTGCCGCCTCCGGGATAGAAGGTACACTGGAACTTGAACTGCATATACTGATAGACCAGGCTGGTCGAATAGAGCTTGTCACCATATTCAGCAAACGCACGGTTGTAGAGCTTCTTGGTGCTGCGGCCGGCAGCGTTGAGTTCGGCGGCTTCCTCTGCGGTCGGCTCCAGCCACAGGGCGCGGCGCACGTCGGTAGCAGGGATCTGGTCGTAGAGCTCCTTGCTGATAGCCAGCGGGTAGTTGCGCTGCATCGAAGAAGAAGCGTTGCTGCCCTGATAGGCGAAGAAGGAATAATAGTAGAGAGTCTGGTCCTCAGCCTCGTAAACTCCCCAGATCCATTCGCTGTTGGGATTGTTGAAACCGCTGTTCATATACTCATCCTTGCCCATCAGCGCGTGTCCCTTGTAAGCATTGGGGGCGCAGGCAGCGACGGTAGCCCAGTCCTCGCGGACAAGGGCGGCGCGGGCCTTGACGGCATACGCCACATTGATGTTCGGCTTGTAGAACTCGTCTGATCCGCGATCAAGGCCGCTGGCCTGGAAGAGGCTGATGGCCTCGTCGCAGTCGGCATAGATCTGGGCGTAGCACTCGGACTGGGTGGAAAGCGGGAGGTCATAGGTACCTTCGTCAGTGGTCTCGGAACTGAGACGGAGGGCTATACCCTTGGCAGCACCGTTGTTGCTGTCCTGCCAGCGGTAAGCATAGAGCTGCATGAGCATCGTAAAGGCGTGGGCGCGGAAAGTCAGGGCCTGGGCCTTGTAGAAATTGCGCTCGGCCTCGGAGCCTTCCGCGTTGTCGACGTTCTCGATGACCTGGTTGGCGTTGCCTATGAGTTTGTAGTAGTAATACCAAGGATAGATCAGGTATGTTGAGTTGACATTCTCGTTGTAAGTGTGATTCCAGAGTGCGGCCCAGCCGGTCTGGTTGCAACGCTGGAGGTCGTTTCCGAAGTTGCCGTACCAGGTCTTGATGGAACCTTCACCGTTCAGACCCTGGGTGCTCAGGTACTGGCTCGTCATCATCTTGCAGAGGCCGTTGATGGCGAGAGGGACGTTAGTGGTCGAGGAGAAGATGGTGGCCGGTGAGGTGGAACTCTCCGGAGCGGTCTCCATATAGTCCTTTTCACAAGCGATGGCGAGTGAAAGGACTGCGGCGATAAGGGAGATTCTGATGATATGTTTCATGGCTTTCATCTCTTTAAATTAGAATCTGACATTGATACCTGCGGTGAAGACGCGTGCGGTGACGAAGGTGTTGGTGCTCGTCACGCCGCCGAAGCTGTACTGAGGGTTGAGACCTTTGCGGGCAGCCTTGGTAAAGAGGTTCTCGCAGGCGGCGGTAAGGGAAAGACCCTGGATCTCGAGCGGGGTGAGCCAGCGCTTGGGAAGCTCGTAGCTGAGGGCGATGTTCTTCACGACAAGATAGTTGCCGGAGGTCAGCCAACGGGTCGAGGTGCCGGCGTCATTGGAGATGGTGGGGCCGGACGAACCGCCATAGGTGGTGAATGTATAGATCATCGGGATGCCGTTCGGGTCAATACGGTCGGGGCTGGTTTCGGTCATTCCGGCAGGAATGCCGGTCCATCCCTTGAGATTGTCCTCGTGGACGCTGCTGGGATTGGCGCTTGCGCCCATCTTTCCGGCATAAATACCGTCGTAGACCTTTGCTCCGAGAGCGTAGGTGAAGAGGGAAGAGAGGGTGATGCCCTTGAAGCTGACGTCAAATCCGAAACTGCCGTTGACCTTCGGGGTTGCGGTGCCGGACCAGTCCTTCTTGCCATAGGTACCGGCGTTCCATACATAAGGGACGCCATTGATCACTGTGTAGTTCTTGGGATCCATCAGGGAGTGGGCGTTGCCTTCCTCATCCTCGGCGGTTCCATAAATGATGTTACCGTCAGCTGCACCGTTGTCAGTGACATAGTAGCGCTCATCATCAAGCTCGTATACGGAGAGACCGGTCATCTGGTCGACGCCTGCGAACTGGTAGAGCCAGTATGCATAGCGGTCGCCGCCCTCGACGTAACGCTTGGTTCCGTCGATGATAC
>JAFZJI010000031.1 GCA_017552105.1 Bacteroidales bacterium | reverse complement strand
GCAGAGTCCATCGCCAAGGACGGGCTCGAGGAGCAGGATGCCGAAAGGGTGTACATCGAGCTCAAGGCCCCCATCGAAATCAAATACGAGAATACTGGTTCCTGGGTCCGTATCGAACCCGCCGACCACCTTTCATACGATATTACAGTCGATTTTAATTCACACGTGCTCGGGGTCCAGATGGCTCATTGGGATGAGTCCATGGATTACCTGAAGGAGGTTTCCGTATGCCGCACCTTCTGCTTCTTCCACGAAGTGCAGTTCCTGGCCAGCCAGGGGCTCGTGAAGGGTGGGGATGTGGACAATGCCATCGTGGTCGTCGAACATCCTGTCGACGATGCGGTGCTGGACAGCATGGCAGAGCTTTTCAAGCAGCCCAGGCTGTCGGTCACTCCTCAGGGCTATCTCAGCAATCTTGTGCTTAACTTCCCCGATGAATGCGGGCGCCACAAACTGCTGGATCTTATCGGTGACATCCGTCTTGCCGGCGGATACCTCCGCGCGCATATCAGCGCATACAAACCCGGGCATTCTATCAATACTAAGGCAGCCCTTGCTGCAATTAAATCACTTTAACAATGGTAAATATTCATCCCCTGGCGTGCGTAAGCCCCAATGCCAAGCTTGGCGAGAACGTCGAAATCGGGCCTTATGCTTTCGTTGATGCCGATGTCGAGATCGGTGACAACACCAAAATACATCCGCACGCTACCATCTTCCCCTACACCAAGATAGGGCATCATTGCGAAATTTTCCCCGGTGCCGTAGTCGGCGCCATCCCTCAGGACCTGAAATTTGACGGAGAAGTTACTTATGTCGAGATAGGTAATTATGTTACCATCCGCGAGTGTGCGACCATCAACCGTGGCACCAAGGCCAGCGGCAAGGGTGTGACCCGTATCGGCGACAATACCCTCATAATGTCCTACGTGCACGTCGCCCATGACTGCACCGTCGGCAATCATTGCATTCTCGTCAGCTATGTCGGAATCGCAGGCGAGACCGATGTCGATGATTGGGCAATCCTTGGAGGCAGCACCGTGGTGCATCAGTTCTCCCATATCGGCAAGCACGCCATGGTGGGCGGTGGCAGCAAGGTCAACAAGGATGTTCCTCCTTATGCTCTTTGCGGCCGCGAGCCTCTCTGCTATGCCGGTGTCAATCTCGTAGGTCTGCGCCGCCGTGGTTTCGATTCCGATACCATCCGCAACATCAAGGACATCTACGATACCCTCTATTTCCAGGGATACAATATTTCGGATGCCTGCGCGCGTATCCAGCAGGGCTTCCCGGACAGTGCCGAGAAGGAGGAGATCCTGGGCTTCATCAGGAATTCGAAGCGCGGTATCGTCCGCAGCAACGATTCCCGCGAAAAGGTAATCATCGAGTAGTGCTGCTTACTACGGCATACTTTCCACCCATAGAATACTTCGCTCTTCTGGCGAAGTATTCTTCCGTTTATGTGGAGGCCTGCGAGAATTATCAGAAGCAGAGCTACAGGAACAGGTGCCGTATTCTTACTGCTAATGGCCCCGAGGCCTTGAACGTGCCTGTGGTGCACGAGGGGGGGACGTTCGCGTTGCCTATCAAGGAGATCAGGGTGGAGTATTCTACGCCGTGGGTGCAGCGTACGGAGCGTGCCATAGAGTCGGCGTATTATTCTTCGCCTTTCTTCGTTTATTATCGCGATGCCCTGTTCGGGATACTGGATTCCCATCCCTCCACTCTCTGGGAACTCAACCGCCGCATCATCGATTTCTTCTGCGCCAAGATCGGCATCGCCCCTGAAATCCGCGAAACCGCCGCGTTCGTCCCCGACCTGGGAGCATCCGCAGGGGATGGTATTCTTGCCGGAGGGGATTACCGAAGCGTGATCCATCCGAAGAGGCCGAATACGATAATGCGGGACCTGGGCCTGGAGCGTCCCTACTGGCAGGTATTCCGCGACAAATTCGGCTTCGTCCCCGGCCTGTCCATAATGGACCTCCTGTTCAACGAAGGCCCCGAGTCTATCTGCTGGCTGCGATAAGCAGCCGTCCGATGAAAGTTCCGACGCCGAAAATATGGATATGGCTGTCGGAGTTCTGTTTTTTCTTTGATCCCGACTTTAGTTTTTCCTGCAGTGCCTTGCTGTTGATGGGCAGGGCGCGGGCGGTGACGTCAGCGTCGGGCCAGCGGGTGGCGAAGTCGCGTAGCGCCGGCTTTCCGAAGGGGGCGGTTTCCAGGATTTCGAAGAATTTGCCCAGGCCTTCCAGTTCCGGATGGATTCCGGACGACAGGTACAGGTGGGCATCCTTCCCGAGTTTCTCAAGGCCGAAGCGCGCGGAAATCAGATTGAATGCCCCGCTCTTGGAGAGTGCGGCCCCGGGTTCGAAAAGGAGCTGGCCTGGTTCGGGTTCCCGGGAGATGAAAGAGGGCTCGGCCGCTTTTTCTTCGCTGATGGTAAAACGGATATCGCCGGTGGAGTCCGGCGGAACGGAGCGGCTGGCGTTCACAGCCACCAGCGTACATTCCCCGTCGAAGCCCGGCTCCATCAACAAAAGCAACTCCTTGCATTCGCCGTCGGCCTCCACGACATGCAATTCCTTTACACAGTGGAACTTTCTGAGCATCAGCGAGATGTCTGCCATGGGGGAGAGCTTGACCAGCATGCAGCATCCCCGGTCCAGGATCATATCCTGCAGGGTCAGGATGTCGGGGGAGCAGTCTTCGGGAAGGAAGACCTTGCGGCCTTCTACCCTGCGTGCGGGATCGGCGAAGACAAGGTCGGGTTCGAATGAGTCCAACAGCGCCGGAAGGGTTTCAGCAGAGATGCAGATGCCGCTGAATTCTATATTATCGCATCCGAGGCGTTCCAGATTGGCCTTTGCCGCTTCGGCCAGCACCGGGTTCATCTCGTTGTACAGTACGGCGGTTGCCACTTTCGAAAACTGCCAGCAATCCACCCCCAGACCTCCCGTCAGATCCGCTACACGCAGCGCCTTCTGCGAAGGCGGGGGTGCCGTTCGCTCCGCTACCGCCACGCACGAGGCCCGCTCAAAAAACTTCCGCGAACGGTACGCCCCGCCTGTCGCTATGGCGGCTTTATACGCGGCGGTGGCGGTGCTGCTGCACTGCTCGGCACTAAGGGAAAACGGACAGATGATGGCAGGATCGGCGTACCATTCAGGTACTTTGAAACGCAATTTCCGGCGCGAGGCGATGCACTCTGCCGCAAGCCCGGCATCGATGCCCGGCCAACGGTCACGATGCAGCACCAGCGACGACAGATCGTCGTTTTCGTGCTCGATTATGAAATCGCGTAAATCCACGCACGAATGTAGGCTATTTTTGTTTTTTATCCAAAAATTCTTAACTTTGCACTCGTGAACGAGATAGAGGCCGCAAGGTCCTCTATTTTTTGTTGTAATTATGGAAAAGAAAGAACTTCAGCCAGTACTGGAAAAGGCCGCCGCAGAGCGCGCCTGCAGCATCGTCGCCCTCGAACTCGACGACGACAACAACATCGAGGTAACCATCGACAAGGAAGGTGGCGCCGATCTCGCCGACTGCGAGTACGTACACCGTGCAGTCCTTGCCGCTTTCGACCGTGATATCGAAGACTATGCCCTGACGGTAGGCACCGCAGGCATCAGCTCCGAAGAAGCCGACCAGATGCTGTCCCGTGACTAATAACAAATACTCAGATAAATGAACAAAGAAGAAAAAGTAACTCTGATTGATGCCTTCAAGGACTTCAAGGAAGAGAAGAACATCGACCGCCCTGTAATGATGGGCGTGCTCAAAGACGTGTTCCTTACCCAGATCGCCAAGACTTATGGCTCTGCCGACAACTTCGATGTCATCGTAAACGTCGACAAGGGAACTTGCGAGATCTATCAGAACTTCGAGATCGTCGAGACCGTGGAGAATCCCGCTGCCGAGATGACCATCGAAGAGGTGCGCAAGGACAGCGGTGATGACGACTACGAGATCGGGGATACCTACGCAAAGAAACTCCCTCTCGCAGCATTCGGCCGCCGTGGTATCCTGAACATCCGTCAGAATCTCCAGGGCCGTATCATGGATATCGAAAAAGCGAACGTTTACAAGAAGTACTCCGAGAAGGTCGGCGAGGTATTCACCGGTGAAATCTACCAGACCTGGTCCCGCGAAGTGCTGCTCCTCGACGAGGACGGCAACGAGCTCCACATACCCAAGGAGGAGCAGATCCCTGGCGAGCGCTTCAAGAAGAACGACACCGTACGCGCCATCATCAAGAAGGTGGAGATGCGTAACAATACCACTCCTTACATCACCCTTTCCCGAATCGATCCCGACTTCCTGGCCCGTCTCTTCGAGATGGAGGTTCCCGAAATCGCCGACGGCCTCATCACCATCAAGAAGGTTGTCCGCGTACCCGGCGAGCGTGCCAAGGTTGCAGTGGAGTCCTACGACGAGCGTATCGATCCTATCGGAGCTTGCATCGGTGTCAAGGGTGGCCGCGTGATCGGTATCGTCCGCGAACTCCGCAACGAGAACATCGACGTGCTCCAGTGGTCTTCCAACCCGAAACTCCTCATCCAGCGCGCACTCACGCCCGCACGCGTGTCATCTATCGATATGGGCGAGAGCCCCGAGGATAAGGTGAAGGTGTACATGCTTCCCGAAGAGGTGCAGAAGGGTATCGGCCGTGGTGGCGTGAACGTCCAGCTTGCCGGTATGCTTGTGGGCCGCGAAATCGAAGTCTGGCGCGAGACTCCTAAGGGAGAGATTGCAGCCGAGGAGGACGATGTGGCACTCGAAGAGTTCACCAATCCTGAATACGGCCGTACCATCGACGGTTGGGTCATCGAGAAACTCAAGGGCATCGGATGCGACACTGCACGTGCAGTCCTCGCCATCGATCCTGAGGATCTCGCCAAGAGGGCCGACCTCGACATCGAGACCGTAGAGGACGTCCGCAGCATCCTTTCCGCGGAATTTGAAGACTAACATTTAGAAAGAAAAGGGGTTAATATATGGCAGAAATCAGACTGAATAAAATAATGCGGCAGTTCAATATCGGACTGCAAGACATCGTAGACTTTCTCAAAGCTCAGGGAGCGGATGTTGAGGAGAACCCTAACGCAAAGGTCTCCGACGAATACATGCCCGCTATCCAGAGGCAGTTCGGCGCCGACCTCAAGGCTGCCGAAGAGGCAAACGAGAGGGCTATAAAGATGTCGGACATTCTTGAGAATACTGGCAAGAAGAAGGACGAGCAGATGGCTGAGGAAGAAGAGGAGGAGCGTGTGATCGTGCGTACCAACACCCTTTCGCACAAGAAGTCAGAGGCCAAGGCCGTGGAGAGCGTTCCCGAACCGGAACCCGAGCCCGAAGTCGTCGCCGCACCCGAACCGGCACCCGAACCGGAGCCCGTACCCGAGCCGGAGCCGGAACCTGTCGTGGAGCCGGAGCCCGTGGCCGAGTCCGTGGTCGAGCCTGAGCCCGAACCGGAACCGGAACCCGAGCCGGTTGCCGAGCCTGAACCCGAGCCCGTGAAGGTGCCCGAGTCTGCCCCTGCCGCCAAACCTGAACCCGAACCTGTCAAGGCCGAAACGACCCCTGCGGCCAAGAAGGACGACGGTTTCAAGGTCGTGGGCAAGATAGATCTTTCCCAGTTCGACAAGAAACCCGCAAAGAAACGCGAACGCATCGCCAAGGGTACCCAGAAAGTGGATGTCGCCAAGGCCGGTGCCAACATAGAGCGTAATGCCAAGAAGGAAAAACCTGCAGCCCAGCAGGGCGGCGGCAAGGGACGCAAGCGCGATCGCTTCAAACCTGCGATGACCGAGGCCGAGCTCGAAGAGATGCAGAAGGAGATCCAGAAGCAGGTCAAGGAGACCTACGCCAAGATGAACGAAGGCAAGAAGAACAACTTCGGTGCTAAGTACCGCAAGGAGAAACGTGAACTTGCCGCCCAGCGCACTCAGGAAGAGCTTGAACAGGCATCTGCCGACAAGAAGGTGCTTAAGGTAACCGAGTTCGTTACGGTAAACGACCTTGCCACGCTCATGAATAACACTCCCGTCAACAATGTCATAGGTGCCTGCATGAGCCTTGGTCTGATGGTTTCCATCAACCAGCGTCTCGACGCAGAGGCCCTGGTGCTGGTGGCAGAGGAGTTCGGTTACAAGGTCGAATTCGTCGGTGCCGAGCTTACCAACGAAATCGAGGCCGCCGAGGAGGCCGATCGCGAGGAAGACCTCGTATCCCGTCCTCCTGTAATTACCGTCATGGGTCACGTCGACCATGGTAAGACCTCGTTGCTCGACTATATCCGCAAGACCAACGTCATTGCCGGTGAGGCCGGTGGTATTACCCAGCACATCGGTGCATACAACGTGCGCCTCGAAGATGGCCGCCGTATAACCTTCCTCGATACTCCTGGACACGAAGCCTTTACGGCCATGCGTGCCCGTGGTGCCCAGATGACCGACCTTGCAATCATCATCATCGCAGCCGACGACGCCGTGATGCCCCAGACAGTTGAGGCTATCAACCATGCCCAGGCTGCCGGCGTTCCCATGGTATTCGCTATCAACAAGATAGATAAGCCCGGTGCTTCTGCCGACAAGATCTACCAGCAACTCTCCCAGATGAACATCCTCACCGAGGCCTGGGGTGGCAAGTATCAGTGCCAGGAGATCTCCGCAAAGCACGGCCTGAATGTGGACAAACTTCTCGAGAAGGTGCTTCTCGAGGCCGATCTTCTGAACCTCAAGGCCAACCCCAACAGGCTGGCCCAGGGTGCGGTCATCGAATCCTCGCTCGACAAGGGCCGTGGATATCTGGCCACCATCCTCGTGCAGAACGGAACCCTGCATCAGGGCGACATAATGCTGAGCGGGAGCTACTTCGGCCGTGTGAAGAGCATGTTCAACGAGCGCGGGCAGCGCGTGATGGAGGCCGGTCCTTCAACTCCTGTGTCCGTCCTCGGCCTTAACGGTGCTCCTGCTGCAGGTGAGAAGTTCAACGTGCTCACCGACGAAAAGGAAGCCAAGAGCATCGCTGCCAAGCGCGAGCAGCTTATCCGCATCCAGGGCATCAAGACCCAGAAGCATATGACCCTCGAGGAAATCGGGCGCCGTATCAGCATCGGCAACTTCAAGGAGCTCAACATCATCGTCAAGGGCGATGTGGACGGTTCCGTCGAGGCTCTGTCCGACTCCCTCATCAAGCTCAGCACCGAGCAGATCCGCGTGAATGTCATCCACAAGGCCGTGGGTGCCATCTCCGAAAGCGACATCCTGCTTGCCGAGGCATCCGATGCAGTTATCATCGGTTTCCAGGTGCGTCCTACCGTCGAGGCCCGCAAGGCTGCAGAGAAGGAAGGAATCGAAATCCGCCTCTACTCTGTTATCTACGACGCCATCAACGAAGTCAAGGATGGTATGGAGGGTATGCTCGAGCCTGAGAAGAAGGAAGAGGTCATCGCTACCGCCGAGGTCAAGCAGACCTTCCACATCAGCAAGATCGGCACGATTGCCGGATGTATCATGCGCGAAGGTAAGATGGTTCCCAAGGTGCAGGTCCGCCTCATCCGCGACGGCATCGTGGTTTATACCGGAGACCTCGCTTCCCTCAAGATCGGCAAAGATGATGTCAAGGAGGTTGCCGCCGGCAAGGAGTGCGGTATGAGCATCGCCGGTTTCAACGATATCAAGGAAGGCGACTTCATCGAAGCATTCAAGATCGTGGAAATCAAGAGGACACTGTAAAGCGCCCCCTGTATGGCAGACGAAAAGATAATATTCTCTATGAACGGGGTGGGCAAGGTCCTGCCTCACAACAATAAGGTTATCCTCAAGGATATATACCTTTCCTTCTTCTACGGAGCCAAGATAGGCATCATCGGCCTCAATGGTTCGGGTAAATCCACACTGCTCAAGATTATCGCCGGAGTCGAAAAAGGCTATCGCGGCGAGGTGGTGTGGGCCCCGGGTTATTCAGTGGGCTATCTGGAGCAGGAGCCTCAGATGGATCCCGAAAAGACCGTCCTGGAGGTCGTGCAGGAAGGTGTGCAGAGCGTTGTGGACGTGCTCAAGGAGTACGAAGAGATCTCCGCGAAGTTCATGGAGCCCATGTCGGACGACGAGATGAATGCCCTCATCGAGCGTCAGGGAGAGCTTACCGAGCTTATAGAGCAGCACGACGGATGGGAACTGGATTCCAAGCTTGAAAGGGCTATGGATGCGCTCCAGTGCCCTCCTTCCGATGCGCTGATAAGGAATCTCTCCGGAGGAGAACGCCGCCGCGTGGCTCTTTGCCGCCTGCTTCTCCAGCAGCCCGACGTGCTGCTCCTCGACGAGCCTACCAACCACCTCGATACCGAGAGTATCCAGTGGCTCGAAGCGCATCTGCAGCAGTACAAGGGTACCGTCATAGCCGTTACCCACGACCGTTATTTCCTGGATAATGTGGCCGGATGGATACTGGAACTGGACCGAGGGGAGGGTATTCCCTGGAAGGGGAACTACTCTTCATGGCTCGACCAGAAGACCCAGCGTCTTGCCATGGAAGAGAAGCAGGAGAGCAAGCGCCGCAAGACTTTGGAGCACGAGTTGGAGTGGGCGCGCATGGCCCCCAAGGCCCGTCACGCCAAGAGCAAGGCGCGTCTGGGTGCCTACGAGAAACTGGCTTCCGCCGATGCCAAGGAAAAGGAACAGAATCTGGAAATCTATATTCCCAACGGTCCCCGTCTTGGTAATAAAGTCATTGATTTCAAGGGAGTTACCAAGTCGTTCGGGGATAAGATTCTCTTCGAGAACCTTTCGTTCGTGCTTCCTCCTGCAGGAATCGTTGGCGTGATCGGCCCCAACGGTGCCGGAAAGACGACGCTTTTCCGTCTTATAATGGGATTGGAGAAGGCCGATGCCGGAACCATCGAAATAGGGGATACCGTCAAGATATCTTACGTGGACCAGCAGCATAAGAGTATCGACCCCGATAAGACCATCTTCGAGACCATTGCAGGTAATTCGGAATGGGTGCGACTTGGTAACCGCGAAGTCAATGCGCGTGCGTATGTGTCGCGTTTCAATTTCTCGGGTGCCGACCAGGAAAAACTCTGCGGGGTGCTTTCCGGTGGTGAAAGGAACCGTCTGCATCTTGCGCTTACCCTCAAGGACGAGGGCAACGTACTGCTTCTCGACGAGCCTACCAACGATGTGGACGTGAATACCATCCGTGCCCTTGAGGAAGGTCTCGAAAACTTCGCAGGCTGCGCCGTGGTAATCTCCCACGACCGTTGGTTCCTCGACCGTATCGCGACCCACATCCTGGCTTTCGAAGGCGATTCCAGCGTATATTTCTTCGAAGGATCCTATTCGGAATACGAGCAGAACCGCAAAGAACGTCTGGGAGACGAAGAACCCAAACGTTTCAAGTACAAGAAACTGATGGAATAGAAAAAAGGTCCGGTTTTCCGGACCTTTTTGGTTGAGGTACCAGGATTCGAACCTGGGCAGACAGAACCAAAACCTGTAGTGCTACCATTACACCATACCTCAATTCCGGCTGCAAAGATAAAAAATAATTGGTATATTTGAGAATCTTTACAATCATTGAGATATGGGGAAATGTATTATCAGTTTATTATTGTTGGTTTCTTCCGTGACGTCTTTGATGTCACAAACTATCAAAATCAATCCTAAGCCCGGGGCCGTTTCGGCAGAAGAACTGGAAATGAGCTCTTATCCTCTGGATACGGCGGCTTCTGCCGTGGTCTTGTACAAGAGGCATGAGGTCAAGGTCGCCTTCGATTCCAGGCTGGCACTAAAGCGTACCGAAACTATCTTCAAACGCTATAAGGTCCTGAAAGACGATGGTAAGGACTGTGCGGACGAAGCTGTACTTTATTTGGCGGACAGATCTGCCAACGAGATGGTCTTCAACATAAAGGTTACCACCTATAACAGCGAAAACGGCAAGACCGTTACCTCCAAACTACCCTCCAAGCTTATATTCAAAGACTCCTACTCCGACGTATTCAAGCAGGTCAAGTTCTCGGCACCCGACGTCCGTGTAGGTTCGGTCATCGAAGTCCAGTACACCCTGAGCTCCGACATGTTCTGGAATGTGGGCCTGCTTTTCCTGCAGGAACCCTATCCCGTGAACCAGGGCAGCATATCCGTCGAATATGCAGACTATTTTACTTTCAATGTCCTTTCGCGTGGCTATTCGTCTTTCAACGACGTGAAGCACAACGAAAGGGGCGAGACCTTCTCGATGCCCGGGGACGTGCTCCGCTTCCAATTAAAAGAGGATGTTTATTCTGCCCACGATGTCCCGGCCCTGAAGCGTGAATCCTTCTGCATCTACCCCGACCAGTCCCGCCTTGGCGTGGAATACGAACTCCGCAGCGTGCAGATTCCCGGAGCCGTCTATAAAGACTACACCACCTCATGGCAGGATGTCGATAAACAATTCGTTTCGGAAGGTTTCCTGAAAGGTTTCAACAGCAAATCGGACGTGAACTCCCTGCTCGCGACAGCGGGCAGCGTAGGCGACGACGAGGTCGGATTCATCAGGGATGTCCGCAAAGCCATACTTGCACAGGTCAAGTGGAACGGCAATACCGCCATGTTCCCCAATGCCTCCAAGGCCCTTAAAGAAAAGACCGGCAACTCGGCCGATATCTGCGGCATCATGGCCTGCGTGCTCAACAACTCCGGCTTCGAGTGCTCCCCGGTGCTTATCAAGAGCCGTTCCCGTGGCGTTCTGGCATCTTTCCATGTATCTACCGATGCTTTCAATGCCGTCATCCTGAAGATCAAGACTCCTTCCGGCAAGGTCTATTATACCGACGTGGCCAGCGACAGCGGTTATCTGGACGTACTGCCTATGGATTATCTGGTAGATAAGGCCAGGGTGCTGGATATCAACGACAAGATAGGAAGCTTCGAAGATATCAGCGCACGCACCCGCAACAGCTATACGCAGAGTGTG
>JAFZJI010000030.1 GCA_017552105.1 Bacteroidales bacterium | reverse complement strand
GTTGGAAGAGATCAGCGGCCAGAAGATATCCCGGCCCAACAACGATCACCGCATCGTGATTCCGGCTGCACGCGCAGTCAGTGCCGCAAGTTCTTCGCGCCCTTCTTCGGGCGGCAACAGCACTCTTAGCCTTGCCATCGGAATCATCACCCCCATGCTTTTCAGCGCCCTGGACGCCTTGGAAGAAAGCAGGTCCAGCGCGCCTTCTACGGTCGGGACCTATACCCAACCGGCAGATCCGGTGGCCCCGGACATCATCGACGAGTGCGATGCCAGCATAGTGAACAAGTTCCCTCCCGGATGCAAGTTCGAGCGCCACTACCCCGTGCCCGGCGACAAGGACTGGTACCTGGAACTCGACATGACCAACGAGAGCATGGTGGACCACGATGTTACCGTGATCTTTTGGGAGAAGGAAGGCAGGGACGGCACGCCTAGGCTCAATGTCATACGTACCGGCCTCCCCCAGAACCGCATCCACGACCCTCTGCTCGGGAACAGCGTGAACGGCCACTACGACACCGCCACGCTCACTACCCGTTACAAAATCGAAAGAATAATCTATAACGACTGACCAATATGAAAAAGGTATTAATCGGAACCATCATGGTTCTTGCGGCCGTGCTCCTTGCTTCCTGCGAAAAGGACGGCCCCGGCTCAAAAGCGAAAGTCACTTTCAAGAAAGCGAACATCGCCGGCGCTAAGATGCTTGCCATCGCGCAGGGTGGCGCCTCCACCAAAGCCGAAGGCGACATAAACGTCGGCCCCAAGGCCCTCTATACCGTATCGGAAGACGGGACCATGGTCCAAGTGTCTTATAACGTAGAAGTGGAAGGCGTGAACGGAGAAGTTGCCGAGGCCATCAGGGCCGACCTCATCCTCTCCCCGGGCTTCATCTTCCCTGTAGGCGAAGGCTGGCTGTGGCTGGCGAATTGCCATTATGCTGTAGACGGCTGGGAGTCTTATCCCCAGGGGTCGAAGAGGTCTGCGCTTAGCAAGATAATGAACGGATTCAACGACACCTATCACGAGCGTCATGGTGCCCATTACCTGATACGCAAGAGCGACGGAGCCCTTTTCGAATGGACAATCGAAGCGGGAGCACCGGACGGGATGGACGACGGTTTCAAGCAGCCCACCTTCCTCAACGGATGGTTCCATCAGTTTGGGAATGACTTGTATGTGAAGCGGTACGGCTGGGCCTATGACGGCGGTTCCGACCACTTCCTGTTCAGGCTGCAAGACAAGGGAAATACGCTCGATGCCGTGAACCTGCTGGGTACCAACATCCAGTGCGGCGGCATCTATCCGGCAGACGCCTGCCTCGGAGTGAATCTCCACTACGACGGAGCCGGCGCCCTGGGAATCATCGCTCCGCCTTCTTTCGAGCCGAGCCTTCTCGCGCTGGATATTGACTCGAAAAACCCCTTCCTGCTCTCGATTGCCGGCAAGTTGTATCTGGGCATCAATACGTCGGAAACCATAACGGAGAATTATGGGAAAGAGACCTTTACCCGCGAAGTCGACAAGACGGATTTCTACCGCTTGAACGTAAGCGGGAATTCCATCACCCTCGGAGAGAAGATCTGTTCTGCCGACGGATGGATCGACGGCAACGGCCGGGCCTTGATTTCCAGCGGAGAGACTCTCAGCTGGTGGAGCGGCAACGGGCAAGGCGGCAGCATGATCAATACCCTGGATCCCAATGCCGGAACAATCAGTTCCCGTTCTCTTCCGGCGCACTACCCCGACCGTGAAGATGAGTATGTCGACGGCAAGGGATACACTGCGGATGGCACCGCCGGATTCTGGGAATGCGACCTCTCCAAGGACGCTGCAGAGTATGTGACGCTCGACTGGAGCAGTGCTGCCGAGTATCAGGGCAAGATAGTCCCGGGCAGCCTCCGCCTCGAACGTTTCGAAGCTGCCTCGCTGACACTGCAGTTCAAAGCCTCCCTCACCAACGGCACCCTGCTGGATTTCTACACCTCCGTAGTCGGGGCCGACCGCGGCAAGATCAAGACCACCGTCGGCAGCGAAAGCAACGCCGGCATGGTTGTAACCACCATGGTCCGGCTGAACTAGGGGTGGGGACACGAAGACTAGGCATGAAAAAGGCATCGCTTCTCCGCGATGCCTATTTTCGTGCCCAGAGCGGGAATCGAACCCGCACGTCTTTAAGGGACACTGGATTTTGAGTCCAGCGCGTCTACCAATTCCGCCATCCGGGCTAGCTTGCGCTTGGAGTTGCAAAGGTAACAAAAAAATGCGGCTTTCAAATAGAAATTCGTAACTTGCAGGATGTATGGAAGAACTAGCATCTGAACTGAAGAATTACAAGCAGGTTTTCGTGGTTTGCGACCGCAATGTGGAAGGTTTTGCGAAGCATTTGGCCGGCCGCAGGGAGATGATGGCCATAGATGCCGACGAGAAGCATAAGACCATCGACACGGTGATGCAGATCTGCCGCTGGCTCTTGTCGAAGGGAGCCGACCGCGACGCACTTGTGCTAGCGGTGGGCGGCGGTGTAACTACCGATATGGCAGGATTCGCGGCGAGCATCTACAAGCGCGGCGTCCGTTATGCCAACGTGCCCACGACCTTGCTTTCGATGGTAGATGCCGGGATAGGCGGAAAGACCGGCGTCAACCTCGACGGCTTCAAGAACCTCCTGGGAGTCATACGCCAGCCGGAGTTCACCGCCATCTTCCCCGAGGTGCTGCAGACTCTCCCGGAAAAGGAGCTGCGCAGCGGCTTGGCAGAGATGCTGAAGACTTTCATAATCAAGAATCCGTCCCACGCCTATGAGCGCACGGTGGCCGAAGGGCCTCTGCCCGAACTGATACAACTGGCCGCCGGGATAAAGCAGGAGATTGTGGAGAAGGATGAGTTCGAGAGCGGGGTCCGACGCAAGCTCAATCTGGGGC
>JAFZJI010000029.1 GCA_017552105.1 Bacteroidales bacterium | reverse complement strand
GTCGCCATAGCGCACGAAGAAGGTTTCCTTGCTGCTGAGATTGACTTCTCCGCTCAGCACGGCTCTCTGCCACCAGGCAGTACGCTCCAGCACTTCTCCCCTCTGGTCTATTATCGCGGAGATGCCGGTATTGCCGCAGCGTGCTATGTCCCTGCGGGTTTCTATGGCACGGAGCCTGGAATAGCTGAAGTGCTGCTCATAACCGGCGGTATCGCCCCACCAGGCATCGTTGGTAATCACAGTCAGAAAACGGGCACCCTCCTTAACGTAACCGGTGCAATATTCTCCATATACGGATTCATAGCAGATGGCGCAACCGAAAGGAGTTCCGTCCGAAAGATGCAGGCAGGCGATATCCTTCTGGCCCACGCAACGCCCCATGACTCCCCCGAGAAGATTGTCGAGGGGGACGAAAATCCTGGGATAGGGGGTGAGTTCGGTTCCCACCACCAACTTGCTCTTGTGGAAGACTTCGGCACGGCCGCTGATATCGGTGATGATGGCGGAATTATGATTCTCGTACCATCCGTTTCCGAATTGCCGGGCCAGTATGGACGGCGGGCTCATCCTATGGAAGATTTCGTAGGTAGAAGCGCCGAAGAGCATCTCGGCGCCGGGACGCGGTTTGAGAAATTCCTGGAAACGCCGGAAGGTGATTCCGCCGGGGATATCTCCCAGGACGACATCCGAAGTAAAGGTCTCGGGGCCTATCATCAGAACCTTGCCCTCCCCCTCCGGAACGGCCTTGGCAAAGAGCTCCAGGAGAACCTCGTTCTGCTCCGCCTGGCTCATGCTGGTAAACTTCTGATAAGGATCGAAGTTGGGCTGGCCTATGGCCACCTGCACCTTCCCCTCCTCCACCTCTTCGTAGTAATGGAAGATGTGTGCGGATGCAGCGAAGGGGAAAGCAATAACTCCGACCGTCCATATCAGCGCGGCTATCCGGGCCTTGATGTTCAGGCGGCCCCATTCGCCTTCGAGCAGGGCCCTGAGCATGAGGAAGAGAGTGATGTTGCTGGCCCATATCCAGGCGGACCCTCCCAGGGAACCGGTGAATTCGTACCACTGTATGCAACGGGTACTCTGGGCGAAGGCATTCCCGAGCACCAGCCAGGGCCAGGAGATTTCTGCGCTCTGCAGATACCACCTTTCCCAGGCTATCCAGGCCACTAAGAGGAAGATGTACGGGAGTATGCCCCCGAACTTGCGTTTACCGAGGCGGAATAGCCCGAAAATGAGCGACATCTGCAGGGCGTTGGCCAGTATGGCAAAGATAGCGCCCCCGACCGTCGCCTCACCGACCCACCAGGTGGTGATGGCGTTCCAGATTACGAAGAAGGAGTAGTGCCAGATGCGGAAGCGCCTGATTTGATGGACGCTGGCTATATGGTCGGCGCAGAGCAGGGGTACGAGGCCGAAAAGGGCGACAAAACCACAATGAGGCACAAGCCAGGGAAGACTCATTAGCACTGCCGACAGCAGTATCAGTATCCACATTGCAGTTTTTTCCTTTTTCATGATTCTTCCTCCTCTGCCGGCATGTTTCCGGCGTATTTGCGCCACTTGGCGAGCAGCGCGGTCATATCTTCGGGCACTACCGAATCGAACTGCAGCCATTTCCCGCTGACCGGATGGGCAAAGCCCAGGGTCTTGGCATGGAGGGCCTGGCGGGGGCATATTTCGAAGCAGTTCGCTATGAACTGGCGGTATTTCGAGTAGATGGTTCCTTTGCGGATTTCGGCCCCTCCATAGCGCTCGTCGTTGAAAAGCGGATGGCCGATGGACGACATGTGGACGCGTATCTGATGCGTGCGGCCGGTTTCCAGCTTGCATTCCACGAGGGTCACGAAGCCGAAGCGTTCGAGTACGCGATAATGCGTAACGGCGTGTTTGCCCTCGTCGGGGTCGTCGGTAACCCGGAATCTGAGACGGTCGTTAGGGTCGCGTGTGATATTCTTGTCGATGGTACCTTCGTCTTCTTTTATGTCTCCCCAGACTATGGCCTGGTAGCGGCGTTCGGTGGTATGGTTGAAGAATTGTTTTGCGAGGCGCAGCTGGGCTTCGTCGTTCTTTGCGACCAGCAGCAATCCGCTGGTATCCTTGTCGATACGATGCACCAATATCCCCGCCTTCTCCGGATCCACCGCCGCAGCAGCAGAACCATCCTCTCCGGATGCCCTATCCGCCCCAGCAGCAGAACCATCCTCTCCGGATGCCCTATCCGCCCACGGATGAAGTGGGAGGGGCCCAGCCCCCTGGCTGGGAGGGGCCGTAAGGCCGGCTTGAGGAGAGGATGGTTCTGCTGCTGGGGCCTGATTGAAATGGTAGAGAAGAGCGTTGACGAGGGTGCCGTCAAAGTGGCCGTGACCTGGATGGACGACCATGCCCGCCGGCTTATTCACGACCAACACATCATCATCCTCGTAAACGATATCCAAAGGAATATTCTGCGGGACCAACTCCACTCCGCGCCGCCTGTAAGGCATCACGAAACGGATCACATCCCCCGGACGCACCAGCAAATTCGCCTTCGCCGTCTTCTCCCCCACCTTCACATAACCCTCCTTTATAGCACACTGGATACGATGACGCGAAGTATCCTCGAGATGGGCCGACATGAACTTGTCGATGCGGATGGGCACCTGCCCCGCATCGACATTCAGCCGGAAATGCTCGAACATCCCCTGTTCTTCGTCCTCGGGGATGGCATCAAGTTCCGGATCAAGCCAATCTCTGTCGGTATCCATCACTTGGAAAGCTCTGCTATCTTTTCTTCGTCAATGGTAAGCCAGAGCGATACGGATGCGCCCATGGTGAGGGGGCCGCCTGCCTGGCTGGGAGCCTGCTTGTATACAACGGCGTTAAGGGAGTCATTGTAAGTCTTGACCTCCTTGTCGAAGTTGACCTTGCCTATGTTCAGGGAATTGTCGTGCACGGCATCCAGGGCGCGGAGGTACTTGAGGCCCTTCACGTCGGGTGCGTAGGTGCGGTTGTCGTCGGCATTTAGGCCGACCATCAAATCGATGGAAGAGCCGCTTTCTATCTGCACGCCGGGAGAAACCTCGCGGCCATTGTAAAGCTGGCGGAGAACATTGTTGGTGGCGATATCGTTCACGTAGATAAGCCTGCCGAGGGCCAGCCCGCGGGATGCGAGTTCGGCCTTAGCCTGGCGCATCGAATAACCGACGAGCAAAGGCATGGTAACCTCCTTGGCGGTTTTGGCATTGGTAGTAAGCTGCACGGTGCGGCCTTTCTTTACCCTGCTGCCACCCTTGGGGAACTGGGCGAACACGGCGCCTTTCTTCATCCTGCGGACATACACCGAGTCGGCTATTTCCACCTGCAGGCCTACGCGCTGGGCACTGTAACGCGCCTCGTCGTAGGTCATGTTGGTAAAG
>JAFZJI010000028.1 GCA_017552105.1 Bacteroidales bacterium | reverse complement strand
GTATTCTCCTTCGTAAGCTTCGGCGCAGGCTTAAGCACCTCCGAACCCTGGATAAACGACCTCTGCACACGCGTCTCAACATTATGCTGGATAATACCCTCAGTAGTCTCCACCACAAGCGAAGCACCAACCTCCATAAGCCGGTCATGCACATCACCCGCAGTATCATCACGACCAATACGCACCTCATGACGAAGGATGATACCACCCGTATCGATATCCTTATCGATCATGAACGTAGTCACGCCGGTAATACGCTCACCATTGATGACAGCCCAGTTGATAGGAGCCGCACCACGATACTGAGGAAGCAAAGCCGCATGCAAATTGAAAGTACCCAGACGAGGCATAGCCCACACCTCCTCGGGAAGCATACGGAACGCCACCACCACGAAAAGATCCGCCTTCCAAGCAGCCAACTGCGCCAGGAACTCAGGATCCTTCATCTTAAGCGGCTGAAGCACAGGAAGCCCATGCTCCACAGCATACTTCTTGACCGCACTTTCATGCACCTCCAGACCACGCCCGCTAGGCTTATCCGCAACCGTAACCACACCCACAACCTTGTAACGGGCCTTGATAAGGGCATCCAAAGACGCAACCGCAAACTCGGGAGTACCCATGAAAACAATCTTGGGAGGACGGAAGAAACGCCCCACCTTGCTCTTGAGCTTACGCCAGTAATTCAACAAAGAATCATTGCTGAAAAGCGTCGCATCCTTGATGGCTCGCGAAGTCAGATAGGCCCCTATGGGCCCCAGCACCACGGCAGAGATGAAAGCCCCAAGAGGAGCACCGATGGCGCCGTCGCGGGCAAGCTTGGTACCAGTGATGTCCACCACCCAATAGAACACGAAGAACAGCACCGAAATAATGGCACTCACGCCAAGCGAACCCTTGCGCACAAAGGCCCCCAGAGGCGCTCCGATGAAGAAAAGCAGCAAACAAGCCAAGGCCTGAGCAAACTTCTTCATAAGCTCGATATTGGTACGGTGCAGATAGAAATAGTAGCTATCCACCTCGCTCTTGTAAGACATCAGGTTCGTCTGTAGACGCTCCGCATTCTCGGCAGCACGCTCGTAGGCACGCTTCTTCTTTGAAACACTCTGCCACCTGAGATAATTCTCATCGGCAAAATAGCTCGTGAACTTAGCCCGGGAAGCCCGCTCGGCGGTATCCAGCTGGCTGCGGAGCGACAGACTGGAATACTGGCGCATGCGGGTATAGCGGTCGTCCAGCGAAACCTTGGCCTCCCTCTCCAACGAATCCTTCTGCACCTTCAGCTGGCGCAGACGCATGGTCTTCACCTGGTCGCCATAGCGCGTGCTGTCGGACTTCTGGAAAGAGTAGTTCTTGAGAGGGATGATGAGCTCCTGGCGCTCGAAATCGATGTGCTGGAGCTCGCGTATGGTATCCCTGAGCTTACGGGTATTGTTCTCCTGGTAGTTGGTACCGTTGAACAGGGTGAAAGTGAGGTAATCCTTGTTGGCACTCATCTTCATCAACGCCGAATCCGCAATCGAAAGGGAGGTATTGCCCTTGTTGGAAGTGTGGTCGTAAACCATCACCCCGTGCATCATGCCATTGGCATCCTGGGTCTCGGTACGCAGCACATATCCGTCGATGCCATCGTAGAAGGTACCGGCGGGAATCTTGATTTCGTTCTTGGTCTTGCCTATATCGTCGCGCAGGGTGTAGATCTCGTTCCAGGCAATGGGCACGAGATTGTTACCTATGTAGAACGCCCCTATGCTGATAACGACAGATGCGACGATCAGCGGAGCCATCACGCGGGCAAGGGAAATGCCCGAACTCTTGATGGCCATCAGCTCGTTGTTGTCGCCCATCATACCCATCACCATCATCGCAGAAAGCAGGGTGGCGAGCGGGAGGGCCAGCGGAAGGATGGTGCATCCTCCCAGCAGCATGAACTCCAGCACGACGCCCAGACCGAGCCCCTTGCCTACCAGTTCGTCGATATACACCCAGAGGAACTGCATCATCAGGATGAATATGACTATCAGCAGGATCGCGAAGAACGGTCCTATGAACGATGTGAGTATGAATCTGTCGAGCTTTTTCAAATCTTTTCAACCATGGTTTTAAGGGCAGCAGCCAATCCTGCAATATCCTTGCCGCCGGCAGTGGCGAGGCCGGGCTGGCCACCACCGCCACCCAGGATGCACCTCGCGGCATCGCGGATGTCGGCACCGGCGTTCTTGCCCGCCTTCACCAGATCCTGCGAATACATAAGCAGAAGCTGGGGTTTGCCGGCGCTTTCGAAGGCGGCGGCAATCACCAGGTTCTCGGCCTCTTTCTGCAGCATGGTGGCTGCGTCGCGGAGCATGGTGAGGTCGCAGGCTTCGTCGATACGGACCACATTGTGGCCACCTATGGATTCCGCCTTTCCGAGCAGCTGCTTCTTGAGCTGCAGCGTCTTCTCCTTGGCGATTTCCGAAATCTGCTTCTTGTAGCTGTCGTTCTCTTCGATCATCTTCTGGATAGCCTCCACAAGACCGGGGGTGTTGTTGAACATCGCCCTTGCGGTACGGATGGTATCCTGAAGTTCGTACACGAGTGCCTCGGCATCCTCGCCGGTAACGGCCTCGATACGGCGCACGCCCGCCGCGATGGCAGACTCGCCGGTAATCTTGAAGAAGCCGATGTTGCCGGTGCGGGAGGTGTGGCAGCCGCCGCAGAGCTCGACGCTGGGGCCAAACTTGACTACCCTCACGCGGTCGCCGTACTTCTCGCCGAAGAGGGCGATGGCGCCCATGGCGTTAGCCTCTTCCATGGTGGCGGTGCGGTTCTCGACCAGAGGGAAATTGCTGCGGACGAGCTCGTTCACACGGGCCTCCACTGCATGTATCTGCTCGTCGGAAAGCTTCTCGAAGTGGGAGAAGTCGAAACGGAAGTATTTGTCGCACACGAAGGAACCCTTCTGCTCTACGTGCGTGCCTACGATCTCGCGCAGGGCCTGGTCGAGCAAGTGGGTGCAAGTGTGGTTGTTGGCAATCTTCTGCCTGCGGGCGGCATCCACTTTAAGGGTGAAGGTACCGCTGCAGTTCTCGGGAATCCTGTCGGCGATGTGGATGGTGAGCTCGTTTTCCTTCACGGTATTGAGGATGCGGACCTCGGAACCGTCGGC
>JAFZJI010000027.1 GCA_017552105.1 Bacteroidales bacterium | reverse complement strand
CTTGTACGGGCCATCCAGGCAAGGAATGGCGATCTCACAGCCCAGGATAGCGTCGGTGACCGAAATCACGCGGGTGTAGAACAGGTTCTCACCGTCTCTCTTGAACTGGCTGTGAGGAAGTTCCTCCACCAACAGCAGCAGGTCACCGTTAACGCCGCCACGAGGTGCGGAATGGCCCTCGCCACGCACCGTTATCTGCATTCCGTTCTCGACGCCGGCGGGAATATGGACCTTGACGGTCTCTTTCTTGCGTTCCAGACCGGTACCGCCGCAACGACGGCAAGGATTGGACACTATCCTTCCCTCTCCATTACACTGAGGGCAGGTGGTATATGTCAGGGTGCGTCCGAACAGGGAATTCACGGTCTGTCCCACCTGTCCGGCACCTTTGCAGGTGGGACAAGTCTTTATGTCGGATTCATTCTTGGTCCCGCGCCCGTTGCATTCGGGGCAGGGACGGTTGCGCTCGATGGTAACTTCCTTGTCGCAGCCGTTCAGTATCTCTTCCAGCGTGAGCTTCACGCGGGTACGGATATCGCGCCCACGCATGGTCCTGGGGCCGCTCTGGCGGGAAGATCCTCCCCCGAAACCGAAGCCGCCGAAATCGAAACCGCCTCCGCCGAAGTTGAAATGCCCGCCGAAGAGGTTCTCCAGGATGTCGTTCAGGTTGCCGAAGCCCTGGCTGAAGTCGGGGCCACCGGCGCCGTCAACGCCGGCGAAACCGAACTGGTCATACTTGGCGCGCTTCTGAGGGTCGGAAAGCACCGAGTAGGCCTCGGAAGCCTCTTTGAATTTCTCTTCCGCCGTCTTCTTCTCGGCATCGGTTCCGCTTACCCAGCGGTCAGGGTGCCATTTGAGGGCAGCCTTGCGGTAAGCCTGCTTGATATCGTCTTCCGAGGCACCCTTCTGGATGCCCAGGACCTCGTAGTAATCTCTTTTCTCTGCCATAGACTTATGCTCCTACTACAACCTTCGCATAGCGGAGGACCTTTCCGTTTAGGGTGTATCCTGTCTGGACCACATCGATCACCATTCCCTTCATTTCCGGGGTCGGGGCCGGGAACTGGGTTACGGCCTCGTGGAAATCCACGTCGAACTTGGCGCCTTTGGCCTCTATTACGGCCAGGCCCTTGGTCTTAAGGTAGTCCAACAGTTTGTTATATATGAGGGAGGTGCCTTCCTTGGCAGCCTCGTCGGAGCTCTTCGCGAGCAGTTCCAGGGCCCTTTCGCAGTCGTCCAGCACGGGCAGCAGGCCCTTGATGGTATCGGCGGATGCCGAGCCCACGAGTGCGAGCCTTTCCTCGGCGCTGCGGCGGCGGAAGGTCTCGAACTCCGCCATCAGGCGCAGATAATCATCGTGCTCCTTCCCGATTTTGGCCTGGAGCTCTTCGACCTTTTTCTGAAGGTCTTCACCTTTCTTCTTTTCCTGCTTTTCGGCCTTGGAGGCCTTCTCCTGGGACTTCTGTCCCTCCTTGATATCTTTATCTGACATATTCATCATTTTAGCGGAGCCTCCCGTAACCGGAAAACTCCGCTGCAAAGATAAACAAAAGTTCTGCCAATGCCTCTAAACTGACAGAATGTCAATTTTGTGTTTCAGGGCGAAGTTCTCCACATACACCGCCACGCAGGCCAGCACAAAATACACGATCCCCTGGACGCAGAGTGCACGCAGTTGCGGAGCTATGATTCCCAGCTCCGCCCCGGCGGTATTCATATTGATGAATGCCTGGCATCCGAAGGTAGAAGGGAATAGGTAGGAGAAGTATTTCCAGAAGGCAGGAAATGCCGTCACAGGCCAGCTGAAGCCGGTCAGGAACAAACACACCGGGCTCATGAACAGGAAGAGCAGGAAGGCAGATTCGCGCCTGGTCACAAGCGTGCTCCAGCTCATGCAGAAGAACACGCATACCGTCACGAACAGCGAGAGCAGAATCAGTATCTCCCAGTAATTCCCTCTCTGGGGGAAACGGAACAGCGCCGGCACTATGCAGGTGACATAGATGCCTATTATCATAAATATCAGCCAGTACACCGCGCCGCGGCCAATCACCACACGGCCAACTCCGTGCCCGGTATAGCTGTCGGGCAGGGAGGCGAAGCTGCGGTTCTCTTCCCTCATCGTTCCCACGCTCATGCTCATCCCGTAGAACATCACCTGCTGGATTATCAGCATAAGTATGGCGGAGATGAGGAAGATGCTGTAGGAGAAGGCCCTGTTGTAGGGGTTGATATCCTCGTACACCACGGGATTCTCCAGGGAATAGCGTTCCATTTTGATGTCGTTTATCTCGTGCAGCATCACGAACTCCGCGCCCATCAGCAGGTTCTTGTAGTAGAGGAAGCTGCTCATATCGGCATAGATGCTGAAAGTAGCGGTCTGCGAACGCGCTATGGCATCCCCGAAATCGGAAGGGAAGTAGATGATCCCGTTCACCTTGCGCTGGTCGAAGAGTTCGCGGGCCTCCTCCATCGAGACGCACTTGAAGGCTATGTCTATCTCGCGGGTAGCGTCCATCTCCCTTATCATACGGCGGGAATCGCTGCAATCCGCATTGTCCACCACCGCTATGGGAGTATCCTCCAGTATCCCGTTCTTGTACACGAAATTGTAGAGTATGGGATAGAAGAAGCCTGCGGCAATGAATATGATCATCACTCCCCCGTCGTGGAGAATGTTGCGGAGTTCGGTATTGAAGATTCCCAGGGTATCCCTGAGCCATCTTTTCAGGTAATTGTCAGTTCCTCGCATAGTCAAGATATCTGTAGGCGTGTTCCAGCCTGCGCATCACCAGGAAGGGCAGGAAGCAGAACAGCAGCAAGGCAAGCACGTGGCCGGTGACGTCCACGTTCACATAGATTTCGTAATAGTGGCGCAGCGGATACATATAGGTGAGGCCGCGCAGGCCGGCGGGCATTGCCTCGACCGGCAGGGTGAAGCCTGTCAGCGACAGCCCCAGCACGCTGTAGAGAGCCCCGATGCTGAGGGCGAAACGGCACACGGGCACGCAGCCTATTATCAGCACCGCCACGCTCTCCGAGGCAAGCACCAGCAGGAAGCCGGCCAGCAGCATAGTGCCAAGGCTCCCGGCTAGAGGGAAGTGCATCCATTTGTAGAGTATTATCACCTCCGTCCAAGATATCAGGGTGAAGAGCAGGGTGTATAGGGCCAGCTTGCCAGTCACCGCAGTGAAGACGTCCCCTCCGGCGACATCCAGCAAATGCCTGCTGGTGCCGTATTTGAGCTCGGCGCCGAGGGAATACACCAGCACTATGATTATCACCATCTGAAGCATCCCGGGGATCATCATGTTCGCCAGGTAGGCGCCGTAATTCATAGTGGCGTTCCCTATCTGATGCACATCCACGTCCACGGGGCGCAGCAGCCCGTACATCTGGCTGTCGGGCACGCCCTGCATACGCATCACTTCCCTCTGCACGGCGCCAGAGCAAAGGTTGACCATAGTCAGCAGGTCCTTCCAGGCCAGCGATCCTCCGAGGAAATAGAGGCCGTTGACATAGAAACTGATCTGCGGCTGACGCCGGGACTGAAGGTCGCAGTTGAATCCTTCGGGGATAACGCAGACGGATGTCACCTTGCCCCCCTGCATGGCCTCCCTGGCTGAAGTGAAGTCGTCGTAATGGACTACCTTTCCCAACTGGGTGGCGTCGAGCTGGCGGCAGAAATTGCGCGAAGTGGAGCTTCCGTCCATATCCACCACGGCTATAGGCACGTCCGACGGCACGCCATCCCTGAGGAAACTGAGGTAGAATACGGTGCAGAAGGCCATTACCGCCACCGTGCCCAGGAAGTATATTGGCCTCCTGGCCCAGATGCGCAGCTCGCGCTTCACCACCGAAGATATGTTCTTCCAGAATTCCATATCATTCCACGACTATGGCCGTCATACCGGGACGCAGGCCTTCCAAGGTACTGCAGGGAACTGCACGCAGCTCGAAGGTCTTCGCATCGTAGAGGTCCGACTCCTTGGTGGCCTTCCAGGTGGCATAACTCTCGCGGACGGCCATATAGTTCACCTCGGCCTCGGTTTCAGCCCCGTCCAGGGCGGGGATCTTCACCCTGAGCCTGTCTCCCACTTTCATCCCGTGAAGCTGGTCCTCGCGTATGTTGAACGTGAACCAGATGTCGGAAAGGTCGGTTACGGTCATCACCGGACTGCCCTGGCCTACCAGTTCTCCCTGCCGGGGATAGATGTCGGTTACGACCCCATCGACGGGAGATGTGAGGTAGAGTTCCTGCATATAGGAATTCACCTCCTGGATGGCTCCCTCGGCCTGATGCACCAGGGCTTCGGCGGCAGCCTTGTCCTCGGCGCGGGCTCCTTTCACCGCCCTGTCATACTGGCTCTTGGCGGCACGGGCCTGGGCCACGGCCGCATCATACTTGGCCTTGGTTTCGTCGTATTTCTGTTCGGCCACGACCTTCTGCTCGTAAAGGGTCTTGATACGGTCGAGGCTCTTTTTCATAATATCCTCCTGCACCAGGGCCTGCTGCCAGAGCTCGTAAGCCCCGGCTATCTGCTCCTGCTCGGCTCCGTTGCGGGCCTTGCTGCTCTGGGCCAGGGCCGCACTGCGGGCTGCCTTTGCCTGGGCGAGCTTGGCTTTCACCTGGGGAGAATCGATGAAGGCGACGGTGTCGCCCTTGCGCACCAGCTGCCCCTCGCGGCAGTACAGCTCGGTCACGTGGCCGGGCACCATACAGGATATACGGTACTCCGCGGCCTCGGTCTCGCCCTGCAATATCCTGGGTTTGGGTTTGCTCACCAGATATCCCACCGCCGCTATCAAAAGCACTATTGTCACCAATGCACTGATTCCTATGATCAGATTGTAGTTTTTCCTAGACATGATATTTTAGTTTTATTCGTTCGACTTGATATTTCCTTCCGCTTTCTGCAGCATTGCGTAGGCCATCTGCAGTTCTATTCCGGCATCAATGTAGTCGCCGTGCGCGCTGAGCCAGGCGGTCTGGGCCCCGAGCACGGTTTCGGTGGAGGTCACCCCCGCCTCGTAGCCCACGTTGGCCTTGCGCAGGTTCTCTTCGGCATTCGCCAGGTTGGATTCGCTCATACTCAGCTTCTCGGCAGCCTCTTCCAGCAATTTGCGCTGCTTGGCCACCTGCAAGCGTATCAGGTCCTTGGCATCGTCATAGCGGTCGCCGTACAGACGGGCCTCGGCTTTGGCTTTCCTGTATTTGTTGGTCGCCTCCATTCCGTGGAAGATAGGCACGCTCACCACCACGCCGGCACTCAGCATTCCCCCGTTCCACTTGTTCTGGAATCCGTCGTAACAATTGGGGTTGTTCACAAAATAATTGGCCGTCAGAGCCACCTTGGGCAGCATGTCTGCCCGGGCGACCTTGGCCTTGCGCTCGAAAACCTGCCCGGCAAGGGACAGGCTGCGGGTCTCGGGGCGGTCGGCATAAACTTGTTCCATATCCTTTGCCTCGCACAGTTCAGGCACTGGGATGAAGGAGGATTCCTCGTCCGCCAGGATTATATCGCTGTCCAGAGGCAGGCCGATGCGCTTGCAAAGCAGCATCTTCGCCAGTTCCAGGCCGTTGGTGGATTTTGTAAGCAGCATATCGGCCTCGTTGGCCTTCACTTTTATCTGCAGTTCGTCCGACTCGGTGGCCACTCCGGCCTCAACGGAACGCCGCACGTCCTCCTGCATCTTGTGCAGAAGGGAGCTGTAGGATTCCGCAAGCTTCTTCTTGTTGGAGATGGAGACAATCTGCCAATAGGCCTGGTCGACATCCACTATTATGTCGGCGTACTTCTGGTCTAGCTTCGATTCAGCGAGCTCTTCGGCCAGGGCGGCCATCTGGTTGGAATAGACTATCTTTCCGCCCACGAACACGGGCTGCTTGAGACTTACCCCTCCCAGGTAGATATCGTGTATGTCCGGGTGCATGGCCTTGTCTATGTCGCCGGCAATGGCGTTGATGGGCCCGGAAACCGGAAGGAGCTGGTCTGCGAATGCGCAGAAATTGGTGAACATCGCCGCCTTTTCGTTACTTACCAGGGCAATGTCCCTGTTGTTGTGCAGGTATGCTCCGTTTGCGCTGATCTCGGGAAAATAATTCGCAAGCGCTATCTTTCGGTCGTATCCGGCCATTTCCACCTCTATACGGGCTTGGTCCAGTTCCTTGGAAGAACGGACCGCGAGGTCGCGGCAATCCTGCAAGCTGAGCGTCTGCTGCGCACCGAGCGACACGGGCAGCAACGCCGTCAGAATCATAATCAGTTTTTTCATCTCACTTATTTTTGTACTGCGTGCCAGATATGCAAATAGATTGCCCTTATGGCATCCAAAAAGAAATAAAATTTGGCTCTTTTGTGTCGGAATGGTAGAATTTCTCTTCTATTTTATTATTTTTGTCAAGAAGCAAAAAGAAAAAAAGGCAAGATATGGACGATCATTTACTGGAAATCAGCCTGCAGGATTTGAAAAAGATGCTTCCGTCACGGACGGGTGACGATTTGTCAGACGACTTCCTTATAGCCGAGGCACGCTACTCCGAGGTGCGCAGCATGCTGGACATACTCCAGCACCCCTGCCGCCTCAACGGCTATATGGGCCTGTTCTGCATCAAAGGCAAGCTGGAAGTAGAAATCAACCTGAAGACCTATCACATAGGGGACAATTCCGTCATCATCAACATCCCCGGCAACATAGCCCGGGTTTTCAAGACAGACGAGATACAGGAAGACACTCATTTCGTGCTGGTAGCGGTTTCCAGCGACTTCCTTTCCAGCTCCAGGATGGATTACGCCCGGCTTTTCGACGAGAGCATATCCATATTGGACAATCCCTGCTTCGTGATGAGCGAAAGCGAAAAAGGCATCTTCATGAAGTATCTCGACCTCGCCTTCAACTTGCTCGGCCTTGGTTCCCCCAATATGAAACACAGCCTCCGCGGTATAGTGTCCTCCTGCCTCTACTTTGCCGGTGCCGTCTGGCAGGAGAAGCTGCGTTCCGCCCCGCGCCCGGGCGGCGACAGCCCCACGCTCAGGTCGAAACTGGTGCTGGAGCAGTTCCTGAAACTCGTGGCCCAATACCACGACCAAGAGCGCGGCATGGCTTTCTATGCCGACAAGATGTACATGACACCCAAGTATCTTTCGAAACTCATCAAGAACGTCAGCGGCAAATCCGGCCCGGAATGGATAGATTCTTTCGTGATCCTGGAAGCCAAGAATCTGCTGAAATATACGGACATCCCCATAAAGGAAATAGTCTATAAACTGCATTTTCCCAACTCGTCGGTGTTCTACAAGTTTTTCAAGTCCCATACGGGGATGACTCCCAGTGAATATCGCGGATAATTCTTATCTTTGCGGTCCTTATGTCGATTTCGCAGAAAGATTTATTATTGGAGAAGTTGCGCGGAGGGGCTCCCCTGCTGCGCCGTGAGCAGTTGAGGCTTGCCTGGCTGCTGGGCCTGCCGGCCATGCTGGCACAGCTCGGCACGATAGTCATGGAATACATAGACGCCGGCATGGTAGGCCGCCTCGGTTCGGACCAGGCAGCATCCATAGGCCTGGTTGCTTCCAGCACATGGATATTCGGTGGTTTCTGTTTCGCCAATTCTTCCGGTTTCTCGGTCCAGGTCTCGCAGCTTATAGGCTCGCGCAACTATGCCAAGGCCCGCGAAGTGATGCGCAAGGGTTTCACCAGCGTATTCGCATTCAGCACCATCCTCGCCCTGATAGGCATTGCCATCAGCCCCTATCTCCCCCACTGGCTGGGAGGAGAAGCCGCCATCTGCGCAGATGCTAGCGCATACTTTGCCATCTTCTGCGCCTTCCTGCCCATAATGCAGATTGCCGTAATCACCTGCGGCATGCTGCAGGCCAGCGGCAACATGAAAGTCCCCAGCATAGTGGAAGTATCAGCCTGCGTGCTGGACGTCGCATTGAACTACATATTCATATATATGCTCGGAATGGGCGTCAAGGGTGCTGCCATAGGCACCGGCCTGGCCACACTTATCACCCACGCATTCGCCCTGTGGTATCTTCTGAAGAAGAGTCCCGAACTGAACATCTTCCAGGACACCAGTTCCTGGATTCCGGACAAGGCCTCCATCAAGGCAGCCTTCGGCATAAGCGGCCCTATGTGGCTACAGAACCTGATCACCCGCGGTGCCTACGTGATGAGCACGGTCATCGTCGCTCCGCTTGGCACCATAGCCATAGCCGCAAATTCTTTCGCCATCACGGCCGAAAGTTTCTGCTACATGCCGGGCTACGGCCTCAGCGAAGCCGCTACCACGCTGGTCGGCCAGAGCATAGGTGCCAAGCGCAAGGAAGTGGCCCGCCAGTTCGCCTACATCACAACCGGACTCGCAGCCTTCATGATGACTGCCGCCGGCATACTGATGTTCATATTCGCCCCGCAGATGATGGGGCTTCTCACCAACGACCCCGAGGTGATAGCCTTGGGCGTCAAGGTACTGCGCATCGAGGCCTTCGCCGAAACCATGTACGCAGTTTCCATCATAGGATACGGTTCCTGCGTGGGTGCAGGCGATACCATGGTCCCTATGCTGATGAACTTCGCAAGCATGTGGGTCGTACGCATCGGCCTAGCTTTCATTCTTACCCCGAAGATTGGCCTGGCAGGTTACTGGATCGCCATGTGCATCGAACTCAACGTAAGAGGCTTCATCTTCCTCATGCGTATCAGGGGTAAACGGTGGATGAAAAAAGATTTTGCGCAATGAAATACGATTTCGACTTTACTACCGAAGCCGCCCCCCGGGGAAGCTGCTCGGTAAAATGGGACAGCTGCGACGAAGGCGTCATCCCCATGTGGGTTGCCGAAATGGATTTCCCCGCCGCTCCCTGCATCATCGATGCCCTTAAGAAGAGGGTTGAGAAGGGAGTGTTCGGCTATACCGAAGTTCCGGCTTCCTATTACGAGTCGGTAATACGCTGGTTCGGCCGGCGCCACGGTTGGAGCATCACCAGGGAACAGATAATCCCCGTCCAGGGCATCGTTCCCGCAACTTCCATCGCCATAAAGGCCCTCACCAAGCCCGGCGACAAGGTCGTATTCAACGTGCCTGCATACAATTGCTTCTTCCATAACATCACCAACCAGGGTTGCGAAACATCCGAGAGCCGCCTGGTATGGAACGGTGAGAAGAAGCGCTATGAGATGGATTTCGAAGACATAGAGCGCCGCTGTTCGGACCCGGCCGCCAAGGCCTTCCTCCTGTGCAATCCTCACAATCCCTCCGGGCGCATGTGGAGCAGGGAAGAACTGGTCCGCCTGGGAGAGATCTGCCTGAAGCACGGCGTTGCGGTCATCAGCGACGAGATTCATTGCGAGATAGCGGCCCCGGGCCGTTCCTACGTGCCTTTCGCTTCGATTTCCGAGGAATTCGCACAGAACTGCATCAGCTTCGTCTCCCCTACCAAAGGCTTCAATCTCGCCGGAGTGCAGATAGCAAACATCATCAGCGCCAACGAAGATTTCCGCGCCCGCATGGACCGCGTCATCAATATTTGGGAGCATTGCGACTTGAACCAGTTCGGCATAGTGGCCCTGCAGGCCGCATATTCCGACGAAGGAGCCGCATGGCTGGAAGAGATGAACTCTATAGTGAACAGGAATTTCGTCGCCCTAAGGGACCTTTTCGCCGAGGAGTTCCCCGAGGTGAAGGTTCCGGAGTTGGAGGCCACGTATCTGCTGTGGCTCGACTTCTCCGCTTTCGGACCGGACGCCGGCAAGACCGTATCCGAGTATCTTCTCAAGAACAATAAAGTGCGAATCAACGGAGGGGCCATGTACGGTGGCGCCGAATGCTGCCGCATCAATCTGGCCTGCCCCGAGGCGACAATGAAAAAAGGCCTCCGGCGTATTGCCGAAGGCCTTGAGAATCTTAGAAGGTGTATTTGACGAGCGCCTGCACCCTGTGGTTGGTAACCCAGTGCAGACCTTGATCGTACAAGCCTGTTGCCAGGTTCATTCCCTTGGTTTTATCTCCATACTGGACACTTGTCATTTCGTATTCCAGACCGAATGCCAGCTTGCCTAGATTGTAGATCACGGCAGGAGTGACACGGTACATCTGGTTGAGATTGTCGAAGCTGTTGCCGCTGAAATAGTATCCCACAAGCTTCCCTTCGGAATCTACTGCCAAGGCTTCACTGGTACCGAAGTTCTTGGCATATCCTGCGAAGAGTACACCCTGGAGCTTCTTTCCGTAAACCAGGCTCAACCAGCTTGAAGAGTTGCGGGTAGGAGTGTACTCGCGGTTTCCATCCTCGAGCACCTTGCTCACGCCATATCCACCGTTCAGGTTAAGATGGTCGCCGGCTTCGGCAAACACGGTCTTGAACTTCACGCTGAACAGGTCCTTAGCATACTGGGCGTAGAAGAAAGGAATGAAGGTGGTAATGCGGTCGGTACGGAAACCCTGGGCGTCCTTGAGGGCGGGTTTGATGCTGAGCATGTTCACACCTGCGCGCAGGGTAAGGCCGTCTACCTTATAATTTGCACCCACATAGATTTCAGGAGTATTGCCATACTTGATGTAGCTGGCGCTCTTTCCGTCCGGGCCGTTCGAGGCATACTGCATCTGCCAGAGGGCGGCTGCAGTGAAGCTGATTCCGGCGCCGAGCTTATAGTCGGCCTGCACGAGAGGAGTACGGCTGAAGGGGCCGAAAGGAGCACCGGTGTTCAGGGAGAACACGTCGGGCATGTCGGCAGCCATGGGGTGCCAACTCTGTCCGGCCTTGAAGTTCCATGAACCCTTGCCCATGGTAACGAAAGCCTGGCGCATACGCATGCTGGCCGTACCGGTTACCTTGTCGTTGCCGAGACCGTTGTAGAAGTCGGCTTCGATGCGGGCGCCCACTTTCCATCCCTCGACCTCGTATCCCTTGACCTCTACCCAAAGGCGGGAGGTGAGGGCTGCGAAACGGGTGTTGGGATACTCATTCACGTCGGCGATGATATCACCGGAAGTATTGACCACGTTCTCCACATCGTAGGGAACATAGGTAAAGAAGTCCTCCGTCAAACCTATCATTTTGCGGGAATCGAAAGCATAGTAGTTACGGATGAATCCGTGGACCTCTACGCTGGGCTTGCTTTCCTGCGCAAAAGCGGAAAGGGAGAGAGCGAAAAATGCGAATACTGATATTATCTTTTTCATAATCAAGCGATTAGGCAAAAGGGAAGATCTTGGTAAGCCAAACGAAACCGAGCACGAAGCCGACGAGGCCGATGACCATGCCGACCTTGGCCATATCCTTGGTCTCCACGAGTCCGGTGGAAGATGCGATGGCATTCGGAGGGGTGGATATAGGGAAGAGCATGGCGATGGATGCGCAGGTGGCGATGAAGATGATCATTGCCTGTGTTCCGCCATAGGCTACGAAGGTAGCGTTGCTGGCTGCTGCGGGATCTGCCATACCCTGGGCAACCACGATGAGGATAGGGATAAGGAGAGCTGCGGTTGCGGAGTTGCTGATGAAGTTCGAAAGGAAGTAGCACACGAGACCTGCGACTACAAGAACCAGCACGACGGACATTTCACCGAAAGGAATGGCCTCGATGAGCACCTTTGCCAAGCCGGTATCCTGCAGGGCATAACCGAGGGCGAAACCTCCCGCTACGAGCCAGAGTACGCTCCAGTTGATTTCTTTGATTTCATTCTTGCCGAACAGGCCGGTTGCGGTGAACACTGCCAGAGGCACGAACGCAACGATGTTGGAGTTGATGCCGGTAAGCTGCTCGGTAGCCCAGAGGAGGATGGTTCCCACGAAGGTAATCCAGACTACGATGTATTTCCAATCTTTCTTGACGGTATTCTCGGGAATTTCGAGGATAAGCTTCTTGGTCTTGAAGGGGAAGAAAACCTGAAGCAGCACCCAAGCTACCACGATCATGATCAGCACGTAGGGAATCATGTGCACGCACCAGTCACCGAAGGTAACGTCGATGCCGGCCTGCTCCAGGTAACCCTTTGCAGTTGCGTTGGGAGGGGTTCCGATAGGGGTTCCTATACCACCGAGGTTGGCAGCGACCGGAATCGAAAGAGCGAGACCGATCTTACCCTTATCGTCGGTAGGCAGCTTGGAAAGCACAGGGGCCAGGAGCGTGAGCATCATAGCTGCAGTAGCGGTGTTGGACATGAACATCGAGAACACCGAAATGATGATGAGGAAACCGAGGAGAACGAACTGGGGCTTGGTGCCGAAGAGCTGGAGGAGAGCCCTGGCGATGGTGACGTCAAGTCCGTATTTTTCGGCCATGATAGCCAGCACGAAACCACCAAGGAAGAGCATGACGACCGGATCAGCCATACTGGACATGATACGGGCGGGCTTCATGAGCACACCCAGCTCAGGGTTGCAGAAGAAACCTATTCCTTTGGTAGAAATGGTAAGGAGCGCGATTGTTATGATCAGCAGGGAGGTGGTCCAGTTAGGAATGATCTCGAAAATCCACATCAGTGCAGCAAAAACGAAGAGTGCGATAACGCGCTGCTGAACGACTGTAAGTGCGGCTATGCCGAATGAAGAAGTGGGCATCACCCACAGGAGAATTGTGGCTATGAGCACGATAGGCAATAGCACACAATACTTGACATTGAATTTTTTGTCAGACATATTTAGTTACGAATAGTTTGCAAAAATGCCGCTTTCCTGCGAAAGCGGCACAAAGATAGTAATTATTTTATTAATAATTAATTAAATGATACCCTGTTCAAGCATGGCGGTGGCCACCTTCATGAAACCGGCGATGTTGGCGCCTTTCACGTAGTCCACGCTGCCGTCAGCACGGGTTCCGAACTTGACGCACTGCTCATGGATGCTCTCCATAATCTGGTGCAGACGGTCATCTACCTCCTTGGCGGTCCAGCTGAGGTGGGCGGCGTTCTGAGTCATCTCCAGACCGGAAGTGGCTACACCACCGGCATTGACAGCCTTTCCGGGAGCGAAGAGCACTCCGTTGTTCTGGAAGAAGTGGATGGCACCGGGCTGGCATCCCATGTTGGACACCTCGCAGCAGCACCAGCAACCGTTAGCCTTGAGTTCCTTGGCATCATCCTCGCTAAGTTCGTTCTGGAAAGCGCAAGGGAGTGCGATGTCGCAAGGCACGCTCCAAGCCTTCTTTCCGGCAATGAACTGGGCCTTTCCGGGGAACTTGACTGCCATGTCTTCAACCTTGTTGCGATTGGAGGCACGCATGTCGAGCATATAATCGTTCATCTCGGCGGTCATGCCATCGGGAACCACGCAAACTCCGTCGGGGCCGGAGATGGCGACCACCTTCGCACCGAGCTGCATGGCTTTCTTGACGGCACCCCAGGCAACGTTGCCGAAACCGGATATGGCGACCTTCTTGTCCTTGATGTCCTTTCCGGCCTTGTGGAGAAGATGCTGGGTAAAATAGAGCGCACCGAATCCGGTAGCCTCGGGACGGAGGATGGAACCTCCCCAGGTAGCACCCTTTCCGGTAAGGACACCGGTGTGGTACTCGCGGGCAAGCTTCTGATACATACCGTTCAGGAAGCCGATTTCGCGGCCGCCTACCCCCACATCTCCTGCAGGAATATCCTGGTCAGGGCCTATGCAACGCCACAATTCAAGCATGAAGGCCTGGCAGAAGCGCATGATTTCGTTGTCGCTCTTGCCCACGGGGTCGAAATCGGAACCGCCCTTGGCTCCACCCATAGGAAGGGTTGTGAGAGCGTTCTTGAAAGTCTGTTCGAAACCGAGGAACTTAAGCATCGAGGGGGTCACGGCCCTGTGGAAGCGGAGGCCGCCCTTGTAAGGGCCGATCGCGCTGTTGAACTGCACGCGATAGCCGAGGTTGCTTTGCACCTCTCCCCTGTCGTCGATCCATGTCACGCGGAAAGTGAAGATACGGTCGGGTTCGACCATTCTCTCCACAATCTTCGCATTCTCGAACTCAGGATGCTGATTGTAGATTTCTTCTATGCTTTCGAGCACTTCCTGCACTGCCTGAAGATACTCGCTTTCCCCAGGATGTTTGGCCTGGAGCATCGCCATTATGTCTGACGTTTTCATGTGTGTTATTAAAAAATGGGTTGGTTTTTTATTCTACTTCCCAGGTCGATCCGCTATGGAGCAGGTCGTCCACGGAATGGATTTTCGATTTGAGCATCACGTCCTTGACCTGGTCGCGTACGCCGTCATCGTAGGTAACGTCCTTGACGTCACGGATAACGCCGAGTGCGACAGGGAAATCAGGATACTTCATATCTGCAAGCATCATATGGATGCCCGCATTCTCGCAATGGGCGTCATGCACCAGGATATCGTCCTCGGTGTAGCCGTCCTGGCCGATGGTAACCACCTTGAGTCCAAGGCCGTCGAGCACCAGGCCCTTGTCGCGGTCCTTGCCGAATATCATCTTCTCGCCGTGGCGGAGGATGATGGTACGGTCGGCGCGGGTCGCAGGATCGGAAATGTTGCGATGGGCTCCGTCGTTGAATATGACGCAGTTGGTAAGCATTTCCATGACCGAGGCACCGTCGTGGAGGGCGGCAGCAGTCATAATCTCTTCGTTCAGCTTAAGCTCTACGTCAAGGCTCCTTGCAAAGAAGGTTCCCTTGGCTCCAAGCACCAGGCTACCGGGGTTGAAAGGATGCTCCACGGTGCCGTAGGGAGAAGTTTTCGTAATGGCTCCGAACTTGGACGTAGGAGAATACTGACCCTTGGTGAGGCCGTAGATCTGGTTATTGAAGAGGATTATGTTGATGTCGATGTTACGCCTGATAGCGTGGATGAAATGGTTCCCGCCGATGGCGAGGGCATCGCCGTCACCGCAGGCCTGCCATACGGTAAGCCAGGGGTTGGCCACCTTTATGCCGGTGGAGATTGCCGTCGCACGTCCATGGATGCTATGGAATCCATAAGTATCCATGTAATAAGGCAGACGCGAAGAACATCCGATACCGGACACCACCACGTAGCGCTCCTTCTCGTAATTAAGTGCGGAACTAACCTTAGGGAGCGCCCTCTGGAGGGCTGCAAGCACGGCATGGTCGCCGCATCCGGGGCACCAGCGTACTTCCTGATCGGATTTGAAATCTTTGAAAGAAAGTGTTGCCATACTACAGAGCCTCCTTAATTGCATCCACGAGCTCGCTCACCAAGAACGGCTGGCCCTGGACCTTGTTGAACTTAACGATCTTCGTATCGGGGAAGAGACCGAGCAGGTAATTGGCGAACTGCCCGCTGTTGAGCTCGCACACCAGCACCTTGTCGAACCCGGAAAGAATTCCGCCGGTATTGCGGGGTACGGGATAGATATAATCGAAGTGCACCCTCGATACCTCCAGACCCTCGGCACGGACTTCGTTGACCGCACTAAGGATATGCCCGTAGGTTCCGCCCCAGCCCACAACCAGGAGCTTACCCTCGGCAGGGCCGTCCAACTGGAGTTCCGGGATGAAATCTGCAATCTTCTGCACCTTCGCTTCGCGCTCGGCGACCATCAGCGCATGGTTTGCAGGATCGGAGGAGAGTACACCGTCATGATTCTTTTCGAGACCTCCTACGCGATGCTCGAAACCCTTCTGGCCGGGGATGGCCCACTTGGGTACAAGGGTCTGCGGATCGCGCTCGAAGGGTTTGAACTTGCCATCTTCCGGAAGGCTGGTGGCAAAAGGCGGCTGGATGACCGGATAATCCTTCATCGAAGGGATGAGCCAAGGCTCGCTGCCGTTGCCCAGGAAACCTTCGGAGAGCATCATGACGGGGGTCATATGCTCAAGAGCTATCTTGGCGGCGTTGAAGGCCGTATCGAAGCAGTTCGACGGGGAATGTGCCGCAACCACGGGGATGGGGCATTCACCGTTCCTGCCGTAGAGAGCCTGATTCAGGTCGGTCTGTTCGGTCTTGGTAGGGATACCGGTAGAAGGGCCGGCGCGCTGCACGTCCACCACCACCAGAGGGAGTTCCGCCATCACTGCCAGACCCAGGGCTTCGCTCTTCAGCGAAAGGCCTGGACCGGAAGTCGTGGTAACTGCCAGATTGCCTGCATAGGAAGCACCGATGGCGGTGCATATACCGGCAATTTCGTCTTCCGCCTGCAGGGTCTTGGCACCCAGGCTCTTGTGTATCGCAAGCTCTTCGAGGATACCGGTAGCAGGCGTGATAGGATAAGAACCGCAGAACAGAGGCAGGCCGCTCTTTTCGGAGGCGGCGAGAAGACCCCAGGCAGTAGCCTGGTTTCCGGTAATGTTGCGGTAGGTACCCTTCTTGGGATGAGAAGGTTCGATATGATAGGTGTTGGCTATCATCTGCATGTTAGCGGCATAGTTGAAGCCGTCCTTGAGCACTTTCTTGTTGGGCTCGATGACTTCGGGATGCTTCTTTGCGAACTTCTTCTCGAGATAGGTGAAAATGTAGTCCAGAGGGCGGTCATAGATGAAGCAGGCCATACCCAGGGTGAACATGTTCTTGCACTTGCGTATGGCCTTTATGTCCATGCCGCTGTCCTTGAGACTGAGTTCGGTAAGCTCCGTTATGGGGGCTACTATCAGGACCCTGTCTTCGACCCCGAGTTCGCGGAAAGGATCGTCGGTCTTGAAACCGGCCTTCTTCATTCCCGCTTCGTCGAACGCGTTGGAGTCGACCAGGATCATGGCCGTACGCTTGCACCATTTGGCATTTGCCATAAGGGCCGCAGGGTTCATGGCCACCAGCAGATCGCAATGGTCACCGGGAGTATTGACGTTTTCGCTACCTATATGGACCTGAAAACCGGACACCCCGGAGACGGTGCCCTGCGGGGCACGTATCTCGGCAGGATAATCCGGAAAAGTGGAAAGTTGATTACCGTAGATGGCAGACATATCTGCAAAAAGAGACCCGGTGAGCTGCATGCCGTCACCGGAATCTCCTGCAAATCTGATTACAACATCTTTGGCATCTATTACCTTATGTTGCATTATTTACGTTAAACTTTGGTTATAGTTCTTTTGTAAAAGGCTAAAGGTGATTACTGGGCGTTTGCTGCGGCAGCTGCCTTTGCGGCAAGCTCAGCCTGGAGGCTCTCAAGAGTCCTTTCGGCAGGGATGCCGAGGGCCTTGCGGCACTCAGGGGTGATGTCCGTGCTCTGGGTCTCATCTACATAGAGAAGCGAGTTACGGTCGAACACATAGATGTATCCGCCGGCTTTGGCGACCTCGTTCATCTTCTCCTGGGCCTTCTTGTAGATAGGCTCCATCAGTTTCTGCTGCTGCTCCTGGAGTTCGGCCTCGACGCTGGTGCTGAATTCCTGGATGCGCTGCTGGAGCTGGGTGAGCTCATCTTCCTTGGTCTTGCGGGTAGCAGGAGTATAGCTGTTTACGTTCTGCTGATACTTTGCGTACTTGTCCTGGAATTCATTCATCATTTCCTGATATGATTCCTGGGCGGCCTTCTGAGACTCCTGGATGGTAGAACGAGCCTGATCGGATTCGGGCATCAACTGAACGAGTTCCTGGAAATTCACGTGTGCGAATTTCTGGGCCGAGGCCGAAAAACCGATAAGCGATACCGCTACAATCAATAGAATCTTTTTCATATTAAATCATTAATTAAAATTGTTGTCCAATAATGAAGTGGAACTGGCTTCCGCCGTTCTGGGAATCGTCGAATCCGTAGCCCCAGTCGAAACCAAGCAAACCAATCATCGGTAAGAAGATGCGCGCACCGACTCCGGCGCTGCGTTTGATCTGGAAAGGATTGAATTTTCTTATGTCCGACCAGCAGTTACCGCCTTCGAGGAAGGTCAGCACGAAAATCTGGGAAGAAGGATTCATGATGACCGGATAGCGGAGTTCCACGGTGAATTTGTCGTAGACGTTACCGGCATAAGCGCTGCCGTTGGCGTTGTATGTAGTTGACTCCACAGGGGTAAGCGAATAGTTCTCGTAACCGCGCAGAGGGATGATGTCCGAACCATAGGTGCTATAGCCCGACATGCCGTCGCCACCGACGAGGAAGCCCTCGAACGGAGAGTAACCCCACTTGCGGTTGTAGTAACCCAGATAACCGAACTGTGCCTTGGTCATGAGCACCAGGTCGCCGACGAGCTTGGTGTAGCTGGCAGCGGAGAATTTCCACTTATGATACTCGATCCAGCGGAAGCGGTGGTCGGAATCCCAGGTGTCGTAGTCGATATCCTTCCAGCTGCTGACGGGGATCTTGTTGCCTCTGGCATCGAAAGTATGCTTGCGGAACAGGGAGTAAGGGGGCGTGAGCTGGATGCTCAGCGACATATCGGTACCCATACGGGGATATATCTGCTGGTCGGTGGAGTTTCGGGTGAGGCTCAGGGTGTAGCTCAGGTTATGCGACAGGCCGTCGTCGAAGAAGAAGTAACCCGAATACCAGTTGGTGAGCTTGTAAGTCTGCCAGCTCAGACCGTGATACAGCACGAAATAGTTGTCGGGCCATTTCAGACGGTTACCCAGCGAAGCCGAAAAACCGTAGATTTCCATCATCCTGTCGTGGCGGAGTATCTGCAGATAGGTGTTGGAGTTGGTCTGGCGGGTATAGTAGGTGGACAGGCTCAGCGAAGTAGGCTTCTTTCCGAAGAGCCAAGGCTCGGTAAAGTTGGCGGAAAGGGCCGTGTAGTAGGTTCCGTTGGTCTGGAAGCGTATGGCAAGGTTCTGGGCATCTCCCAGGGGAACCGGCCTCCAGGCACCCTTGTCGAACATACGGTGGGTGGAGAAGTTGTTGAACGCAACACCGGCTGTGGCCACGAAGGTACGTCCGCCCCAGCCTCCCGAGAGTTCCAGCTGGCTGGAAGGTTTCTCGGTGACGTTGTAAACTATATCTACCGTGTTGTTGTTCGGATTGGGAACCATGGAATAGCCTTCCTGGCTCATGATGGATTCCTGGTCGAACTGGCCAAGGGATGCGATTTCGTGTATGGAACGCTCGAAATCGCTCTGGCTGAACAGATAACCGGGACGGGTAAACACCTGGCGGCGTACGATCTTCTCGCTGGTAAGGGTGTTACCGTTTATGATGATATTGTTGAGCGTAGCCTGCTTGCCCTCGGAAATACGCACCTCCACATCTACGGAGTCGTTCTGGATATTGGTTTCGACCGGGGTCACATGAATGAACAGATAACCGTTGTCGCGGTACATCTTGGACACGTCGTATTCGTTCTGCTTGCCGCCTCCGAAAAGTCTCTTCTCCATGGTGACGACATCGTAGACGTCGCCGGGCTTGATGGAAAGGACCTCGTTGAGCTGGTCGGCATGATAAACGGAGTTACCGGTCCAGGAAATGTTGCGGAAGTAGTATTTGTCGCCTTCGTCTACGGTAATGTCTATGCCGAGGCGGCCGGGCTCTATGGTGTAGATGGAATCTTTCACGATGCGGGCGTCACGGTAACCGGCCTCGTTGAATGCGCTGATGAGCGTCTTCTTGTCGTTGGGGTATTCCTTGGGGTCGAATTTCTTGGAATGGAAGAAGTTGTAGAACTTGCGGGACTTGGTCTTCTTCATGCTCCTGGCGAGTTTGTACTCCTTCACGTGGTCGTTGCCTATGAAGTTGATCTCCTGCACCTTGACCTTCACTCCCCTTTCGACTGCGAAATTAACCTGGATAGCTTTCTTGATCACGGTATCCTTCTTGACCTCGGCCTTGACCTCGCAATCCAGGAAGCCCTTCTCGGCATAGTACTTCTTGATGATGTCGGAAGCCGTCTTCTCCACGTAATCGGAGAACTCCCCGCCGCGGCGGAGGTTCAGACGCTCCTGAAGATCCTTCTTCTCGCCGGACTTGACACCGGTGAACGACCATTTCGAGACCCTGGGCCTCTCGACGATGACTATCTTGAGGAAGGCCGAATCGCGGTCGGCGCTGAGGTGGTCGATTTCCATCGACACGTCTTCGAAATAACGCTGCAGCCAAAGACGGCGCACGATGCCGGAAAGCTCTTCGCTGGGAACGGTGACTTCCATCCCCTTCTGAAGGCCGGTCAAAGAGATTATCTGCTGTTCGCTGAAATAGTTATTTCCCTCGACGCTCACTCCGCCCACGATGTATTTGGCAGGATGAGCGTAATCGACTTCTACGCCTCCCTCCTGGGCAAAGGACATCAGTCCCTGGATCAATAGTGCTGAAAGGGCGAGTATCTTTCTGATCTTCATTCTTACTTTACTTTACCAAAACGCCTGTCCCTCGAAGCAAACTCCTCGAGAGCGGCCCGGAGGCTATCCTTTCTAAAATCAGGCCAAAGTGTATCCGTGAAAACAAATTCACTGTACGCAGCTTGCCACAGCAGATAATTGCTTATACGCTTCTCTCCGGAGGTACGGATAATCAAGTCCGGATCCGGGATTCCCGCTGTCACAAGATAAGGTTCTATGCTGTCGCCGCCTTCCGCAGCCATGCGGTCGGCAGCCTGCTGGATGTCCCATTTGCCGCTGTAGCTCACGAAGACTATCATCGTAAGCCCGGTATTGCGGGAGGTCTGTTCCTCGAGATGCGACACGGCCTCATTGAGCGAGGGAGCAAGACGGGCGCGGTTGCCGAGCACCAGGAAACGGACATTGTTGCGCATCATGGTCTCGTACTCTCCTGCCACGGCCTTGAACATAAGAGCCATCAAGGCATCCACCTCTTCCTGGGGCCTGCCCCAGTTCTCCTCCGAGAAGGCGAAAAGCGAAAGATACTCAATCCCCCACTCCGCGCAAGCTTCGGTAACGACCCTTACGCTTTCGATACCCTCGGCATGGCCGAACACCCGTTCTTTGCCACGCTCCTTGGCCCAACGGCCATTTCCGTCCATGATTATAGAGATATGTTTGGGGAGTCTGTCAGGAAGCTGCATATCAAAGGGCGGTATTACGGACATCCTGCCCCCAGAAGAAACGGCTCTTGAGGGCATCGATGAAATTCGACTTTCCGAGGCTCACCCGCCTCAGGGGGAATGGTGCAGTACTGACCTTGAGCGTAGTACCGCAGGGGATGCTGTAGCTGCGATTGTCGAGGCTGAGCACCATGTTTCCGCTGCGTGAATTGCCACGGAGCTCCACGACTGCGTTTCCAGGCACCACCATAGGGCGCAGGTTCAAGTTGTGGGGAGCTACCGGGGTGATTACGCGTACATGGGAGGCCGGGATGCAGATAGGACCTCCAGCACTCAGATTGTATGCCGTCGATCCGGCGCCGGTGGCGACCAGCAGGCCGTCGGCCCAATAAGTAGGAAGGCTGTTTCCGTCCAGGGTGACATCCACGCCGAGCATTGCGGCGCTGTCCCTATGCAAGCCGAGTTCGTTCACGGCGTAGGGCCACAGGTCCGGGATATCCACTCCCTCGCAGCTGACCTGGAGCATGTCCAGCTCTTCGACGGTCCAGCTCTTGGAAAGGATGGCGTCGGCTACGTCCCCTACCGAATTGGCGGCCAGGAATCCCATGCGCCCGAAGTTGACCCCGAGTATGGGAAGGCCGGCTTCGCATACCCTGTGGGCTGCGCTCAGGAAAGTGCCGTCGCCGCCGAAACTAAGCACCATGGTGGTGTCCGGCTGCACGCATTCACGGCATCGGATTTCATACATTTCGATACCGGCTCCACCCAGACGGGAGAGCAGATCGTCGATACGGCGGTCCCCTCTGAGAGCAGGTTTCTTTATGTAATATCCGATTTTCATATCAAGACTACAAAAGTAATCATTTCTTTACGAATTTCAGCGCTTTTTGCTACTTTTGTATCACGATGACCAAGTTAAGCGTAAACATAAACAAGATAGCCACGCTGCGTAACGCACGTGGCGGAAACGTGCCGGACGTGACCGCCGCCGCACTGAACTGCGAAAAGTTCGGAGCGCAGGGCATTACCGTGCATCCCAGGCCCGATGAAAGGCATATCAGATATAGCGACGTAAGGGCTATCCGCCCTCTGCTCACCACCGAATTCAATATCGAAGGCAACCCCTGCCCCCAGTCGTTCCGCGACCTGGTGATGGAGGTCGTCCCTACCCAGGTGACCCTGGTTCCGGACGCCCTCGACGCCATCACTTCCAACGCAGGCTGGGACACTGTCGCTAACCAGGAATTCCTGAGTGAGATGTGCCGGCTTTTCCACAGCAAAGGCATCCGGGTTTCCATCTTCATAGATCCGATCCCCGAGATGGCCGTAGCAGCCAAAGCATGCGGCGCGGACCGCGTGGAGCTCTATACCGAAGCCTATGCAGCCCGGTTCAAGGATGGGCCGCAAGCAGCCATCGCTCCCTATCTCCGCACTGCCGAGGCAGCGCGCGAAGCAGGTCTCGGACTGAATGCCGGCCACGACCTCAACCTGGACAATCTTTCCTACTACATCCGCACCATTCCCTGGACCGACGAAGTCTCCATCGGGCACGCCATCATCAGCGATGCCCTGTACATGGGGCTCGAGAAGACCATCAAGGAGTACTTGGCACAGATTTAGAAGAAAATAATTATCTTTGTAAGTTACTTCTTCCACAAGAAACAACTAAAAAACAGTATATGAAAAAAATCGCTCTCATCCTCAGCGCCGTAGGTATGATCCTCATGGCTGCTTCTTGCAAAACCGGCAACAATGCTGCCGCCGCTTCCGAAGGCAGTGCCGTCAATGAAGGCCCCGCAGCCGGCGCAATCGTTTATTTCAACCTTGACCGTATCCTCGACGAATACGACATGGCGAACGATCTCCGTTCCGTAGTCGAGACCAAGGTCGGCAGCATCCAGCAGGAAATCAACCGCCGCGGTTCCAAGCTCGAGAAGGATGTCAAGGCATTCCAGGACAAGATCGACAAGGGCCTTCTCACCCGCAGCGTAGCAGAGGTCCAGGGCCAGAAGCTCCAGGAGCAGCAGAACAACTTCCAGCAGTATGCAGCCCAGAAGCAGCAGGAGATGGCAGAGGAGCAGCAAGTCATGCTCAACCAGATCGCCGATGCCATCAAGACCTTCCTCGATGAGTACAATGCCGAGAAGAAATATGCCATGATCATCAGCACCCAGGGCTCCGTCCTTCCCGCTCCTGTCGCATGCGCAAATCCCGAGCTCGACATCACCGACGATATCCTCCAGGGCCTCAACGCCGCTTACGTGAAAACCAAGGCTAAAGAGACCAAGTAATTTGAAAACCGCCATTCTGTCCGCGTTCCATCCCTTCAGGGGAGGCATCGCCCAGTTCAATGGAAATCTTTATCTTGAGCTGGGAAAGAAGGCGGATGTCAAGGCATACAATTATTCCCGGCAATATCCGGGATTCCTCTTCCCCGGCAAGACCCAGTACGTGTCCGCCGGGGATGATTCTTTTCCCATAGCCTCGGATGCCGTGCTGGACACGGCCAATCCCTTCAACTGGCCCGCGGCAGCCAGGCAGATCCGCAAGTGGGAACCGGACCTGCTCGTGATGCGCTATGTGATGCCGTACTTCGCTCCCTCGCTGGGGAGCGTCGCCAGGATGATGAAAAAGTCCTGCAAGGTGGTCGCCATAGCCGACAACATCATCCCCCACGAGAGGCACATCATCGACAAGCCATTCACCAAATATTTCCTGCGCAGCCTGGATGGATGCGTAACCCTCTGCGATGCCGTCGCCGATGACCTCCGCAAGTGGGCGCCGGAGCTTCCGTCCAAGGTAATCTTCCACCCCCTCTATTCTCATTTCGGAGAGAAGCTTCCCCGGGAAGAAGCAGAACGAATCCTGGGCCTGCGCCCCGGCATGAAGAATCTGCTGTTCTTCGGGCTGATACGCGAATACAAGGGGCTGGACATTCTTCTGGAGGCCTTCGACACCCTGCCCGACGATTATCAGCTGATAATTGCAGGAGAGTGCTACGGGTCCTTCGACAAATATCAGGCGGCCATAGATGCATCCCCCGCAAGAGACAGGATACACATCTTCCGCCACTATATCGACGACGCCGACGTAAAGCTTTATTTCTCCGCAGCCGACCTGACGGTACTCCCCTATCGCAGCGCCACCCAGAGCGGAGTCAGTTCGGCCTCCTACCACTTCGACGTGCCCATGGTGGTCACGGCCGTAGGCGGACTCAAGGAAACCATTGGCGATACGGGCACGGGACTTGTTGCAGATGAGCCCGGTCCCGGGGCGATATCAGCCAGGATCATCGAATTCTTCGGGAACCCCGAAGTGAAGCGCGGATGCGTAGAGAGCATAGCACGCGAACGCAAGCGCCTCAGTTGGGAGAGCTTCTCGGAAGAATTGCTTAACTTTGCAGCTGGATTATGAAAAGAAAACTGATCACCACCATATTCATGGTCTTGTCGCTGGGCGCCCTGGACGCTGCCGCGCAGGACTATCAGGCACCCCAGGTCAAGATCTCCCAGGACAAGGTCCGCGTGAACGGAAAGAGCTATTATGCACATGTGGTTACCGAGAAACAGACACTGTATTCCATCAGCAAGGCATACAACGTCAGCCTTCAGGATATCTACGACGCCAATAAGAACCTGGACCTCGAGAATGCCGGCCTCAAAGCCGGACAGGTGATCTTCATCCCTACCCAGCCTTCGGCCCCCGCCGAAACCGCACCTTCCGCTCCTGCCACCGCCGTTCCTTCTCCCGTTCAGGAAACTCCGGCCAAGACCCATGAAACTCCCAAGCCCAGGGAATCTTCAGCCCTGGACCGCTGGCTCTACCCCGGAAAGTTCAAGACCAACAAAGCCGAAGAGCAGCCTTCCGCTCCTGCGGAAACGGAGGCTGCAGCCGAACCCAAAGATACGGTTCCCGCCTTCGCGCTCGACATCCCCGAAAGAATCAAGGTCGCAATGGTGCTGCCGTTCACCAGCAGCCGACTTTCCGACAATACCGTCGACTTCTATTCCGGAGCCCTTCTGGCCGCCCGAGACCTGGGCAAATCCGGCATCTCCATAGATATCGATGCGATAGATGTGAGAGACAGCTCCTACATCAACCGCTTCACTTTCGCGGACCACGACGTCATCATCGGTCCCATCACATCCAAGGACATGCAGATGATGCTGGGCAAATGCCCCTCGGACAAGCTCGTGATCTCGCCCCTCGACCCTCAGGCCTATGCCCTCAGCACCGGCCATCCTTCGGTCCAGGCCCCTACTCCTACGGTTTTCCAGAATCAGGACATCGTCCGCTGGGCTTTGCAGGACATGGCACCCGGCGACAGCCTCGTGCTCATCACCTCCAAGGGCGCACCCCTTTCGGAAGGCTCCAAGATTATAGTGGACGCACTAAAGGCATCCGGTGCCAAGTACCACACCATAAGCTACGGCATACTTGAAGGTCTTTCCATACAGAGGTCTTTCGAATCGCACTTCAGCCTGGGCGGTGTCACCCGCTACATCATTGCAGCCGACGACGAATCATTCGTGAACGATGCCGTCCGCAACGTCAACCTCATGCTTTTCAAGAAGCATCAGGTCGCACTCTACGCGCCCTCGCGCATACGTTCGTTCAACATGATAGAGACGGAGTACCTGCACAGCGTGAACACCCACATCAGCGCCGCATACTTCACGGATTTCAAGACCAAGAACGTCAGCAACTTCATTATGGCGTACAGGGCTCTCTACAATACCGAGCCCAACCAGTTCGCCTTCCACGGATACGACACCATGCACTACTTCGTGAACATCTGCCGCACCTACGGCCGCCAGTGGCCTAAAGTCCTGCAGGATTACAACGAACGCGGCCTCCAGACCGACTTCCGTTTCGTACGCGAAGACGGCGCCGAGGGCTTCGTGAACACGGCAGTGCGCCGGGTCATCTACACCCCGGATTACAAGATTATCCTTCAGTAAAAACTACGCCAGCAGAGTGCGGGCGTTTGCTATGGCTTCGGGGGTGATGCGTTCGCCGCTGAGCAGGCGGGCTATCTCCTGAACGCGTTCCTCGTCCGAAAGACGGCGCATGGAAGAAACCGATCCATCGCCGGATATGCTCTTTTCTACCACGAAATGTGCGCGTCCCTTGGCTGCCACCTGAGGGAGATGGGTAATTGAGAGTACCTGCATATCCTTCCCCATCCTGCAAATCATCTGGCCCATCTTGTCGGCTGCGCTGCCGGACACGCCGGTATCTATCTCGTCGAAGATCATGGTAGGCATACCGGTATACTGGGCCATCAAGGCTTTGAGGCTCAGCATTATACGGGAGATTTCACCACCCGATGCGCAGCGGCTCACATCTACAGGGTTGCTGCCGGTCGAAGAGAACTTGAAGGTCACGGCATCGGAACCGGTCGCCGAAGGAGCCGCATCTGCAAGCTCCACAGCGAACACTGCCCTGTCCAACTCCAGGAAGCGGAGGGATTCCTGTATGCCCGCAGCAAGCCCAGGGGCAGCCTTGGCACGGGCGGCATGTATCTTTGTGCATACCGAGAGATGCTCCTTGCGGGCATCTCCGACTTCTTTTTCCAAGGCAGCGGCCTTTTCCTCCAGAGCCGTGGAATCAAAGAGGGCCTCGGCATAGCGCTCGCGGGCTGCGAGTAGCTCTGCAACGTTGGCGCAGCCATGCTTCTGCATCAAGCCATAAAGCAGGCTCATACGGTCCTCGACCTGTTCCAGACGCTCCTGGGACAGGGAAATACGGCTGTCCAGATCGACTATGCTTTCGGCGATGTCGGATATTTCTATGCGCGAAGAATGCAGCCTTTCGGCCAGCGAAGATGCGTCCGGCACCAGCTGGGAAAGCTTCCCTAGCAAGCGCTCTGCTTCCTTGAGGGCCACCTCGACGCTCATACCCTCCTCGGGTTCGAGCAGGGCGGATGCGGCCGCGAAATTCTCCTTTATGGATTCGGCGTTGGCAAGCTGCTTCTGCTCGGCATCCAGTTCCTCCAGCTCTCCATCGCGCAGATGTGCATCATCCAGCTGCTTGAAGCGGGCGGAGTTATATTCTTTGTCGGCTTGCAGGCGTGAAAGACGCCCGCGGACCTCTTCGAGTTCTTTGGTCTTGCAAAGGATTACATTCCAGAGCCGCTTGCATTCCTCCACGTCGGCAGCGCATCCTGCGAAATGATCCAGCACATCCATCTGGAAACGGCGGTCGGACAATTGCAGGCTCTGATGCTGTGAGTGGATATCCACAAGCGAAGATGCTATTTCCTGCAAGAGCTGCACGTTCACAGGAGAATCATTTATGAAAGACCTGCTGCGGCCGCTGGCATTGAGCACGCGGCGTATCAGAAGATTCCCTCCGTCCCATTCCACTTCCGCATCTTCCAGTATGGAGCGGATGCTGCCGGGAGCGGAGAACTCCCCTTCCACTATGCAGTTCTGTGCACCGGCGGAAATCTGCGTGGCATCGCCTTTCGCGCCCATCAGCAGCGAAAGGGCGCCTAGCAGTATACTCTTGCCGGCACCGGTCTGTCCCGTAATAATGCCGAGACCCTCCGGAAGAGAAATATCCAGAGAGTCTATCAGCACGTAATTCTCTATGTGAAGCGAACGCAGCACGGCGCTACTCCTCGCTCTTTGCTGTACGGAAATATATATCCCCTTCTTCGAATTCGGAAATCGCTACGAGGTCCGGTTTGGGCTGACGCTCATAGTACTTCGAAATCTCGATCTGCTCCTTGTTCTCGAATACTTCTTCCTTGGTAGCGTCGCGCTCGCCGCGGAAGTCCTCAAGCTTCTTGTTGAGTTCTTTCTTTTCTGCAAGGGCTATCTGGTTTGCTCTCTTGGAGAGGATGACCACGGTCTCGTAAATGTTGCCCGTAGGCTCGGCCAGGTTCTTGATATCCCTGGTAATAGTGTTTGTAGGTATTTTCTTTTCCATACTATTTATACATTCCGGCAGTTGCGGAAAGTTTCAAATTTTTGCTTTCGCTTTTTTATAGAGATGCTCAAGCTCCTTGCATCGGGGCGAATCGGGGTATTCACCAACGAAATTCAGATAGTCGTCCACGAACACCATGTAGCGCTCTTTCTGCTTCTGGGGCACGCTAAGGGCTGCATATTTGTAAGACGACATGGCTGTATAGTAAAGTATGTCCTCGCGGTAGATGTTGTCGGCATCGTCCTTCAGCACATTGCGCAAAGCCACCCTGGCGGCCTTGTAATCCTCCATCTTGTAATAGAGGTAGGCATTCTCGTAAGCTTTTCTGTCGAGCCTTTCGTTAAGATCCTCCAGCATCTTGTTGCATACGGCGGTATGCATGGATGCAGGATGGTTCATGCGATATTCATTGATGGCGACAATCGCAGTATAGGTAGGCGTCTGGTCCAGCTCCCAACGGTAAGTGCTCTTGTAAAGGCAGTCCAGGCGGAGGAATTCGGCATTCTCCGAGAAGGGGCTGCGGGGGAACTTGTCGAGGAAAGACTTGAAATTGGCCTGTGCCGTGTAGTAATCGTTGCTGCGATAATTGCTGAGAGCCCAATAGAACTGCACGGTATCGTCCTGAGGAGTACCGTTGGTAAGAATCGACATGCTCTCGAACATCTGGGCGGCCTTGGTGTACTTTCCCTTGTTGAAAAGTTCGAAGGCCATCTTGTACTTGGCATCGACATCGTTCCCCGAGAGGAGCTGTTCGTACTGGCTCTTGCAGGACGGAAGCACGGACATCAGCACTGCCGCGGCAAGAAAGATTCTGGAAAACTTCATTTCTTCAAATATTTTTCTGCATCAAGTGCGGCGCGGCACCCTGAGGCCGCAGCCGTAATGGCCTGGCGATAGTGGGGATCCTGCACGTCGCCTGCTGCGAACACCCCTTCGACATTGGTATGGGAAGAGGCACCGGAAGTCACTATGTAGCCGTTTGCATCGATCTCCACCCATTCCTTCACGAGGTCGGAATTGGGGTGGTGGCCGATAGCAAGGAAGAAGCCGTCAACAGCTATATCAAAAACCTCGCCATCCTTACGTTCGATGCGCACGCCGGTAACGCCGGAAGCATCGCCCAGAACCTCGCGGGTATTGCAGTTCCAGAGGACTTCGATGTTGGGAGTATCCTTGACCCTCTTCTGCATGGCTTCGGAGGCACGGAACACATCCCTGCGTACTATCATATAAACCTTGCGGCAGAGCCCGGCCAGATAGGTAGCCTCTTCGCATGCAGTATCTCCTCCGCCCACTACGGCGACATCCTTCTTACGATAGAAGAAACCGTCGCAGGTCGCACAGGCGGAAACGCCCATCCCGCGGTACTTCCTTTCGGAGGGAAGCCCGAGATACTTGGCCGTTGCACCGGTGGCTATTATGACAGCATCTGCCTCGATGGCAGGAGCTCCGTCGATTTCGAAGCAGAAGGGGCGCTTCGAGAGGTCGGCCTTGGTGATGATTCCGCGGCGGATGTCGGTCCCCACGTTGACCGCCTGTTCGCGCATGGCGGAGGTAAGGCTGAGGGAATCTATCCCCTTGGCAAATCCGGGATAGTTCTCGACAAGCGTCGTGGTGGTGAGCTGGCCGCCGGGTTCCGGCCCCTCGTAGAGCACGGGAGCGAGGCCCGCCCTGGAAGCATAAATACCTGCAGTATAGCCCGCAGGACCGCCTCCGATTATGAGAAGTTTGACTTTTTCCATTTTGATACTTATTATTCTTACAAATATACGCAATATTTTTATTAACTTTGTCCAATTTATGAGACGAACTCACTCTGCGCCGGATATGGAGTCCTTCCGCTCCATTCTGAAGTCGAAGGGGCTGAAGGCAACCCCGCAGAGGATAGCCGTTCATGAAGCGATGCTCGTTCTGGGGCATGCCAGCGTGGACATGGTCTGCGATCAGGTCAAGAAGGAGGGCAAGGCCAAAGTTACGGCAGCGAGCGTCTATAACATTCTTTCCGGACTCAGTACGATAGGCATATACCGCAGGATACCCACCAACGACAACAAGGTGTGGTACGATGCGATTACCCGCACACACCTTCACATATTCGACCGTAAGCGCAACGAGCTTAAGGACCTTGTGGACGACGGCTTTTCGGCAACCGCCGCCGCATACTTCAAGGACCACGCGCCCAAGGGATACAAAGTGGACGAAATCGACATACAGCTGGTATGTCACAGAAGCAGAAACTCTAAAAAACTATAGTATATGAAACTTGTCAATCTAGGAGAAAGCAACTCGCTGCTAAATTCGTTCATCGCACAGATGCGCGACAAAGTCGTTCAGAAAGATTATCTGCGCTTCCGCACCAACCTTCACAGGCTCGGAGAAATCTTCGCCTATGAAATCAGCAAGACTCTCAAGTACAGTCCCAAAGAGGTCCAGACCCCTCTCGGAACCGCTATCGTCGACACTTTCGACAATAAAGTAGTCCTCTCCACCATCCTCCGCGCCGGACTTCCCCTCCACGAAGGCATGCTTTCCTACTTCGAGAATGCAGAGAACGCTTTCCTGGCCGCCTACCGCAAATACGATGCAGCCGACAAGTTCCATGTAAACACCGAGTACTGCACGACTCCCGACCTCACGGGCAAGACCCTGATCCTGGCCGACACCATGCTTGCCACCGGATCTTCCATCATCCTTGCCTATGACCGCCTGATCAACGACGGCGGCGAGCCCGAGCACACCCACTTCGTCTGCCCTATCGCCAGCACCTTCGCCGTGGAAGCCCTCAAGAAGGCCCTTCCCGCGAACACTACCCTCTGGACCGCGGCCATCGACGAAGAATTGACAAGCCATTCCTACATCGTCCCTGGTCTGGGCGATGCCGGCGATCTTGCTTACGGGGAAAAACTATAGTTCCTTTCTCCAGCGGGCAAGGGGAATACCCAACTGACCGCGATACTTGGCAATGGTACGGCGTGCCACCTTGTATCCGCGTTTTTCCATTTCTGTTACAAGCTGCTCATCCGTGAGCGGCTTTTTCTTATCCTCTTCCTCCACGCAATCCAGCAGGGCCTTCTTGAGTTCCCTGGTGGATACTTCTTCTCCCTCCTTGTTTTCCATTCCTTCGGAGAAGAAATACTTCAGGGGGAAGATACCGAAATGGGTTTCGATGTATTTGCTGTTCACCACGCGGGAGATAGTGGAGATATCGAATCCTGTCTTTTCGGCGATATCCTTCAGCACCATAGGCTTCAGATTGGTATCGTCGCCGTCCAGGAAATACTCGTGCTGGAAATCGAGTATGGCCTGCATGGTGCGCTGGAGAGTGTTCTGGCGCTGCTTCAGAGCCTCGATGAACCACTTGGCGGAATCTATCTTCTGACGTATGAAAACGGCCGCTTCTTTCTGGGCCCTGTCGCCGGAGCCTTTGGCATCCGCCACCATGTCGGCATACTTGCGATTCACCCTCAGTTCGGGGATGTTGAACCTGGGCATGGAGAAGGACAGTTCCCCATCGTGCTCCTCGAGCACGAAGTCGGGCACTATCTGCTGGGCCTGTTCGGCATAGCTGTCGTCCAGCTGGCCGCCGGGGGCGGGATTGAGGCGGCTGATGCAGGAGATGGCGGCTTTGAGCCTGTCTTCATCGAGGCTGAGCCGGGACATCACCTTGTTGAAATGCCGGTTGGTGAATTCCAGGAACTGCTCGTTCAGGATACGGTAGGCATCCCTCACCTCCTCCGTCTGCTTACGGACCTTCAACTGTAGAAGCAGGCATTCCCTCAGGTCGCGGGCACCCACTCCTGCAGGGTCGAATTCCTGCACCGTGGCGAGCATCTTCTCCACCTCGGCCTCGCTGACTTCCAGCCCTGCGCGGAAGGCCATGTCATCCACCAGCGACTCGATGTCGCGACGCAGATAACCGTCGGAATCCAGGCTGCCGATGATGAACGTACCTATCTGGAAATCTCTCTCGTTGAGATTCCTGTAGCCCAATTGCTCCATCAGGCTTTCGGTGAAACTCTCACGTACCGAGAAGGTGTTGTATTCGGGGCGTGGATCCTTGCCCCAGTTGTTGATGCGGGTTTTGTAGGAAGGAATATCGCCGTCGTCCTTGATTTCGTCGATGGAGATGTCCTTGGTGTCGTCGTTGTCGTCGCGGCGGTCCGAATCCGGGGTGTCGTCCAGCACAGGGTTCTCCTCGAGCTCGGAACGGATCTTCTGCTCCAATTCCTGGACCGGGAGCTCTATGAGCTTGATGGTCTGGATTTGGAGAGGAGAAAGACGTTGTGTCTGCTTGAGTTCAAGTCCCTGTTTCTGCATATCAGTTCACCTTCTTCAGAACCTTGAGCGTATCTACCCTATACGCACTCCTGTTCTCGACTGCCGGGTATTTGAAACGCTCCTGCACTATGAAAGCTGAAGGGAATTGCTGTTTGATCGCGCCTAATGCGGCGAGGGCTTCGGACTTGTTGCGATAATCCCCGACGGTGACCCTGAAGTAAGGGCTGGAGAAACTCCTGTAGGCAGAAATGCCCGGATTCAGCACCTTGAAACGGTAAAGGGCCGCTTCGCTGGCCGAACGGGCAGATTGGGAGTTGTCGAAGAATATACGTATCCTATAGCCGTTGAACATCTTGCCTCTGTTGGAACGGATGCGGGTTTCGACCGCATTGCGTATCGTGCCGGACTGCTTGACCTCGACACCGTCGGGAAGCACGTTGAAGATGGTGCTGCCTTCCAGGGTCGAATCCACTGCAGCCAGGGGCGTGAACACAAGGGAATCTACCAGCACATAGCCGGGAGGAACCACCTGCTGGGCACGGGCGGACAGAGATAAGATAATAAGTATTGCAATAACCAGTCTTTTCATTTTTTCAGAAACTTAGTCAGCGGCATATCATTATACTCAATATCCTTGCCAATCTTGCCGGCAATGTTGGCCCGGGCGTGCAAATCGATGGTGAATTCCTCGGGATTAAAGCTTTTATAGGTTGCTAAAACCTGCATCAGGCTAACTCCTTCAGCGATTTGGGCTTTAAGAGGAACTCGATATACCCTGTTGCATTTTCCATCCACGGAAACGGGCTCCCCCGTAATCATACCCATCACGTTCCCGTTCTGTTTGATGGTTGCTTCGATGTCGCGCACCTGGAAAGACGGCGCAGGGTTGTCGATACCCACGTCGACCACCACGTTGGCACTGCGGAGGCTGGTGGGAACAACGGATTCCAGCTCGAAAGAAGACACGGAAATCTTCTTGAACTTGCTCACGCAGCCCGTCAGCAGCATGCCCGCCAGAAGCAGCAAGACAGATATTTTGATAGCCTTTTTCATTCTTTAAAACTTACAAATATAACATAATTTTTGCATAACTTTGCGTCGTGAAAAAAGTGTACATCGAAACATACGGCTGCCAGATGAACGTGAACGACACCGAGGTCGTTTTCTCCATTCTGGCCCGTCACGGCTACGAGCGTACCGAGGAAATTGCCGAAGCCGACGTCATAATGGCCAACACCTGCTCCATCCGCGACAACGCCGAGCAGCGCATCTGGGGCCGCATCGATTATTTCAACACCTTCCGCAAGGCAAACCCCGGCCTGGTGGTAGGAATCCTGGGCTGCATGGCAGAGCGTCTGAAGGATGCCCTGCTGGATACTGGGAAGGTCAACGTAGTTGCCGGTCCTGATGCCTACAGGAGCCTGCCGGTGCTGCTGGATGCCGTTTGCGAAGGCCATCCCCAGATCAACGTCGAGCTTTCCCGCGAGGAGACCTACGGGGACATCTCCCCCGTACGTATCGACAAAAACGGAGTATCCGCCTTTATCTCCATAATGCGCGGATGCAATAACGTGTGTTCCTATTGCGTAGTACCTTTCACCCGCGGCGCCGAGCGCAGCAGGGATTACCATACCATAGTCCGCGAGGCCTGCGAATGCGTAGAGGCCGGATACAAAGAGATAACCCTTCTCGGGCAGAACGTGGATTCCTATCGTTTCGAGGATGTGGACTTTGCCAAACTTCTCGAGATGGTGGCCCGGGTATCCCCCACCCTGCGCGTGCGCTTCTCCACCTCGCATCCCAAGGACATCTCCGATGCGGTCATAGAGACCATGGCCGCCTGGCCCAATATCTGCCATCATATCCATCTTCCCGTGCAGAGCGGCAACGACCGCATCCTCGAAAAGATGCGCCGCCGCTACTCGAGGGAATGGTATCTGGAGCGCGTGGCCAAGATACGCGAGCACATGCCCGACTGCGGCATCACCACCGATGCCATCGTGGGCTTCTGCTCCGAGACCGAGGAGGAGTTCCGCGACACTCTGAGCATATTCGAAGAGGTGGGCTACGATGCCGCCTTCATGTTCAACTATTCCGAACGCCCGGGAACCCTCGCGTCGAGGCAGTACCCCGACGACATCCCCCTCGACGTAAAGACCCGCCGCCTCAACGAGCTCATCGAACTCCAGAACCGGCTCTCGCTGGAGAGCAACCGCAAAGATGTGGGTAAAGTATTCGAGGTGCTGGTAGAAGGTCCTTCAAAAAAGGACCCGTCCGAGCTTTGCGGCAGGACGGGTTCCAATAAGATGTGTGTCTGGGCAGATACTGCCCATAAAGCCGGCGACTACGTCATGGTCAGGGTTAAAGACTGCACACAGGCAACCATGCTCTGCGAGCTCGCCTAGGTTCCCCTATTCCACGAAGGCGACGATCTCGCCTTTCACTACATTCTTGCCTTGCTTACCTGTGACGGCCACCACGCGTCCGTCGCGGGCGGGTGCTATTTCTTCGCGGCCGTAATAGGTCTGCACATAGCCCATGGCCTCTCCGGCCTTGACGGCGGTTCCGGCAACGGGTGCGGCTGAATCATCGTCGACATCTACCTGCCACAGCAGCTGACCCTTGACGGGAGCCTGCACGGGCACGGCATTGGGATATTTCTGTGCGTATTCCTCCACGCTGAACTCGGGCATCTCGACCACGGGACGGACGACCTTTATGGGTGCACCCGCCTTGGCACGGAAGTCCTCAAGTTCGGTGTTGAAGCGTTGTTTGGCAAGGCCGGAGCGGAAGTCGCGGTACTGCCTTTCGTGCATTGCGAACTCGAAAAGCTCTTCCTGGTCGGGGCCTTCGTCCCAGCCTTCTTCCTTCATCATCTCGCGGAACTTGGGAAGCTCGTCAGGATACATGTCCTGAGGGTTGCCGTCGTAGAACTCCATGCCCTTCTCTTTTGCAAGGGCCACGATCTCCGGAGCGAGTTCGCCGGGGAGCTTGCCCATCTTGCCCAGAATCATTCCCCAGGTATCCTTGTCGATGGTGGTCCAGCGGGGATTACCCTTGATGACATTGAGCAGGTTCATAAGTGCGGTGTTCTTCACATACTGGCTGAACGGGGTCACGAGCGGAGGATATCCGAGGCGGGGCCACACGTACTGCACCTCTTCGAAGAGTTTTACCATGAGGGTGTCCAGGGTCATGTCCGGACGGCCTGCGGCACGCTCTGCAGCGTTGACCGCACCGAGGAAGGGTTTGAGGTCGGCCATCATCGAGCCCATCATTCCTCCGGGCAGGCCGCAGCCTACCAGCAGCGAGGTCATCTGGGCGTTGGTGGGATTGATCCAGTAGCCGAGGAAGTCGTCGATGAATTCCTGGGTAAGGGCACGGACCTGCATGTAGGCATCCATATTGATATCCTTCACCTGGAATCCGTCGGCCTTGAGCATTTCGCGTATGGTAATCACATCGGGATGGACCTTGCCCCAGGAGAGGGGTTCCACGGCCACGTCGAGATAGTCGGCACCGGCCCTAGCCACTTCCAGCATCGATGCAGGGCTGAACCCCGGGCCGCTGTGGCCGTGATACTGGACCTTGATGTGAGGGTATTTCTTCTTGATCTCGGCTGTAAGCCGTGCAAGGAAAGTCGGACGGCCTATGCCAGCCATGTCCTTAAGGCAGATTTCATCGGCTCCGTATTCCACCAGATGGTCCACGACGCCCATATAGTACTCGACGGTATGGACGGGGGAATTGGTTATGGAGAGCGCCGCCTGGGAGATCATCCCTGCCTTCTTGGCATATTCGACGCTGAGCTTGAGGTTGCGGTGATCGTTGAGTCCGCAGAAAGAGCGGGAGATGTCGGTGCCTTGGGCCTTCTTGACCTTGAACATCAGTTCACGCACGTCGGCGGGTACCGGGTTCATACGCAGGGCGTTCAAGCCTCGCTCGAGCATATGAGTCTGGATTCCAGCCTTGTGGAAGGGAGCCGTCCATTTGCGGACCGAGATATTAGGGTTCTCTCCGTAGAGAAGGTTGACCTGTTCGAAAGCTCCGCCGTTGGTTTCCACACGGTCGAAGCATCCCATATCTATGATAGCAGGGGCAACTCTTACGAGTTGGTCGACTCTCGGCTGATATTTGCCCGAAGACTGCCACATATCCCTGTAGACCAGGGAAAACTTTATTTCTTTTGCCATAGTTTATTGTTGTCGTTTTGGCGGCTTCTCTGCCTGTCATTCCCGGCCTGACCGGGAATCTATGTCACAAATATACAAATAAAACTTGCAGGGTTAAAATATTTTCGTACCTTTGCAGTCCTTAACACGGTGCGATTAGTTCAGTTGGTAGAGCACCAGATTGTGGTTCTGGTTGTCGTGGGTTCGAGCCCCACATCGCACCCCAAAGCAAGACGAGGTCCGAACGGCCTCGTCTTTTGCTTTGGGTGCGCGGGCCTGAAGGCCTGTACCACACAAGCTTTCAATTTGTTTTGTAATGTGGTGATTTTTCGGGGATTACTGCTATATTTGCCATGACCAACTTTTGTTATTATGAAAAAGTTAATCTTCGTCCTGGCATCTTTAGTTCTGTTTTTCGGTGCCTGTAACATAAAACCTTCAGCTCCTTCGCAGGAGTGGTGCTCGTGGGCTTTCAACCAGATTCCCGACCATAAAGACATCAGCGATATCGACTCCACGGCCTTCTCGGCAGAGTTCTACGGACTCCTCAAAGAGGCTTACAAGGCTATGGACCGGGAGATTGAGATGTATCCCGGCATGATAGGAGACTACGAGTTCCTGTTCTACTGGTACGACGGCAACGGGGATTCCCTACTTGAGCCGGAAGACTCCGAAGTCAAATTCGAAACAGGCGAAGTGGCCGACGGGAAGACGGGCGTAAAAGTCTTGATCTACGCTCCTTCCTTCGCACCTT
>JAFZJI010000026.1 GCA_017552105.1 Bacteroidales bacterium | reverse complement strand
TGGAAGAAGTAGTGAATTCGAAGGAATACAAGAATGCGGCCGTCCGCATAGTGTTCGGCCACATTCCTCCTATGAAGGACAGCTGGCAGGGAAATGCCAACGTGAACAATTATTTCGTGCCCATCCTGAACAAAGCCAAGATCAGCCTATGGCTGGCAGGCCACCATCATAAATGGATAGTCAACGAGCCCCGCGAGGTGTCGGATGCCAATTTCCCTGTAGTGGTCAACTGCAATTGCGAAAGGATGGAAGCAGTGGTCAAAGCCGACGGCATCTCCCTCCAAACCTTCGACCCCGAAGGCAGGAAGACCCACGAATATTCTTGCAAGGTACGCTAGAATATGAAATGCCAAAGCTTGACCAGCAGCCCCAGGATCCATTTCATCAGGGCATAGCCTATCATTATCGCATAGACCAAGACTATCAAGGCGATTTTTACTACCTGCCATGCAAGCCAGAATGCTCCGGTCGTAAGGACTGATAGGCCGAGATAGTTGAGGCCCAGCATCACGGCCAGTATGCCCACGGCTATCAGCAGATACAGGCCCATGCCTGATAATACGTAACCGAATACCGTCGCGTGGCGTTCTTTGCTGTGCTCACCGAAATCGATTACGACTTTCGCTATCCATAGCAGTACCAGGAAGAGTATGCACTGTACTACCGGGACCCAGCCGTACGGAGCCCAGTTGGGGTCGTTCAGAAAGTGGGCATAGCGCAACACAGGATTCAGCTCGCTGTAGAAATTGAACAGGAAGGGAGTGCCCACCAGGGCTATCAGCCAGAACATCAGGTCATTACCCATGTTGTATAGCATGTTCAGATGGCCGGAAACCTTGGATTCCAAGTCTTTCTGCTCGATGCTCCTGCCATAGACGTGGAGCTTTTCCACCTGCTCCAGTATCTTCCTGGCCTTGACCGTTCCCACGCCTCCCGATTTCTTCTTTGCTTCTTTCAGCCACTTGTCCGCCAGCTCGGTAATGGGGGACACTCCGGCATAGAAATAATCCTTGCCATTTTTCTGGGAGATGCATCCGTCGTAGGTCTTGCCCTGATAGCTGTATTGCACCCACCAGACTTCCACTCTCTGGACTTCGGCCTCCTGGAAGAGTATGTGGTTGTGGCTGTCCGTCTTCTTGTCGTGCTGCCCGATGAACGAATCAAGCTTGTCCGCAAATTCGCCATCTTCGCTATAATAGCCCTTTGGAATGGAGCTGCTCCTTTCGTGGAAGAGGCGTACCCTATTGTAGTCCTGTTTGAGGTCCACGATTTCTGCCACTTTGGCAACGTTCGGATGGTAGTAATATTCCGCCAGCAGATAATCGTCCAGTTTTTGATCGATGACGTAGTAGAAAAGATTCTTGCCCCAACCTGCGCAGATGTCGCAGGTAACCCTGCAATCTCCACCACATTTGTAGCAATCCACTTTTCCGCTTCCTCCACAATTACTGCACTTTACATAATATGTCTCGGTCACATACTCGTAAATGGGCTCCCTATGGCCATCCGAATAGACCTTGTCCTTGGTGTGTACGTAATTGGATCTCGTTTTCTTGATCTGCCCGTTTCCATTACAAGAGGAACATCGCTGGGTTCCGCTACCGCCGCAGGCGGGACAGGTCATCTTACCGCTGCCGCCGCATTTGGTGCAAGTCTCTGCGTGATGTGAACCGGTAACTTCGAACGATTTTCCGTTATGGACGAACCTTTCGGTAGTCAGCAAGTTGAATTGCCACACATCCACATCGGAAGGCCGGTAATATTTCCGCATATAGATCTGATCGTTTTTGTAGGGACGCATTTTTTCCTCTACATGGCGGTGATCGAACTGTGAACGGAGGTTTACTACATATATCGGACTGAGCTCGTATTTCTCGAGCTGGATCTCATTCCCGTAATCTACGAAGGGATGGCCCTCGGAACGGGATGCATATTCATTTATCAGATCCCTGACCCTTCTGCGTGCAGCATCGTCTATGGTCAGTACTTTATTTCTTAAATATTTATTGTCCATATCGATGTTATTTAGGTGAGATGAAGAAGGTCCTTATAGTCTTGATCGTGAAAATGATCACGAAGGCAATCAATATGATCAGGAAGTATATGGTCAGGGAAGGGCTGTAGCCGTCTCCCGGCAGATTCTGCATGGTAACGACCACCCGTTCCATCAGATTGGGCTCGTGCTCTTCCAGAGTGGCCAGATCCGCTTTCGCCGCCTTTTTCTTGGCAGCATCTTCTTTCATTTTTTCCTTGTCGTGCAGGTACTCGGCATATTTTTCCCGTGCGCCTTTTTCGTAAGATTCGGCGTATGCCAGCTTCCATTCCGCAAACAGTTTTCCGATAGCAATCTTCTTGAAAGGAGAAGCTATCTTCTTGGCTGCCGGAGCGGTAAACAGAGAGTCGATGGGGATGTTCTGGTCCCTGGTCCTCAGGGCTTCCTGCTGCACCGGGTCGGTAATTTTCTCCCTCTTATGCTTTTTCGAGCAGGAAGAAAAGCTCACCATGACCGCAAGCGCAAGAATCAGTATGATACGCAGTCTTTTCATATAATTTTGATTACAGTATTTTTGCAAGGATTATGGATGTATTGTCCACTCCGCCGCCTTCGCAGGCCATGCGGTAAAGGTCTGCAGCGCTGGCGCCTTCGGAAAGGGCGGCTTCTATCTGCTCGTCCGGAACCATATCGCAGAGGCCGTCGGAGCAGATCAGGAGTATATCTCCTTCAATAAGTTTTCCATCCAGGTCTTCCACGTCCAGACGCCCGTCACAGCCTCCGCCAAGGCAGTTCAGCAGATACTTGCTGGCCTCGGGATCGCCGGTGATTCCGCGCTCGGTATCATCGGTGCTCAGTTGGCGGAGCATACCTCCGCGGAAACGGTAGGTACGGCTGTCGCCGGCATTTATCAGCCAGACCTTTCCGTAGTGCCAGACCACGCCCGTAAGGGTGCAGCCCATGGGATGCAGCTGCTGCCGGTCGGCCGCCAAGCTGTTAAGCTTGTATGAGATGTAGTGGGCGGCTTCGCGGATATCGTCCTCGAAGCGGTCCGGGTTGATCTGGTATAGCGAGAATTGCTCCTTGATCTCGTTGAGGGTGAACTCGCTGGCCTCCTCTCCGTTCTCGTGGCCTCCCATACCGTCGCTGACCAGCAGGTAGAAGAAGCCGTCGGGAGAGGTTTCCACGTTCAGAGAGGTTGCATCGTCCCGCAGGAAGAGTCCGCCCACGGCAAGGGCGTCCTCGTTATTTTCGCGTACGAGGCCTTTCTGGCAAAGTGCGTCTATCGATAATTTCATTCTACGGTAAAATCAAGGGTTGCAATACGGACTCGGTCGCCTTTTTTCAGGCTTTCTCTCTGGATGCGCCTGTCATTTATGAATGTTCCGTT
>JAFZJI010000192.1 GCA_017552105.1 Bacteroidales bacterium | reverse complement strand
TTCGACATACGCCTCCTCGACCACGTGATCATCAGCGACGAATCCTTCTACTCCTTCAATGACAGTCGCATCTACGGTGCCGGCAACCTGAACTGAAACCCAAGGCGTAAGCCCGTCGGACGGGGAATGCAGGTACCGGGCCACTTTTTCTCGTGGCCCGGACCTGCCCTTTCCCCGTCGCGGAGGAGGGAGAGGAATCTGGACAAAAAAAGCCGGCCACGAGAGGTGGTCGGCTGTAAGAAGAAAACGGAATCTCTTATTCGGCCTTGTGGTCGGATCCGAGAACGTTGATGATCTTGTGCATGTAGAGCTTCTTCATCTCGTCACGTGCGGGACCGCAGTACTTACGAGGATCGAACTCACCGGGCTTCTCTGCAAGAACCTTGCGGATAGCGGCGGTCATGGCAAGACGGCTGTCGGAGTCGATGTTGATCTTGCAGACAGCACTCTTGGAAGCCTCGCGGAGCTGCTCCTCGGGAATACCGACAGCGTCAGGAAGCTTTCCACCGTACTGGTTGATCATATCTACATACTCCTGAGGCACGGAAGAAGAACCGTGGAGAACGATAGGGAAGCCGGGGAGCTTCTTCTCGATCTCGTGCAGGACGTCGAATGCGAGCGGCGGGGGAACCAGACGGCCGGTCTTGGGATCGCGGGTGCACTGCTCGGGTTTGAACTTGTATGCACCGTGGCTGGTACCTACGGAGATTGCGAGGGAGTCGCAACCGGTGCGGCCTGCGAAGTCGATAACTTCCTCGGGACGGGTGTAGTGAGATTCCTCAGCGGCAACCTCATCCTCGACACCTGCGAGAACACCGAGTTCGGCTTCTACGGTAACATCGTACTGGTGTGCATAATCGGCAACTTTCTTGGAAAGAGCGATATTCTCTTCGTAAGGAAGGGAAGAAGCATCGATCATGACAGAGCTGAAGCCCATGTCGACGCAGCTCTTGCAGAGCTCGAAGCTATCGCCGTGGTCGAGATGGAGAACGATCTGGGGATGCTCCCAGCCGAGTTCCTTTGCATACTCGACGGCACCCTCTGCCATGTAGCGGAGGAGGGTCTGGTTGGCATAGTTACGTGCGCCTTTGCTGACCTGGAGGATAACAGGAGATTTGGTCTCTGCAGCGGCCTGGATGATGGCCTGGAGCTGCTCCATGTTATTGAAGTTGAAGGCGGGGATAGCGTAACCGCCGGCAACGGCCTTTGCGAACATCTCACGAGTGTTCACAAGACCTAAATCTTTATAATTGACCATAGTTTATAGATAATTGAATGATTCCTACTAAAAAGCAGCGCAAATTTAGTTATTTTTGTGATTAAAATGAAGAATAATCGTCAATTATCGCTATAAATTATGAGCCGCCGCATACTCTTCATCCACGGACTCGCATCTTCGGGCAAATACAAGATGGCCGACCAGTTGCGTATACTCGTGAAAGGAGCCGAAGTGCTGTCGCCGGACATCCCCGCGGAACCGTCCGAAGCCCTGCCTTTCCTTGAGAAGATATGCCGCGAAGAGAACCCCGACCTGATAGTGGGCCACTCCCTGGGGGGCTTCTGGGCCCAGAAACTGCGCGGTTATCGGAAAGCGCTGGTGAACCCCACCTTCCACATAGCGGAATTCCTCCGTCCCAGGATAGGGGAGATGCAGTATCTCAGCCCCCGGGCGGACGGCGCGGAGTCCTTCGTCATCAGCGGGAGGATGTGCGATGAGTTCCAGGCGCTCGAAGACCGCGAGTTCGACTCCCTGGGAGAGGAAGAGAAGGACCTGACCCTGGCCTTCTTTGCGGAAGATGATGAAACCGTGCGCCAAGGCCCTGAGTTCGCCCTCCACTACGGCAAGGCCGGAATCAGCTATCCCGGCAGGCACCAGCCCGTATTCCCGGAGATGAAAAAATATATAGTCCCCGCCATCCTCGAATTCTGCAACTGGCAATGAAGTATCTGACCAACGACTGCACGGAAGCCTGCAGGAACATGGCTTTCGACGATTTTGCCCTCGAATGCCTGCCTCTCGATGAACCAGTTTTCTTCCTCTGGCGGAACGCCCCGTCGGTAATCATAGGCCTTAACCAGAGCGCCTATGCCGAGGTTGACCTCGAGTATCTGCGCAGCAACGGGATCGCCCTTGCCCGCAGGGTAACCGGCGGAGGAGCCGTCTATCATGATCTGCAGAACCTGAATTATACCATAGTAGGGAAGTCCCGCGATCTGAATGCAGATTATCCCGACTATCTGAACTTCATGGTGAACGCCCTGCGTAAGCTCGGGGTGAGGGCGGAACTCAGCGGGCGCAACGACATAATGGTGGACGGCCGCAAATGCTCGGGCTATGCCAAGAGGGTGTGGAAAGATCGCCTGATGGTGCACGGCACCCTGATGTTCGACGTGGATCTTTCCGTGCTCCAGCGGGTGCTCAGCGTGCCAGGCAGCAAGATGGCCGCCGCCGGCATAGCATCGGTTCGCAGCAAGGTCGCCAACCTCAAGGACTATCTTCCCGGATTCAAGGATGTGCTGACGCTGAAAGACGCACTGCATGAAATATTGGCCGGGGATGATAACGAAGTAAGACTCACGGCCGCCCAGCAGGCATCCATAGAGAGGATGGCTGATGAAAAGTTCCGGACCTGGGAGTGGATATATGGGAAATCTCCCGCAGCCGACTTCAAAACTACCCGCAAGTTCGCCTGCGGCACTGTTGAACTTTCCTGGTCCGTCCGTCACGGACTTATGGAAGATGTCCGCTTCGGCGGCGACTTCCTCGGGAACCTGCCCGCGGAAGGCCTCGCTGCACGGCTTCAAGGCCTGCGCTTCGAGCGCGATACAATAAACCGGGCCTTGGAATCGGGCCCGGAAAAAGTGTCTTCTTATTTCGACGGCCTGCAGGCCTCGGAACTACTTGATGCCGTATTTGCGGAGAATGCGTAATATCGGTTTCCGCACGGATTCTGCCCAGAGATAATAACCCCATGCTCCCGGATGAACACCATCAGCCGTGGTGTCGTGCAATTCCGATGTGGCATTCGACGGGATGTAATAAACATCCTTGTATTTCTTGACGGCCTCTTTCATCAGCTTGTCGGCCATAGCCATCTTCTTGGCCTCGGCCTCGTCGGCCTTGCGGTCGAAATTGCGCGTCTCCCTCCAGATAGTACGCATGAAAATCATAGGTACGCCGGGCTTTGCAGCCTGGATAGTCTCTATGAAGTTGAACAGATTGGCTTTTACGCTTTCGTCGTTACCATTGGAGAAAGCGTCGAATACGAAGGCCTCCACGTCGGACTGGGCAAGGGCGGCGGCAAACTGGGGCTGCATCTTGCAGTCTCCGCTTACGCCCAAGCTACAGAACTGAAGTCCGGTTTTCCTGGAAAGAAAAGCAGGAACGGTCTGCCCTGATCTGACAGTCGAGATACCATGCATGAAACTGGAACCGTGCAGGCAGATTTTGTGACGGAAAGGTACTGCGCCCTTTTCGAGCAAGCAGCCCTTCTCCACTCCTATCTGCAAAGAAAGAACCTTGCTTGCCGTGGGGAGATATAGCAGACACTCCTTGACAGAATTGTCCATATTCTTGACCAGGGCCCTTTCCTTCCCATTCTCGGTATCGATGGTATTCCTATATGCACAGATTCCGGCCCACAGCCATTCCCCGTCCTTCTTAATATAGAGATCGAAACCGCGATCGGAACGCCCTGAATTCATGGTTCCGCTTAAGTTTTTGAATTCAGGCTTTACCCATATGGAAGGGGAATCGGTTTTGAATGAAACGATTACTCCGGAAGACATTTCCAGCAAGTTGACGTCTTTTTTGGTCCATCCGCCGAAGCGCTCGAAATCCATACGCTCGTAGGGGTTGGGCGTGTCCTGAAAGACCTTGCCGCTGATGGTAAGGGCGGTCGCATCTTTGAAATCAAGTTCCACGTCCTGCGCATAGGCTGAACCAGCAGCCGTCAGGACAAGGCAGAGAATAAACAGAAGGATTCTTTTCATATCAAAGTTCAATAATTGTTTCCGTGT
>JAFZJI010000025.1 GCA_017552105.1 Bacteroidales bacterium | reverse complement strand
TTCCACTATCGTCGGCAGGTCGGCCAGGTCTCCCTCCATAGAGTAAACCCCGTCCACGACTATCAGCTTGGGGGCTTCCACGGGCACGGCGCGGAGCTTCTTCTCCAGCGCCCTCATATCGTTGTGCTGGAATTTGAAGACTTTACTGAAACCCAGGCGGCTGCCGTCGATGATGCAGGCGTGGTCGAGGGCATCCAGAAAGATGAATCCGTCCCTGAATCCCAGGCACGAAACCACTCCCAGATTGACCTGGAAACCGGTGCTGTATGTGACTGCTTCGTCCTTGCCTACGAAGGCGGCAAGCTTCTCTTCAAGTTCGAGATGTATGTCGAGGGTGCCGTTGAGGAACCTGGAACCGGAGCAGGAGGTGCCGTATTTGCGTATAGCGGCAATGGCGGCTTCCTTGAGCCTGGGGTCGTCGGAAAGCCCCAGATAGGAATTGGAACCGAACATCATTACGTCCTTACCGCCCATTTTCACCACCGGATCCTGACCGGAAGATATAGGCCTGTAATAGGGGTAAATGCCCATGGCTTTTACCTCGTCTGCCAGGGTAAACCCGGCGCATATCTGATTAAGGTTAAGGTTCATACACAAACAATCTAACCCCGAAAAGTAGTCAAAAATCTTTAAAACGCCAAGATTTTGCCCGGAAATGAGTATTTTTGTGCCCGAAATGACAATTCTGGATATCCTTCTGATTGCAGTGGCACTGGCGATGGATTGCTTTACGGTATCCATCGTGAGCGGGGTGATTACGCGGAAACTGTTCTGGGGGCGCAATCTGCGTATGGCCCTCCTCTTCGGCTTCTTCCAGGCGGCGATGCCTTTTATAGGATGGATCGCGATACATTATTTCCAGTCCAGCGTTGAGGCCTACGACCATTGGATTGCCTTCGGGCTGCTTCTGTTGATAGGTGGCAAGATGATACTGGATGCTTTCAATGAGGAGGATGAAGCCACTTTCAACCCTCTGAATCTCGGAACTCAGCTTACGCTTGCCGTCGCAACCAGCATAGATGCCCTTGCAGTGGGTATCTCCTTCTCCTGTTCGGGATACGGCACCGTGCAGAGCCTGATTCTCCCGCTGGCAGTCATAGGGCTGGTGTCGTTTATCTTCAGCATTGCGGGACTGCTGCTGGGCGTGCGCTTCGGAGGCGCCGTGGCCAGACGCTTCAAACCGGAAATAATAGGGGGCGTAATCCTGATCGCCATCGGCGTCAAGATCCTTCTGGAACATCTTTTAGGCTGATTTACAGATTGCCGGCCTCTTTGCGCCGAGCCTCGTAATAATCGTGCCGTGCGGGATTCTCGGGGAACCAGCCGCGCAATACGCGTTTTTCCTGGGTGATGACTTCGTGTATGCCCCAGAAGCAGGAGAATGCCGCAGCGCCGATAATGGTGGAGATGACGATATCCTTAACGAACAGGGACCATACCGAGAAAGCGAGACCGGCCAGAAACAGAAGCCACCAGCTCTTTTTTCCCCAGTAATACTCCATCTTGATGACTATGGGATGACATATCCCTATGATGAGGAACACAGCGGTTCCGACAATGATGCCGTTGAAATTCATAGGCCGCAAAGGTACGTTTTTTTTGTCGCTTATACTATCATTATTTATTGTTATATTTGTTGGATAAGCCGTATGTCCCTATGAGAAAGATCCGTATCGCTATTGCCATCCTATTTTTCGCAGGCATTACACTGTTGTTCGTCGGCGTTCCTTTCCTGACTTCCTGGCTCGGCTGGATGCCCAAATTGCAGTTCCTGCCCGCCGTCATGGCCCTGAATGTCCTAGTGATCGTGCTCGTGCTGGTACTCACATTGCTTTTCGGGCGCATCTATTGCTCGACGATATGCCCGCTTGGAGTTTTTCAGGACGGCATCTCGCGGGTGAGGGTGACGCTCGGGCGCCTGCGCAAGAACCGCAAGCCTTTCCATTTCCGCAAGGAGCACAAATGGCTGCGATATGGTATCTGGGTGCTTTTCGTCGCTGCCCTCGCGGCCGGCGTGCAGTCTTTCGTGGCCATCCTGGCTCCCTACAGCGCCTATGGCCGCATAGTCGCCGGCATAGTGCATTTCAAGGCCGGACCTGTGCTGATAGTGGCGGCAGCTACCCTGCTTGTAGTCGGCTTGCTTGCCTTTTTCACGGGCAGGGAGTACTGCAACAGCATATGCCCTGTAGGTACTACGCTGAGTTTCTTCTCGCGTTTCGCGCTTTTCCGCCCGGTGATCGATGCCGACAAGTGCAAGAATTGCAAGCTTTGCGAGGTGAATTGCAAGGCCTCGTGCATCGATGTCGCCAATCACAAGATCGATTACAGCCGCTGTGTCGTCTGTTTCGACTGCATCGGCAACTGCAAATTCGACGCACTCAAATACCATCGTTATAAGATTGCCCCCGAAACCAAACCGCTGGATACCTCCCGAGGCAGCGGCCGACGGGCATTTTTGGCCGGTGCAGCCATGGGACTGACGGCAATTGCGCTGGAGGCGCAGAACAAGAAACGCGACGGCGGCTTTGCGGAAGTACTTCCCAAAAGGGCCATCGACCGCGAAACCCCCGTAACGCCCCCCGGCTCCCTCAGCATACGCGACTTCTACAAACGCTGCACCGCCTGCCAGCTTTGCGTGACGGCGTGCCCGAACAAGGTTCTTCGGCCCTCCACCGACCTCAAGCACCTCATGCAACCCGAAATGGGCTTCGAAGACGGTTACTGCCGCCCCGAATGTACCAAGTGCTCGGAGGTCTGCCCCAGCGGCGCAATAATCAGCATCACTCCCGAAGAAAAGACCATCTACCACGTAGGAACGGCCAGCGTGGACCGCAGCCTCTGCGTGGCGGAGAAGGGGATCAAATGCGGTAACTGTGCCCGCCACTGCCCAGTGGGAGCCATCCAGATGGTGGAATCCCACGACGGGTATATGGTACCCACGGTCAATACCGAACTCTGCATAGGCTGCGGAGCCTGCGAGAACCTCTGCCCTTCGCGCCCTGTCAGCGCCATTACAGTCAACGGCCGTCACGACCACATAATCAGCTAAGCCATGGACAGAAGAGATTTCCTTAAAGTATCAGGCGCCGGTGCCCTAGGCCTGGCCGCATCTTCCTGCGCCCCCAAGACAGGAAAGGTAAAGGAAGAAACCCCCGAACAGATGGCCATGCGCGAAAACCCCCGCAATGGCGACAAGATATCCCTGCTTGGCTTCGGCTGCATGCGCTGGCCCATGGTCAAGGATGCATCCGGCAAGGACGTGATAGACCAGGAGGCGGTGAACGAGATGGTGGACTATGCCCTCGAACATGGCATCAACTACTTCGACACTTCGCCCGCATATCTGCAAGGCCAGTCCGAAAAGGCCGCCGGAATAGCCCTCAGCCGCCATCCGCGCAGCAGCTATTTCCTGGCCACCAAACTCTCGAACTTCAGCGACAACTCCAGAGAGGCCTCCATCAGGATGTACGAGGAGTCCTTCAAGGAGATGCAGACCGACTATTTCGACTACTACCTCCTGCATTCCATAGGACGTGGCGGTGAGCGTGCCTTCCGCAAGCGCTATGTCGACAATGGCATGATGGAATTCCTCAAGGAGGAAAAGGCCAAGGGCCGCATCCGTAACCTGGGATTCTCTTTCCACGGAGCCCAGGAAGGTTTCGATTCCTTCATGCGCCTCTACGACGAGGGAGAGTTCGTATGGGACTTCTGCCAGATAGAGATGAACTATGTGGACTGGAAGCATGCCGATGGCATCTGGAACGTCAATGCCGACTATCTCTACGCCGAACTCGAAAAGAGGGGAATCCCGGTCGTGATAATGGAACCCCTGCTCGGAGGGCGCCTTGCCAGCGTGCCCATGGGCATCTCCCGCCAGATGAAGATGCGCGAACCGGACAAGTCGGCGGCATCCTGGGCCTTCCGCTTCTGCGGCAGCTATCCTGGCGTGCTCTGCATCCTCAGCGGAATGACATCCATGGATCCTCTGATCGAGAACATAGGGACCTTCGGCCACTTCGAACCCCTGACCAGCGAGGAGCTGGATTTTCTGGAGATGATGGCCGTGCAGATGAAAGAGTATCCGCTGGTGAACTGCACCAACTGCAAGTACTGCATGCCTTGCCCTTGGGGAATAGACATCCCCGGCATATTCCAGCATTACAATTCTTCCATCACCAACGGAACATATGCCCAGAGCAAAGAGCAGAAAGGCTACAAGAAGTTGCGTGACGCATATCTTACCAGCTACGACAAGGCCATTCCTACGGTGCGCCAGGCCGATCATTGCATCGCCTGCGGAGAGTGCATGGCACACTGCCCTCAGAGTATCGCCATACCGGCCGAGCTGCGCCGTATCGACCAATATGTAGAACGTTTGAAGAAAAATGTGTAAATTCGCGCCCAGAATTTAAAACAGGATGAAAAAGAAAGTTACGGTATCCGTCATAGTGGTAGCAGTGCTGGCTGCTGCGGCCGTCGGCGTGTTCTTCCTGCTTAAAGGGAGGAAGCCCGTCGCCCTTGCCGAGCCCCCCGTGCCCTATGTATCCGAAATAATCAACGACAATAATTCTTCCGCCCACAGGCTGGTATCGGCATACGAGCCCCTCGATGCATCCAAGGCCATCTTCGTGGTCGGTTCCCGCAGGCGCACCGGCGAGCTTGCCTCCGCGCTCATAGAGTCCGATTCCTTCGACAATGTGGACGGTTCGGCTAATCCCGACGGGCTTAAAGACCTGGCAGGGGAGACTATCTGCACGGTTACCAATTTCACGAGTTTCGGCGAGATGGTACGCGACGGCCGTCTTCAGGACCTGCGCGAACTTACCGCCCGCAACGTGCTTTCAGCCATGGATACCCTCTGTTATGTGAGCCCTTACGACCGTAGCGGAATGGGCAAGAAACCTCAGGCCAAACTCATAGTGCTCGGCTCTGCCTGCATGACCCAGTATGGCCGTTACGACATCGATTCCCTGTTCAGTGCCCTGAACTGCAAGCTTCCGGTCCTGTCTCCCATGCAGCTGATAGTGGACGAAGCCGTGGAAATCTCCAAAGGAAAGAAGATACTTACCGCCGGCGTGCTTGCCGGGAATGCCCCCGTGGAGCTTTACGGCCCTTATATCAAGGCCCGTGCGGCCAAGGTAGGCATCGACAGCGTGCTCTGCGTCGGTTTCAAAGTACCTGAAGGGGAAGACCCCCTGCTTTCTTTCCTCGACCGTTACTCCGAACTCGGAATCAACCGTCCTCTGGACGTTATACTTGTAGATGACCTCAAAGTCGACCTGAGCATCTTCAACGAGTCCCTCCAGCGGATCACTTCGGTCATGAATGCCGAATCCCTTACCTATGGCAATCTGATCGCCCCTAATTTCCGTATCGTAGATTCCCGCAGCCGTATTTGCAACGCGGTCTATTCCATACTACGCCAACGCAACATCTTCACCCACCAGATTTCCCAGCCCAGGCAGCTCGACTTCATGCTGATTCCCAGGGAGGACAGGGAGAAGGAGCTTATGCTGCTGCAGTTTAACGAAAGATATATTCCGAAGAATAATTAATGTTCAAGCTGACAATTAGCCCCGAAGAAATCGAGAAGTTGGAACCCGTGGGTTTTCCGGGGCAGATTCATGTTATATCACGTCCGGGACTTGAGTTTTCCCGGGCGATTGCGTACCTCAAGAAACAGAAGGTACTGGGTTTCGACACCGAGACCAAACCTGTCTTTTCCCCGGGACAGCATCATAACGGGGTAGCCCTGCTGCAGCTTTCCGGCCCTGATCAGGCCTTCCTTTTCAGGATTCAGAAACTGAACCTGCGCCACCGCATCTGCCACATACTTTCCAATCCCGAGATCATCAAGGTCGGTGCCGCCGCACTGGACGATGTCCGCGGGCTCCAGCGCTACCGCGAGTTTGAGCCCAGGGGATTCGTGGATCTGCAGAAGATAGTCTGGGAATGGGGCATACGCGACAAGAGCGTCAAGAAAATGGCCGCCAACATACTTGGAGTCAAGATATCCAAGAGCCAGCAGCTCTCCAACTGGGAGGCCGAGACACTTAACCCGCATCAGCAGCTCTATGCTGCTACCGATGCCTGGATCTGCAGGGAGATGTACCTCAAGCTGATGGAAAGCGAGAAGCATCCTCTGCGCCCCGAGGAGATGTATCCTCCGGAGCAGATGCCCGCCGCCCTCCGCGAGAAACTCGAGAACAAGGAAGAGGCCCCGGCTCCTGCTCCTGCCCCTGAAAAGAAGAAAAAGAGCGCCAAGCGCCGCAAATACTATAAGAAGAAGAAAGCGTCCGATGAAAAAAATCTACCTGAAAAAGGGGCGTGACGAGTCCGTCCGCCGTTTCCATCCCTGGGTGTTTTCCGGTGCCGTCGCCCAGACGGTAGGGAATCCCGTCGAAGGGGATGTGGTGGCAGTCTATTCCGCCGAAGGCGAGTATCTTGCCTCCGGCCATTGGCAGATAGGTTCCATCTCGGTGAGGATACTGTCGTTCGACGCCGATCCGCTTTCTCCCGCTTTCTGGGAAGATACGCTCTCGGCAGCGCTTGCCGCCCGCAAGGCCATGGGCCTGACCGATTCCGCGAAGACCAACTGCTACCGCCTGGTGCATGGCGAAGGAGACGGGCTTCCCGGCCTTATTATCGACTACTACGATGGCGTTTGCGTGCTCCAGGCCCATTCCGTGGGCATGTTCCGCGCCAAGGGTCAGATCTGCGAGGCCCTGCAGAAGATATACGGGGAGGCGCTGAAGGCCGTTTACGACAAGAGCAGCGGCACGGCTCCCTTCAAAGCCGGGCTGGAGCTCGTGGACGGTTATCTCTGGCAGGCTCCCGGCTTCGAGGCAGGGGAGCAGGCAGTGCTCGAGAACGGGCATAAGTTCCTGGTAGATTGGACTGAAGGCCAGAAGACAGGCTTCTTCCTGGATCAGCGCGAGAACCGCGCCCTGGTGGAGCGTTACGCCCGCGGCCGCAATGTGCTCAACCTTTTCTTCTATACCGGTGGTTTTTCGGTGTATGACCTAGGCGGGGGAGCGGTCCACGTGGACAGTGTGGACAGTTCTGGC
>JAFZJI010000191.1 GCA_017552105.1 Bacteroidales bacterium | reverse complement strand
TATGAAGCGCTCCCACTCCTTCCATCCCCACCAAGGCATGGTGTAGCCGAAGGTGCAGTAGTTAAGGTAGAAGCGGTAGGGGACCTTGGCACTTACCGTGACCGGCTCCGGCACATCGGGAAGCACGTCGGGCATTTCCACGGGGTGGGCTGCATATTCGGAAACGGTGGTAAGGCAGTAATTATTCAGATAGTAGTTGAGCCCCACGGCCATGGTGCCGGCGTTGTTGGCCTCGATGACTATCTTTCCTCTGTCGGATTTGAGGGTGAAGGTGTCTGCGCCGCCCTCCGCAACTTCGCGGAACTCTATGTGGCGTGCCTGGCCGGGGATCAGGCGCCTGGCAAGGGCATTTGCCGTCTGCACGCTTTCCGGGACGGAAAAGCTGCAGGCTGTCAGCATTGCGGTTAGCGACAAGCTGAAAAGTAGTCTTTTCAAATGCATGCTATCTGAATAGTTTCTTTAAGGCTTCAAGTACCCGTACTCCGGGGAGTTTCTCGAGCTTGCCGATGCGGTAGGCGAGCTTTCGGTACTCGACCGTATCGGCGGGGTTCAGGAAGTACTTGGCGTATAGTTCTTTGTGGTGTTCCCAGAGCTTGCGGCGTATGTCGGCCATGGCCTCGGGGCTTATCCCTTTGTTGCGGGAACACTTGCGTATGCGGTATTTAAGTACCGGGGTATCGAGTATGAGCACGTCTCCGTCTTTTTCCAGAATGCCCAGGAAGAGGTCCCAGTCCTCCAGACCGGCAGCCATTTCGGGATTGAAGCCTCCGGCACGGTCGAAATCGGCCCGGCGTATCATCGAACTCACGTGGAGGCTGTTCCTTGCAAGCATCGTGTCTTTCGAGAAAGGTGGTATCTCGATTACTCCCGAAGCGTCTCCGAACTGCTCTACCGGGCCGGATACTATCAAGAGTGAGGGATCCGCTTCCATTGCGCTGACGGCTTTCCCAATGTAGTCCGGGAAGAGCATGTCGTCGGCATCCAGGAAGAGAAGATACTCCCCTGTGGAGGCCTCCACGCCCTTGTTCCTGGCGCGTATCACCCCTCCGTTCTCCTGGTCCAGGGATTTGAAGCGCGTATCGGAGGCGCAGTAGAGCGCGGCCGTAGCGGCCGTTCCGTCGGGCGAGCCGTCGTTCACTATGATGCATTCCCAGTCGGCGTAATCCTGGGCAAGAACGCTGTCCAGGGCTTCGGGAAGATACTTCCCAAGTTTGTAGCAGGGAACTATGATGGATACTTTGCTCATTTCAGGGCCTCCTCTATATAGTTCATCGATTCTTTGCGGAGTTTGTCAAGCTTTCCGTCCACCTTTGCATAATCCGGCGCCGTCCCTTCTTTGATGCCCAGGGCATCCAGGAGCGACAGTATCCTTTCGTCGGAACTGCCTCCGGACGGGATGAAACGAAAATCTTTATGGTAAAGTATGGAAAGCGCGACTCCGTGGAAAGATGTGGTCACTATGCTTTCCGCGCCCTTGAACAGGGCTACGAATTCCTTGGGTGAGAAACGGTTGCTCCCCGGGCTGTAGGGCGTGCGGGCGATGGAAACTACGCGCAGGCCCTTTTCTGATGCAATCCCGCGTGCGTGGCTTAGCACCTCCGGCTGGTCTACCGCTTCGTATGTGAGTATATATTTCCCTTTTTCGGGAGAGGCGGAACAGATCTTGTCGGTAACGCTCCTGCCGGCAAGGAGTACGGGATCGAGGTTCACGGTAGCAGGTATTCCTGCGGCATCCATCCTTTCCTGCATGGGATATTCCCTGACTCCTATGCGGTAGAAGTTATGGAGATATCCGCGAACTGTTTTCTGCTCTTCTTCGGCGGGGGATACTCCGCCGTCGCTGGCTGCGTAGGAAATGTTCCTTGCGCCTTCGGCCAGTGGCGATGCTGCAAAGAACACGGGGTCCGGCCCGTTGCAGATGTTCCTGTTCCATATCTGGTCGCTGCCGTAGAATATGGCATCGAAGCGCACCCCTTCCATCGGGGACAGTCTGATTTCTTTTTCGAAGCTGGAAAAACCCGCATCCCTGCGCAGCGCACCTAAGAGATGTGTGCCCACTTTGAGCATGGATCCGGGGTGCTTGAGGAAGGATTTCTTCCAGAGTTTGTATGGAGCCGTGAGATAATCGGGCCTGTAGTCTATTACGCTGACATCGTGCCCAAGGCCCTTTAGGACCTCGTAAAGGCAGCGGCATTGCAGCACTGCGCCATAGTTCCTGGCTGCATGGAATGTCAGTATCCCGATCTTCATATCTATATGTGGCGTTTCACTTTCTGTATGAACTGTTCAAGTTTGTAGGAGCGCGATTCCCGCCCGAAACGCGCCAGTACAGCGTCATATCCTTTGCGAATATAAGTATTTTCGAACGATTTTGTTCGCTTGTGGGCCAAGGAAGGTGACGAAAGGTTCGGCTGCGTTACATCCTTTATATCAATGTCTTTCCTCTCGCAGGGGTCCGGAAATGCTTCGGCCGCCGCCCTGCCCTCGGGGGTGTTCATGAGGAGAAGGGAACAGCCCAGGTTATCGTCGGCGAATCCGGGCAGGGCCTTCTCCACGCCCCAGCAGTCCGCCATGGTGATGTCCGACGGGCGGTCGAGCGATGCGAACGGACAGGCCGTGCAGGAAGGCCGTAGCATAAGATGGCGGTAGAAGAAGAAGGTGTATTCTCCGCTTACGAGTTTCTCGTCCTCGAAGAAGAGGGCTTCGCTATGCTCGTGCCATCCGAGCGAGGGATCCCGGAAGAGAACGGCGCTGAGCGGCTTTCCCTTCCTCCTTTCCATGGATTCGAGATATCCCTTCCAGACCGCCGGCGAGGGGACTCCGTGGCAGATGATATCCGCGAGCAGCAGGTTCTTCCTGTATTTCCCGGCGATGGATGCGATGCCTGCACACTGGCAGGGGGTGCCGGTGAAGAGGACCTTCCTGCCGGCTTTCAGGTCTTCGAGGACCTTGCCGGGGATGCCGTCCATATTGCTCTGCACGTATTTGCTGAGCCTTAAGGGCTGAAGGCCGGCTTCATCTTCAACCCTCCTGTGGCTGACGCTGAAATCTCTCTCGATCGCTGCGCCATAGACGACGCCTCCCTCGAGTATTGTCTTGCGCATCAGGGCATAGGCCAGGCCTCCGCTCTGGCTTTCGCGCAGGAGGGCGGGGAAGCGTATTGCTTGGGCAAGGGGTTTGTCCTTGGGCCCGGCCTCTTTGAATGCGCATATCTTTTCGCAAAGGCCACAGTCGGTGCAAAGCGATGGGTTGATTCTCGGATAGAGGAATCCCATCCCATCGGCAACCATCTCTATTGCCCCGTGCGGACAGGCCGAGGCGCATGCGCTGCATCCGCAGCAGTGTCTCCGGTCCGTCAGCGTTATCATCGGTGAAGTATCTTGTGGAGGATGATATCTTTTTCGTCGTGGTCGCAGCCTATGAACCAGATGATGATGCAGGAGGATATTTCCGTGGCCAGCACGGAAAGCAGGAATCCTCCCCATCCTTCCATCGCGCTGCGGGAAAGAAGCAGGGGAACTACAAGGGCCAGGCCGGCAACGACGAGTTCGCGCGAAAGTACCTCGCGGAGGAAGCGGCCGACCGGTAGGGCTATCATCTTCCTTAGCATGAACAGCCTTGCCGACAGGCAGAGGATTGCGACGGCCCCGGCTACGTAGTAGATGACTTCGGCGGGAGCTCCCATCCTCAAGAGGATGTAATCCACGGGAAGGTTGAGGAGTTGCAGGCTTCCGACCAGCAGCTGGTAGTTGCGTATGTTGCCGGTCGAGAGCATGGCCGTGACCATGGTGTAGGACACGGCCTCTATCATTATGTATATGAGTACGAGCCTGATGAATACCACGGTATTTTCGGGGGCCTGCGATGCTCCCAGCCACAGATCCACCAGGAATCCGGCATTGAAGATGATAGGATACACCACCAGAAGCAGCAGCCATATTGACAGCCGGGAGCCGCGGAAGATGAGTCGCATCATATACTCGTGGTCGCCGGATGCATATGATTTGGTGATCTGGGGATTCAATGCCGTGGTGAAGCTGGTGACGAACTTCTGCACAGCTCCGTTGACCTGGTTCGCGAAGAACCATGCTGCATTGGCTATGGGGCCGAAGAATGCATTCAGCAGCAGGTTGCCGCCCTGGTCGCGGAGGACTCCGGAACCGGCGCCTATGAAGTTCCATCCTGCGAAGGAGAACATGCTGCGGAAGGTCGTGCGGTCCAGATGTACCCCGGCCCTGCTCTCTTCGAAGTGCCTCTTGCAGAATATGGCGTAGGCCATCCTGGTAAGCAGGCTCACCACGGCAAGCATCGCGGCATAGAAGATAAGCTTGTCGATGGGGGATATCATTATCGCGAATGCGACAGCAAGTTTGCCGAGGGCCTCGAATATGCTGATCCAGGCGAATGCATCCATGCGCTCGTGGGCGATGATGTCCGCGTTGTAGGGCACGCTGACCAGCTGGATGATGAAGCTCAGTATCGTAAACTGCAGTACCCATTGCGCAGCGGCAATCCTGTCCGGAGGCAGTACCATCTTATGTGAGATATACCATAGCCCGGCGGGCTCGGCCAGGACCACGATTATTGCGGCCAGGATGAACTGTATGGCAACTGCCGTGGAGAAGACCTTCGAGAGGTCTTTTTCCTTTTTGCCCAGTTCGAAGGTTATGAAGCGGCTGATGGCGGAAGACATGGAGCCAGTGAGGATGCTGAACATGGTCACCACTCCGGCTACCGTGCTGTAGATGCCGAGTTCGTTCTCGCCCAGGGCACGCAGTATCACACGGGATGCGAACAGCCCTACGGCCATCAACAGGAACATACGGAAATACAGAAGGACCGTATTCCGTGCGATCCTTCTGCTATTCTCCGATATGTTGTTTTCGGCCATTACTCCGGCTTATAGGAATCCTTCAGCGAGGTTGTCTTGTTGAAGACGGGCTCTTCGGGGGTGCTGTCCTTATCCTGCACATAGTAGCCGGTGCGCTCGAACTGGACCGCGATTCCGGATTTGTCTTCCAGCAGGGCGGGCTCGGCGAATGCCTTGGCCACTACGAGGGATTCGGGGTTGAGGAAGTCCTTGTAGTCCTTGTCTTCGGGCACCTGGCTCATGTCTGCGAGGGTGAAAAGGCGGTCGTAGTTGCGCAGGGTGATTTCCTTCGCGAACTGGGTGCTCACCCAATGGATGGTACCTTTGACGCTGCGCCATTCTCCGTTGCCGGGCCTGGTCGAAGGGTCGTAGCTGCACTTGAGCTCGACTACATTGCCTTCGGCGTCCTTGATGACCTCGTCGCACTTGATGATGTAGGTGTATTTAAGGCGCACTTCTCCGTCGGGTTTGAGACGGAAGAACTTCTTGGGAGCATCCTCCATGAAGTCTGCGCGTTCGATGTAGAGTTCCTTGGTGAAGGGAACCTTGCGGGTGGCTCCTTCGGGTTCTGCCGGGTTGAGGGGGCAGTCGAACCATTCCACCTGCCCGTCAGGATAGTTGGTGATGGTGAGCTTGATAGGATCCTGAACCACCATGTAGCGGTTGGAGCGGGCGTTGAGATCCTGCCTTACGCACCATTCGAGGAGCTGGATGTCCATCAGCTGGTCGCGCTTGCTGACGCCTATTTTGTCGCAGAACATCTTGAGGGCCTCGGCGGTGTAGCCGCGGCGGCGCACTCCGCAGAGCGTAGGCATGCGGGGGTCGTCCCATCCTGCAACCAGACCCTTCTGCACCAGTTCGAGCAGCTTGCGCTTGCTCATGAGGGTGTAGGTGAGGTTCAGTCGGGCGAACTCATACTGATGGCTGGGGAAGATTCCCAGGGTTTCGATGAACCAGTCGTAGAGCGGACGGTGCACGTCGAATTCGAGTGTGCATATGGAGTGGGTGATATGCTCGATGGAGTCGCACTGGCCGTGGGTGTAGTCGTACATCGGGTAGATGCACCATTTGTCGCCTGTGCGATGATGGGATGCGTGTTTGATGCGGTAGAGGATAGGGTCGCGGAACATCATGTTGGGATGTGCCATGTCTATCTTAGCGCGGAGGACCTTTGCTCCGTCGGGATATTTGCCGTCGCGCATCTCGCGGAAGATCCTGAGGTTCTCTTCGGGGGTGCGGTTGCGCCAGGGGCTCTCCTTGCCGGGAGTCTCCACGGTGCCGCGTCCCGCGCTGATCTCTTCCTGGGTCTGGTCGTCCACATAGGCCAGGCCGCGCTGGATCAACTGCTCCGCCCATTCGTAGAGTTGGTCGAAATAGTCGGAGGC
>JAFZJI010000190.1 GCA_017552105.1 Bacteroidales bacterium | reverse complement strand
TTTCTTGACGCTGCCGTAACCGATGACGACACTCTCTTCAAGGAACTCATTGTCCGGCTTAAGGACAAAGTTAAAGGTACCTGGACCGTACACGGTCGCAGTTTCTGACAAATACCCCATGAAGGAAACTGAAATAGTGGCGCCTTTCTTGACGACCAATGTCCATTTTCCATCAAAGTCGGTAGATGTACCATTCGTGGTGCCGTCTTCCGTTACAAAAGCTCCTACGGCAGGGCTGTTGTTCTCATCGAGAACCGTACCGGAAATCTTCACGGTATTGTCCTGTTGTGCCTGCATACTTGCCTGCAAGGTGGAGATTTCATTGGCGGAATACGCCACGAGCGAGGAAGCCAGCAAGCATACAGCCAGGGCTTTCCCTCTGATTGATTTGTTGAAACGCATAACCATTATAATTAAGGGTTTGTATTATATTCCCCATTCCGTGTTGGGCTCGGGGCCCATGACGAACTTGATAGTTCCGCCATTCATTATGTCGTCGTGTGATATCCAGCAATTGCCGTAAGGCTTCCCATTCAATGAAGCCGACTGGATATACACGTTGTCGTCGGAGTTGTTTTCGGCGACTATCGAAAACTTCTTTCCGTTCCCGAGGTCGATGCTTACCTTGTCGAACGAAGGGCTGCCTATCTGATATATGGGCAGGCCGGGGCATACGGGATAGAAGCCCATCGCGCCGAAGATGTACCAGGCGGAAAGCTGGCCGCAGTCTTCGTTGCCGGGAAGCCCCCCGAGGGTCGCCTTGAATTTGTTCTTCACAAGCTCCCTGACGGTTTTCTGAGTCTTCCAAGGGACTCCTGCGTAGTTATACAGATAGGGAGCGTGCATCGAGAACTCGTCGCCCACATAATAGAAGTCGTTGGCGAAGAATTCATCCAGCTGTTTCTCCAATTCCGCGGCACCTCCCATGAACTCGATAAGACCCGGGACATCGTGAGGCACGAAGAAGGTTATGTTCCTGTAGTAGGTTTCCCTGTCCCTGTCGGTCCCTCTGGCCCAGGTGCTTACTTCCTGGTCCTTGGGGTCGCGCCAGCTGCCGTCGCTGTTCCTTCCGCGGATGAATTTGGTCTCGGGGTCGAGTACGTTCTTGTAGTACTTGCTTCGTGCCATCAGCATCTCGTACAGATCCTCCCTTCCCATGTCCTTGGCGACCTGGGCTATGCACCAGTCGTCGTATGCGAATTCCATGGTGCGTACGCAGGATTCACGGTGTTTGTCGGTCGGGACATATCCCAGCTTCATGTAATCCTCGATACCCACGCGGGCGGCATATAATCCGTCCGAAGCGACCGTGGCATTCTTCATCATGGCTTCCAGGGCTTTGTCGACGTCGTATCCCCTTACGCCTTTGACATATGCATCAGCAATTACCGCATCGCCATGAGTTCCGGTCATAATGTTCGAATAACCCGGACTTGGCCACTTGGGAATCCATCCGCCTTCGTCGTAGGCATTCAGTAGGCCGGCGATCATTTCGTTTACTTTCTCCGGATGGAGTATTACAAGCAGCGGATGCAGGGCACGGAAGGTATCCCAGAGAGAGTAGTCCGAGTACATTATGCCGGGCATCACCTTGCCGTTGAAGGCGCTATAATGATATCCATCCTCGGTGAACTCCCTAGGCAGGAGATGCACCCTCTGCATGGCGGTGTAGAATATCTTCTTGTTCTCTTCGCTGGTTTCGACTCTGATCCTGCCGATGTTCTTGTTCCATTCCGCCTTTCCTTCGCCGGCTATCTTGTCGAAGCTCTTGTCGCCGATCTCCCTGGCGAGGTTCTTCCTGGCCTGCTCCAGGCTGATGAAGGATGTACCCACGCGGATTCCGACCACTTCGCCGGATTCTGTAGGGAAGGTGAGCTGTACTGCGGATGCTATCGCTCCGTCCAGGGCCATTCTGCCCAATTGCTCCTGGCTCCTGTGTTCGGGCTCCAGGCAGGCGAAACGCAGGGTGGCGAGCCTTGTCCTTTCGAAATACTCGACCACGACCTCGCAGCTCTCCCCTTCCTTAAGTTCTATGGAATACAGGTCCGGAGCGGGACGGTGGGTCTTCTGAGAATCTATGACCTTTCCGCCGTTGACATACAGCTTCACTTTTTCGTCCGAGATGACATAGAAAATGTGCTTGCCGCTTGTCCTGGCCGTAAGGGTTCCCTTGTAACGGACGCTGAAATAGTCTTCCCTGACACCCTTCGCCGGTGAATCCTTCCATTCGAAATCCAGGTCGGCATCCTTGCGGACCACAACCGGATTGCCTTCCAGCCCGGTATTGTTGTAGAACTCCCCTGTGAATCCTTCCTTGAACAAGGCCTTGTTGTCGGCGTATTCGGGTTCGGGCACTATAGCATAGGACGCGAACTCCTTGTCCAGCTTTGCTACGAAATAGCATGCGAAGTCCGGCCCCGTATAACCCTGGTTTCCTACCCTTCCGGCATTGGTGATATATCCTTCCACCTCTTTGTCCTGAGGCAGGACACGGAAAAAGTTCTTGAATTCGCTACGGGCGTTGTCGATGACAAGGCCGGCTTCCGCTGCTTCAGGATAGGTGAAGCGGAGCATCCCGGATGATGATACCCCGGTAAGTTCCGCCTTGATGGAATAATCTTCCAGATCCACGCTGTAATAGTATGGCGTGGCGATTTCATTATCGTGGGAATAGGCCGAGCCCCTTTCGTGCGGGCGGACTTTATCCTTGCTGACGGTGGGCATGAAGGTGAACGAGCCGTACTCGGACATGGCAGCACCGTTGGGATAGTGGCTGGCACGGAAACCGTGGATCTTGGGCTGGTCGGAGAAGTAGCACCTGTCGGTCTTGGCCGTCTGGGGAGACAGCTGTATCATTGCGTTGGGATATCCTACGCCGGGATATACGAATCCCCTGGGCTCTTCGGGCCCGGACAGGGTGGACTGGCCTTTCCACGCCTGGGTGCCGATTCTGGTATCTACATAATCGATGGGCTGGTCCTTCTTGGCATCTCCATGGTTCATGGCGAAGATGGTCATGCCTATCACAAGCAGGGCCATTCCGCTGCCCATCTTGCACTTTGCGGATTTGGGGGCGCCCTTCCATTCGCCAAGCATCAGGCCGGCCACTCCGCTGGCGAGTATCGCCGTAGCCTGCATTATTCCCCAGCCTACGCTTTCGGCATAATCGCCCATCTGGTTGCATCCCATTCCATAAAGAAGGATGCTGCCGTACCAGAGGACGCCGGCCAGTACCGCCCAAAGGTAATTCTTGCCGGTAGAGCCCTTGTAGTTAGCCATGGTCCTGTTCCTGCGGAGCAGCAAGATGCATTGTACCGCATTCACCAGGAATCCGGTCACGAATATCACTGCCCAGGTAGCGTTGGCGCTGTTGATAGGATTAGCCCCGAGCTCTACTGCAGTTTGCTGGAGGGGCTTCCCTACCACGAATCCGAAGTTTATCATAGGGCCGAATACACCGGCCAGTATACAGATCAGCAAGCCTTTGCCGAAATTCTTACCCTTGGTATCGCCCTCGGACGGATTCTTTTCTTTTCCCGCCCTGGCGAAAAGGATGATTCCGGAAAGCGTGACCACCGCCCCGATGGGAATATGGATGAATTCCGGTGAGAAAAGATCCGCAGGATTTCCCATGAGGAAAGGAGCCACGATTCCTATGACATTGATGAGGCCTTGCATAATGGGGA
>JAFZJI010000189.1 GCA_017552105.1 Bacteroidales bacterium | reverse complement strand
TGCAGATGCTCTTCGTCCAGGATCTTGGGAGATGCGTTCACGTTGTTCAGCACAACGCCGTTGATGCCGATTTTCTGGTTGAGCTTGCCGTATTCGGCGATGCGCCCGGCGGGGAGTTCTTCGGAGGTCCATCCCCAGATCGAAGGGCCGGCGTAGCCGCGTTCCACGGTGTCGTCGAGGTTGTCCCAGTGGTTCAGGATGCGGTATTGGTAGGCCGGGGCGCCCTCCAAGGGCACGTCGGCATCGCCCCATAAGACATTAACGCTCCTGGCGCATGAGGCCGCCAGGAGCACTAACCAAACTAATAATAACCTTTTACTCTTCATCCTTCCCCTCGATAGTGCGGATTGAGCCGTCCGCATTATACTTAAGCTCGCATACTTTCAGGCTCCGCAGCCAGGTGCGCCCGCCGGAAGGGACGCTGTCGTGGTGGAACAGCCACCATTTGCCTCCGTATTCCACTATGCTGTGGTGCGTGGTCCAGCCTATGACGGGTGTCAGTATCACGCCTTTGTAGGTAAATGGCCCGTAGGGGTTGTCGCCTATGGCGTAGCACAGGTTGTGGGTGTCGCCAGTGGAGTAGCTGAAGTAGTACTTGCCGTTATACTTGTGGACCCAGCTTGCTTCGAAGAACCGGCGGGAGTTGTCGCCCACGGTGAGGGGCTTGCCGTCTTCGTCCAGGACCACCACCGGGCGGGGTGCTTCCGCGAATTCGAGCATGTCGTCGCGGAGCCTGGCCACGCGGGCGGGAATTGCAGGCTGGTCGTCGGCCGGATAGGTAGTGCCCGTATCCAGGGCCTTGTTGTCGCGGTAGCGCTGGAGCTGTCCGCCCCAGATTCCGCCAAAGTAGAAGTAGTATTCGCCATTATCTTCCAGCACGCAGACATCTATGGAATAACTGCCGATCATAGGGGCAGGCTGGGGGATGAAGGGGCCTTCGGGTTTGTCGGCCACCGCAACTCCGAAGCGGAAGATGTCGGTCTTGTCCTTGGCGGGGAAGTACAGATAGTATTTGCCGTTCTTGCGTGCGACGTCGCAGTCCCAGAGCTGTCGGCCTGCCCAAGGCACGTCCTCGATGCGCAGGGCCACGCCGTGGTCTTTCACGGGCGAACTCATGGGGTCGGGGCCTTCGAGCGAGAACACGTGGTAGTCCTTCATGTCGAAGTGGCTGCCGAAATCATCCTCCGGGACGCCGGATTCCCAGTCGTGGGAGGGGTAGATGTAGAGTTTGCCGTCGAAGATGTGTACCGACGGGTCGGCCATGTAGTCGTCGGGGACCAGATATCTTTTTTGTACTTTATCTGCCATATAGATAATCGTGTAAGAATGGTTTCAGTTTATAGTTGCGGTCGAACCACAGGGGGCTGTCCTGCCTTTCGGGTATGGGCCATCCGTTCTTCCAGCTGTCGCTGTCGCAGATCCCCCATACGTTCACGCGGCGGATAACGTCCGAGTTGCGTACGAACATATTCAAAAAATCTGCCATCCTGTCGTTCCATTGCTTGTATATGTCTTCGGGGATGCCGTTGGCGTAGGGGTTGAACTTTTCGGCCATGCGGGCGCGGATCTCGGGGTTGGACATGGCTTCTGCGAAGGACATTTCGCCAAGGTCGGCGCTGCGGGTGAGGGTGGGCAGGATGCTCATGTCCAGCTCGGTGATGCAGACGTCCAGGCCGGTCTCTTCCTTCACGCGGCGGATGTGCCTCTCGTAGAGGGCGAGATCGGGATAATCCATGCCCAGATGGCCCTGGAAGCCGATTGCGTCGATGCGTATGCCGCGCTCCTTGAGCTTCTTGGCCATGTTGATGACGGCCTCCAGCTTGGCGGGCTCGTGCATGGAGTAGTCGTTATAGTAGAGTTCGCAGTCGGGGTCGGCTTCGTAGGCGCACTGGAAGGCCCAGGGGATGAATTCTTCGCCGAGGATGCGGTAGAAGGGGCTCTCGCGATAGGATCCGTCTTCCATGATGGCCTCGTTGACTACGTCCCAGCCTTTGATGTGGCCTTTGTAGCGGCCCACCATGGTGGAGATGTGCTGCTTCATGCGCTCTTTGAGGAGCTCGGGGCTGATGAGGGCTCCCTTTTCGTCGAAGCAGAAGTCGGGGGTGCACTGGGAGTGCCAGATGAGGCAGTGCCCATAGACCTCGAGGCCGTATTTCTCGCCGAATTCTACGTATTTGTCGGCGAGTATCCAGTCGTACTGGCCGAATACGGGCATGACTTCGCCGCTCTTGAGGCAGTTCTCCGGTTCGATGGCGCCGAAGTGGCGGATGAGCACGGAGTCGCCCAGAATGTCTTCGCCCGTGATCTGGGCGTCGTTGATGGCGGCTCCCAGAATGAATTTTCCGGCAAACACGTCCTTGAGGACGGGTTCTGTATGTACGCAGCCCGCCAGCAGGCTGCAGGCGGCCAGGAGAATCATTAATCGTTTCATGCGCGGGATTCTATTTCTTTGTTGATGGCATCCATCCTTTCGTCGGACAGGTCATATTTGGAGATGATCCAGATTGCGAGGGCGAGCAGCACCGCGGGTATCACGCAAACCAGCCAGAGGATGCCCTGGAGGGCGAGAGGTGTCTGCTCGGCGGCACCGGCATTGAATCCCACCCAGGCGAGCACGAGCCCGGGAACCACTCCTCCGAGGGCCATGCCGGCCTTGAAGAAGATTCCGGTGAGCGCGTTCACGATGCCTGCGATGCGGCGGCCGGTGGTGAACTCGCCATAGGCGATAACCTCGGGTACGAGGGCCCACATGTATCCGGTCGCGGTGATAATGCCGGTGGATTTTACGAACTGGGCGATGGAGAGCATCACGAAGTTAGTCTTGAGTGCGGGGATGGACACGAATACATACATCATGGCCATACCCAGGATGGCGACGCCCAGGAAGAGGAAGAACATGCCTTTCTTGCCGATTTTCCGCTTGATGGCCGGCACGAGGGGCATGAAGATGAAGGCGGGGATGGTTCCCAGCCACATGAAGATGGTGGTAAGTAGCGGGGTGGCCTTTACGTTGTAGGTCATGAAGTAGGAATCGGCGGCGTTGCCGACGCTCATCATCGCAAAGGCGGTTATGAAGAAGAAGGCCAGCACCCGGAGGGGCTTGTTGCGGCGGAACTCGTTCCACAGGTCGCTGACTTTCACTTTAGCGGCTGCTTTCTCGTCCATCACCACTTTCTCTTTGCACTGGAAGAAGCAGAATGCCAGCAGTGCGAGGCCGGCGATGGCGAAGATGCTCATGGTGTAGAACCAGGCGGGGGCGGCTTCGGGGGTGTTGTATACTGCCGTGGCCTTTCCGCTCACGGGGTCGATGACCTTGGGGGCGAAGATGGCGATGATGATCGGCAGCGACTTCACGCAGAGGGCGCCGAGGTTGGCCATGAACATCCTGGTACTGGTGAGGATGGTGATCTCGTTGGTATCCCTGGTAAGTGAAGCGTTGAGCGCTCCGTATGGCACGTTCACCAGGGTATAGCACAACGACATGCCTACGTAGGTGATGTAGGCATACAACAACGAGCCGCTGAACCCGTTCCAGAAGCAGAGGATGGCGAGGCCCACCAGAGGAATTCCTCCGAGGATGAGCCAGGAACGGTATTTACCCCAGCGGGGAGTGCCACGGTCCACGAGTGTTCCCACGATCGGGTCCCAGATAACGTCTACGATGCGTACTATCAGGAACATCACGGCTGCGACGTCCGGCTTGAGGCCGAACACATTGGTGTAGTAGAAGAGCAGCCAAATGCTGATGGTCTGATAGATGAGGTTCTGCGCCATGTCGCCGGAGCCGAACCCGATACGCTGCAGCCAGCTGAGTTTATAGAAGCCCTTGGCTTCGTTGTTTGAGGTATTCATATGAAAGGTTCAGGTCTATTTCCTAGAATTAATGATAACATTTGCGGTGCGTCGGCCCACCGTGGCCTTGTCCTGGGGGTGGATGTCGTTCCATTCGCCCAGATCTGCATTGGGAACCAGCCATACGCCGTCCATCTTTTCGGCGGTGCGGCGCTGCTCCTTCTGCACGCGGTTCCATCCCGAGTCGCTGTCCCGGAGTTCGGAGTGCTCGAAGGCGGCAAGTTCTATTATATAGCAATGCAGGTCGGGGGTGGCGAGCTCTTCCCTGCGGGTGTTGACAAGTGTTTCGAGCAGCTTCCCGTACGAGGCGGCATTGCTGCAGTTGCTCTCGCCCTGGTACCAGATGAATCCGTCGAAGGCGAAGTCGCGCAGCGGAGCGCTCATGGCGTTGTAGAGCCCGGCGGCCTTGTACTGCAGGAAGATCTGAGTCCCGCGGGCGGGCATCCTGCGGCCGGCTTTGTGCTCCCAGCCTTTGAGCAGGCTGATGTTCCCTGCCGGAGTGTCCAGGCTGTAGTTCTTGTCGGGCACGAAGGACGCGGGTTCGGGGCCGTAGGCGTAGAGGTGGATCTCCACGACGTTATCCCCCTCGCGCAGCAGTGTATCTGGAACGGGATAGTTGCGAGGGGGATACCTATATGTTGTACTACCAACTAGTTGTCCGTTGACGAAGGTGGAGTCGGCGTCCACGATGGCCCCGAGGTGCAGTATGCCTGCCCCGGCCTGTGCGGCGCTGAGCTTGACGGTGCGGCGCAGGATGTGGCTGCCGTAGATGTTGTCTCCCTTGGAATCCACCGCCCATGCCTTGGAGAAGATGTCGGCGGGGCGCCAGCGCTCTCCGGCGGGGGCGGGAAGGGCGTTGTGGGCCTCCTGCCATTCGGAGTAGAGATGGTCGTTGTAGTTATAGAGGCTGTCCACGATGGCGTGGTCCTGCAGGGAGCGGAGTTCTTCCAGGGCGTAGTCCGGGAGGGCATCTTCCCGCAGCCAGGCTTCGATGGGAGACCCTCCTACGGAGGAGTTCACCATGCCTACGGGCACGCCTGTGCTTTCCTGCAGATAGCGGGCGGTGAAGTAGCAGACTGCACCCCATTCGAGGCCGGTCTGCTCGCTGTCGAGAACCTCCCATTTGCATTCGGGGAGATCCTTGCAGGGGCCGTCGAATGCGAAGGTCACGGGGACTTTCAGGTAGCGGATCTGCTCGTTGGAGTAGCCCTTGATTTCATCGGCCACGACGTCGAGGCAACGCTTCACCGGGAGTTCCATGTTGGACTGCCCGCTGCAAAGGAAGACATCTCCCACGAGGATGTCGCGGACGATGCTGTCGTTTACTTTGAGTTCGTAGGGGCCTCCTGCCGGAGTGGCGGGAAGCTCTGCCTTCCAGAAGCCCTCGGCGTCGGCACGGACGACCGTGCTCTTGCCTTGCCAGGTGATTGTAACTTTTGCTTTCGGATCGCTCCACCCCCATACCGGGAGAGTGCGGTCGCGCTGCAGGACACAATGGTCGGAGTAGAGTTCCGGCAGGGTTACCGGAGCCTTTGAACATGCGGCCAAAGACAGTATGCAGAAGACTATGATAAGCGCTTTTTTCATTGTTGCAAAGTTACCCAAAAGCGCCCTCAGAGACCTCTAAAAATGTTTCAGTCCTTTTAAAAAATAAAACACGGATGTCATATTTGTTACATATCCTTACGGATTTGCAACGAAGTGGGGTGACGGACTTGTAAAGATAGAATCTTTACCGTATTTCGAGGCTTGTTACGGACGTGGCTTTTATGTCCACGATTATCTTGCCGTCGCGGAGTTCCGGAGTCAGGTTCGCGGGCAGATTCGAGTCCGTGAAACTGCCGGAAATGGTGGTAAAACCGTTGCCGACTTCTATCTCGAAATCCTTGTAGATGTCCGGTCCGGGGTTCACGACTACGATGCTTACGCGCCCGTCCGCAGCCTTGAATGCGGTGGCCAGAAGATACCCTGCTTTATCGAGGGAGATGCCTATGCGCACGTCGCCCGGACGGATGTATTTGCTGAACTGGGCATAGAGCCTGCCCCTCGGGAGGACGGCCCCGCGGACGGTGTTGGCTTCGCCGTCGCCGAGGAAGCTGTAGTAGCGTATGCCGTACCACCAGATGTAGGCGTTCCAGCCGTTCACCAGGCAAGCGTGTATCTCTTTTGCCATGTCGAGGCTCTCGAACCAGGTAGAGCTGTTGTCTCTCCAACTGTCGCTGAGCTGATGCTCGGTCATCCACAGCGCCTTGCCCTTTTGTGCGGCGAGCGGATAGGGCTTGGGCTCGGTCCCGGTCCCGTAGAGATGGCCGCCTATTATGTCGATGTTATCGCAGGCTGCGGCGTCGTTGAGCACGGGGTCGTAGAAGCTGTGGTCGGTTTTGATGCTTTCGCCGCTTACCAGCAGTGCGCCCGTGATGTTCTGGCCCTGCTCCTTCACGAACTTCAGGTGCTCCATGGCTGTCCAGCTGCATCCCTCGTTCTCCGGGGCCCAGTCGGGCTCGTTCTGTATGGATATAGCGTAGATGGGAGCGCCTTCGCGGGCCATGTAGTTTATGAATCTTTGCAGGTACGCGGCGTAATCGGCGTAGCTGTTTTCTTTCAGGACGGTCACGTAGCCGTTCTCGTCCTTGCCCTTAATTACCTGCGGAGCCTTCATGGTGGCGGGCATGGTCCAGGGCGTGGCGAGCACGCGGGCGCCGTAGGTATCTACCGCATATTTGACCTTCTCGGGAAGCAGGGCCCATTTGCTCTCGTCGTAGGGGATGCGGATGCGCATTATGCTGAGGCCCATCTCCCCCATGAGGGTGTCGGTTTCCTTGTTGCTCCAGTCGATTGCTTCGTCCCAGTCGCCGCCCAGGTTCATGGCTCCGAATCCGTCCCAGGTCTGGTAGGTGGTGGCGGGGTCGATCACGGCCGTTGCGCCATAGACCTCGTTGGGGTTGATGATCGGTTTTTCGTTTCCGCCGTTACCGGGGTTGTCGTGGTGGCAGGCGGCCAGCATTACGACCGCTGCGAATGCGCTGAAGATTCTTTTGATCATTGGAAAAGTTTGTCTAAATCCTCCTTGTCGGTTCCGTCCGTGTATTTTGTGACGAACTCCTTGGGGGCCATTCCGAAGTAACTGCGGAATGAATTCGAAAAATATGATGGTGTGGAGAAGCCTACGCGGTAGGCGACTTCGGAAATGTTGACTTTGTCGTGCACGAGGAGGTAGGCCGCCTGCTTCATGCGGGTGGACTTGATGAGGCTGGAAGGCGATATTCCCATCATCTCCTTGAGTTTTCGGTTCATATGCACACGACTCATGCCAATCTCGCGGGAAAGATCCTCTACGCTGAAATCCGGATTGTCCAGGTTGCCCTTGATTATCTCCATGACCTTGTCGACCAGCTGCCCGTACGAGGAGCTGACCTTGACTTCATCGTAGTCGTATTTGATGTCGTTGGAGTACTTGCCGCGCATGGTGTCGCGGGTGGAGATGACCTGGGCTATGCTGCTCTTCAGGATTTCCACCGACAGGGGCTTGACCAGGAAGCGGTCGGCACCGCTGTCGATGCTCTGCAGCTGGCTGGCTTCGTCGGAAGAGGATGTAAGGAAGATTACCGGGATGTGGTTGGTGACGGGGCTGTGCTTGATGCGGCGGCAGAGTTCGAGACCGTCCATTCCGGGCATGCGGAGGTCGGTGACCACTACGTCCGGCTGGGAAGTGGATATCTCCGCCCAGGCCTCAGAGGCGCCGGGGAAGGTCTTCACGTTGTAGATGGGCTTGAGCTCGTTGAGCAGATAGTCGCAGATTTCCTCGTCGTCATCGACGATGATCACGGTCTTGCGCGATTTGATGACCTTGTCGGAGGCTACTGCGCCGGGGGTGAAGGCTATGTCTTCGGTGGTCCTGTCGAGTTCTTCGGCCTCGGGAGTCTTGGTGTAGAGGTCTTTGTGGTGCGAGGTCTTGGACATTTCCGCTTCGCTGAGATGGGCGCATCCTACTGGGATGAGCACCGTGAAGCAGACGCCGTCGTCGGTGTTGGATGCGCTGATGCGGCCGTGGTGGAGTTCCACCAGCATCTGGGTTAGGCTGAGGCCTACGCCGGAACCGGTCTTGGCGTCCAGCACGTCGGTCTGGAAGAAGCGGTCGAACACCCTTTCGAGGTAGGCGTCTTCGATGTGGCTGCCGCTGTTTGTGATGCCGATTCGCACCTGCTGGGCGATGTCGGACGGCAGGGCTCCGCGGTTCTTTTCGGGCAGGGATACGTCGATGGAGATGCGTCCGCCGTCAGGGGTGTGCTTGAAGGCGTTGGAGAGCAGGTTGAAGATTATCTTGTCGAAGTTGCCCTGGTCGATCCAGAGGTTGATGACGTCGGCGCTGGGCTTAAGGGACAGCTCGATGTTGCGGGATACGGCCATGTTGTCGAAAGACTGCATGATATCCTTGATGAAGTATACGATATCCGTTTCGAGGAAGTGCATCTGCATCTGGCCTTCATCGACCTTTCGCATGTCCATGAGCTGGTTCACCAATCGCATGATACGCAGGCAGTTACGGTACATGAGGTTGTAAAGGCCCTTCTTCCTGGGGTCTTGCTCGGATTCGCGCATGGTCTTGAGCGGCGACATCAGCAGCGTGAGCGGGGTGCGTATCTCGTGGGAGATGTTGGTGAACATCTTTAGCTTGAGTTCCTTGATGTCGGATGCTTCGCGGTCGGCAGCGTGCTGGCGGCGGCGTGCTATGAAGGCGCGCAGCAGCCAGAGCAGGCAGAACAGCAGGGCAGCGTAGCCCAGGAAGGCCCATCCGGTGAGGAACCATGGAGCGCGGACGTGGATATCGATGCTCGCGGTGGCACATTCATCCATCGAACCGTCGAAGAAGGCTTTCACGTTGAGGGTGTAGTTGCCGGAGGGGAGGTTGCTGTAGGATGCGGAGTGGGCGGGAACTGAGATGTAGCGCCAGTCCTGGTCGAAGTGGTTCAGCTTGTAGGCGTAGCGTATCTTCCGAGGATTGGTGTATTCCAGCACCGCGAATTCCAGCGAGAATGTGTTGCGGTTGTGCGGGAGGTCGATCTTGGTGGCCTCGGTGATATGTTTGTCGAGGATGTTGAATTCGCTGTGCACGTCGTAGTCGACATCTTCGTTGAGCACCGTGAGGCGGCTGAAATAGAGCGGGGGCACGGGGTGGCGCATCTGGTTGACCACCTGAGGGTGGAACTTGGTCACGCCGCCGGTACCGCCGAACAGCAGCTGGCCGTCGGTGTCGCGCATGGCGGCGCCGAAGTGGAATTCATTGCTCTGAAGGCCGTCGTAGGAGTAGTAGTTGGTGAACGCGGAGTGCACGGGGTCCAGGCGGCTGAGGCCGTAGGAGGTTGATACCCAGATGGTCCCATCTTCCGCCTCCAGGATTGCGTCGATTACGTTGCTGGGCAGGCCGTCGGCTTCGGAGTAGTATTTCACGGTGCCGCGGGTGCGGTCGCAGGCGGTGAGCCCTTCGCCGGTTCCTATCCAGATGCGTCCGTCGGTGGCTTCGTGGAAGCAATAGACGCGGGTCTGGATGGCGTTATCCCCCACGTTGTAGGTGATGAGCTTGCCGAGGGCGTGGTTGTAGCAGAGGGGGCCGTTGTAGGTGCCGAGCCATACCATGCCGGAGCGGTCGATGTAGAGGGCGCTGACCCATTTATTGATATCCTGCGAGACCCTGTGGACGACCTTTTCGGTCTTGGGGTCGATTATGCTCATGCCGGCGCCGTAAGTTCCTGCGTAGAGAAGGCCGTTGGCTTTGTCGTAGGCCAGGCAAACAACGCTGGAGGTCTCGATGGCGGCTTTGTCGGCGAAGGGCCGGATGCCGGTGGAGGGGGTGTAGGTGAAGATCCCGTCCAGGTAGGTGGCTATCCAGAGCTTGCCGCTGCCGTCGTATGCGAGCGCCATGACCGAGTCGTTGGTGAGGCCGGAGTTGGCGGCGTTGAAGGTGGTTCCCCAGCCGTCGGCATCCATCCTTATGAGACCTCCGCCGTCGGTGCCTATCCAAAGCGTGCCGTCCTTGGGCGAACGGACGATGGAGGTGACGCAGCCCTGGTCGACGGGGATGTATTCGAAGCCGTACATCGAGCGGGGGATGACCATCACGCCGGTCTGGAAGGCTCCGAGCCATACGTTCCCCTGGTTGTCGAGGATGAGGGAGTGCACTTTCCAGTGTGAGATGTCCTGCGATACGTTCGGGAGCCAGGGTTCGCGGAGCTGGTCCGCGGCCATGTCATAAATCTTCACGCCGTTGGCTTCGGTGCCGACCATGAAGGTTTTTTCGCCAACCCTCTGGGCGTTGCTGTTGGGGATGAGCGCGAAGACCTGGCACTGGCGGGCGGCCTTGTCGGCGGAGGCGCGGAGCTTGCCGGTGGCCGCTTCATAGACGTAGATTCCCTTCATCGTCCCGATGATGACGTTGCCCGTCTCGGGATCCTCGCAGAAGGTGCGGATGTTGGTATTGGGGTCGATGCTGACGTCCTGCCTGCGCATGGTGAGGCTGTTCACCACCGACAGGCCTCCGGTCTCGCCGGCCAGCCATACCCAGCCGCGGGAATCCTGGAAGATGGTATATACGAAGGGCGAGGGAAGGCTCTGGTTGAGAATGTCCCTGCGGGTGTTCTTGAGGTTGTGGCTGTCGGTATCGAGGATGTAGATGCCGTGCTGCGAGGTGGCTGCCCAGATTTCGGAGGTGCCGGTGCCCACCTGTATCTCCGCTATGGAGGATATATGCTGCGTCGAGCCGGGGGAGTTGGGGTCGCCGAGGTCCTGGCGGTGGAAGGAGCGGTAGTCGGGGTCGAAGGTCTGCAGGCCCATCGAGGTTCCTACCCACATTACCCCGCGGCTGTCCTCGAATACGTTGAGCACGAGGTCGCTGGCGAGGGCGTCTTCCTTGCCGCGGACGAAACGGAAGGTCTGGAAGTCGAAACCGTCGAAACGGGCGAGCCCGTTCTCGGTAGAGATCCATATGAATCCGCGGCCGTCCTGATAGATGTGGTTTACTTGGCTATTAGGCAGCCCGTAGTCGGCTGTGTAAAGCCGGGCCATCTGTGCGGTAGCGAGCACAGGTGCCAGAAGGCATAGGGCTGTGATTAGAATTTTAAAGGAATGTTTCAAAACTATCCAATTTTTAGTGTCTTAGATACAAAAGTACAAAAAATCTCCCAAAAATGAAATAATGAAACATCCTTATAATTTTGATAAATAGAAAGGGGAAAAGCCATCGCGGCTTCCCCCCTTTCCGGGAATTGTTTTAGTTAACTATTCTTCGTCCTCTTCGAGTTCGGGGGTAACCATAGGAACCACTCGGAAGTTGTTCCAGTACACCACGAAGTCGGTCATTTCGCGTGCAGGTTTTCCGTCGCACTCATCGTTGTAGAAGGCGAGCATGCCCTGGCAGGCATATTCACCGTTCACGCCGGAGATGGTGTTCTTGAGAATGAAGCCGTAAGGCTGACCGGCGAACTTGGGGAAGTCGTTCAGAGGAATGGTCGCGGTCTCCCACTCGGTCATACCGTTCTTGAAGTGGTCGGGATCGGTAGTCCAAGGGTGGAAGTTGGCCATCCAGTCGATACCGGCATCAACGAAGGTTACTGCGAGGCGTCCGCTGTCCCACTTCGAAGGAATGAAGTATTCGAACTGGAAGCAGAGGTTGTCGGTCGAAGTAGCGGTGTTGAAGAGCTCGACGCCGGATGCCATGTTCAGCGCGAATCCTAGGGCGCGTCCGGAGCATGCATCGGAGTTGAAGCAGGCACGGGAGATGCAAGCGCCACCGTCGGCAGAATGTTTGCCGTTATCCAGCGCGAGAACAGGAATCTTGGTTCCGGGAACAGGCATGGCACGGAAGAGGGAAGGGTTCTTGGGGCCGTCGCCGGCTACGGGGAACGGATCGGTGTCGTTCGCGAATATACCCGGATAGGTTGCGTTGTCGGGAAGGTCGCCGGTGATGCCGGAGCCCCAAGCATAATAAGAATCGTGCGTGGAGTTCGGGTTGTACTTCTGGCCGTATCCATCTGCATCCTCAGAGTAGAACTTGGAGAGGAAGATGTTCTTCACACGGTAGAAGAAGTTGGGCGATGCAGCCTTTCCGTTGTCGGTCTCGGCAATGATGTATCCACCTTCGTAATCGGCGGGGAATGCCGGGGTCTGGAACTGGAACTGCGTTCCCTTTGCGTTCTCGTTACGTATTCCTTCGGTCTCGGCAACTGCTTCGTCGAGGTCGTTGTAGAAGACTACCTTGTTCACGCCCTTGAGGCTGGTGCCCTTGACGGTAACCCACGATCCCTGGTTGGGGATGCAGTGGCTGATGCTGTTGATGGCAGGGGCGGAACCCATGATATGGAATGTGAATGTGTAGTCGTCGTTTCCGTTCGAGCTGATGACGATCTTGTCGCGGAGCGCTTCGGCGCAGTCTTCGCCCGTAGGAGTGTCCGAGTTGTCGGAGTTACGGGAAGGGATGCGGAAGATGACGGAGTTCTTGGACAGCAGGTTGGGGTTGATGTATGCGGGGGATCCGTTGCAGGTTATCTTCTTGATACCCAGGAAGTTCTTACCTTCCAGGCGGATCATGGTGCCCAGGCGGGCGCCGACGCTGGGATCAAGCTCCTTAACGGAATTGGTGTTGTGCATATAAACCTTGTCCACGCTGATGGGACCGTAGTTTTTGTTGTCGACACCGTTATCGTCTTTCACGCAGGAGACGAGAGTGGCCGAAACCAGAACAAAGATGATTGTCAGTAATTTTTTCATATCGGCCTAGTATTTAATCGTTGAAGTTATAAGGAACCGGGGCTTCCCTGAGAAGAGGATCCTGGATGAGTTCGGATTCGGGGTAAGGGAGGCGCAGACGGCTGGCGGAAGGAACTTCCTCGTCGTTGCTGCCGACCTTCTTGATGGATCCGTCGTCGTTGGTGTCCCATTCGAAGGTGTTGGTCTGGTATTTATAGGAGAATCCGGCGTTGCGGTTCTGCTGGCTCATGAAGTTGAGCACCCAGGCCTCTTCGTAGTATGCACGGCGCACGAAGTCGGGCCATGCCACGCCCTCGAGTGCGAGCTCGCAGCGGCGCTCGTCCCAGAGGTTCGCCACGGTGATTTCCGTAACGGGGGCGAGTCCTGCACGTGCGCGTATCCTGTTGAATACGTTGATTGCAAGAGGGTCGGTGGTGCTGGTTCCGGTGGCGATGCATGCTTCGCAGTAGTGGAGCATCACGTCGGCGAGGCGCAGCAGAGGGTTGTCGAAGCAGGAGTTCTGGTTGGTGGCGAGGTTTCCGGTATCGGCGGAGCATCCGACCACGCCCTTCTTGATCCAGGAGCGGATTTCGGTGTACTCATCCTTCGATACGAGCTGGAAGTCGCCGTTGCTGTCGTAGGAACCGGTGCCGGTGCCCACCAGGTATCCACCTTCGTCGGTGCGGATGTAGTCGTAGTAGCATCCTTCGGTGAAGTAGGTAGCCTTGAGGCGGATGAGGTCGCCGCGGTCGGAGAAGAGCTTCACGAGCTCGCCGGAACCGTAGGTGGCGTTACCCCATGCGGAACGTCCGCCGACCACGGTGCTGGACAGTGCCAGGTAGGAGTCGGTGAAGTTCGTGGTGCCGTAATCGGAGTTGGGAACCCACTGCAGGGCGAAGAGGACTTCCTTATTGTTGTTGAACTGGACCTTGAAGAGGTCTTCGTAGTTCTCGAGAAGGTCGCGGTCGGAATCCTCGATTACGATGCGGGCTGCTTCCTTGGCTGCTGCATAGTACTGGTCGGCGGTCTTGTTGAGGGAGCCGGTGGTACTCTTTCCGCCACGCACGAATGCTGCTGCGGTGTTGTAGAAGCGGGAAAGCATTCCTAGTGCGGACCACTTGGTTACGCGGCCGATGTTGTATCCCGTCTCGGGAAGGTTCTGGGCTGCGAATTCCATATCCTTGATTGCGAAGGCGAGGACGTCTTCCACGGGATTGGTGTGGGCCAGAGGGTTGGTGATGAACTTCTGGGGATCCTCGATGATGGGAACATCGCCCCAGCTCATTGCCAGATACCAGTAGGCGAGGCCGCGCATGAAGCGGCATTCTGCCTTGCATTCATTTACCACGTCGGGATCGACTCCGTTGTCGATACCCCTGTAGAGGTTGTTGAGCACGTGGTCGGATTGGTTGACGATTACGAACAAGCTCTGCCAGGCAGAGAACAGGTTCGCGGTGGACATGGTCTCCGTGAGGTTGACGTACGGATAGATGTAGTCCGACCAGGGAGCGAACACGTTGTTGGCACGTCCGTCCATGAAGCCGAAGCTGAAGTTGTTGTTGAAGTCGAACCACACGGCCGTGTAGAGAGGTGCGGTTGCGGCACGGCACTCTTCTGCATTACGGAAGGACTGATCCAAGGTCTTGGTGTCCTCGGAGGATGTATCGAGGAAGTTGCAGGCGCTGACGCAGGCGATCGCTGCGCTCAGGCAAACTATGCTGAATATCTTTTTCATACTCATGTTCATTTTAGAAGCCGATGTTCAGTCCAAGGGTGAAGATCCTAGGAGAAGGATAACGACCGGTATCGATACCGTTCATGAGGGCATCCTGGCCATTGGTCGAGTACTGTTCCATCGTCATACCGATTTCAGGATCATACCCGGTGTAGCGGGTAAGAGTGAACAGGTTCTGGATGTTGAGAGATATACGTGCAGAACTGATATTGAGCTTCTCGACCACCTTGTAGGGGAGCCTGTAAGCTATGGAGAGGTTCTGAAGTCGGAGGTAAGAGCCATCTTCGATGTAGAGCGAAGACACGCGGTCGTTGTCGTTGACGTCGCCTGCGCTCATACGAGGCATCCATTTGCCGGCGCTCGCAACATATACATTATATATGTCGGTGTCGCTGCCCTTAGGATTGATGAGCTCGAGTTTCGCATAGTCTTTGGCGCGGCGGAACTTGTTGTAGCTGGCGTTGGGGTTGTCCATGGTGACGCGCAGCCAGTTCATGACCTTGTTGCCGTAGGAATATGTGAAGTAGAAGTTTAAGTCGAAGTTCTTCCAGGTGATGGTGTTGCCGATACCGCCGGTGAACAGGGGCAGAGGGCTGCCGAGGTTGATGCGGTCTTTCTCGTCGATGACGCCGTCGCCGGAAACATCTTCGAAGAGCCAGTCTCCTACCCAGACACCGGTGTCGCGGTTGACGGTGGTGTTGGCGGGAATGGCGACCTTGAGATTGCCTTCCTTGTCGTAGAGGTCGTTGGCATCGTTGATGCGGCCGATGACGTTGTATCCGTAGAAGTCACCGATGGAGGAACCGACCCTGGTACGGGTGACGACGGTGTTGGTACCGCTTACCTGGTAGGTACGGTCGATGGTGGCAATCTCGGAGTTGAGCTTGGTGACCTTGTTCCTGTTGAGCGAGAACACCAGGCTGGAAGTCCAGCTGAAGTCGCGCTTGTTGATGTTGACGGTATTGATGGTGAAATCAAACCCCTTGTTCAACAGGGATCCGATGTTGCCATAAGGAGGCTGGGCCGAACCCATGCCGGAGGTTCCTACGAATGCGGGAAGCTGGGAAGGCATGAGCAGGTTGTTGATATACTTATAGTAAGCATCGAATACCAAAGTGACGCGGTCTCTCCAGAGGCCGAGGTCGATACCAACGTTGTAGGAGTCGGTAGCTTCCCATGCCAGATTCTCGTTAGGAATACGTCCGGTAAGGAATCCGGTACCCCAGTTGGTAGGCGATGATACCAGAGTAGCCTGCCAGGCCATGGCCGGGAGGTTGGAGTTACCCACTTTACCATAACCCAGACGGAGCTTGAGGTTGCTGATGGAATCGAAGTTGTCTTTGATGAAAGGCTCTTCGGAAACACGCCATGCGAATGCGGCGGAAGGGAAGATGTCGTTGCGGGTATGCAGCGGCAGGCTGGATGTTCCGTCGTAACGGAGCGTGGCAGTCAGGAGGTAGCGGTCCTTAAATGAATAGAACACGCGCCCGAACCAGGACTCCAGGGTGTTGGGCATGCCGATCTGGCCATCGTTGGTTGCAGTCTTCACATCTCCGATCCTGATGGAATGCATGTCGTCGGAACCGTTGAGGCGGCGGGCCATGATGTATTCCCACTGGCTCTTGGTCATCTCGTAACCGAGCATCGCGCTGAAGCTGTGGTCGCCGATGGTCTTGTTGTAGGAGAGCAGTCCCCTCAAGGACCAGTACTCGCTGAAGCTCTTGGACTGGCGGTTCGAGTTCTCGCTGTTGTAGATTGCACCGAACTTATACGTAGGGACGAAGCTGTAGTCGTTGGTGATGTTGATGTCGCTGGAGTATTCCGTACGGAGGGTGAGGCCTTCGAGGAGGGTTGCTTCGGCATAGATGTTCGAACGTATGCCGGCCTTCTTGTTGTGGTTCTCCAGGAGTTTCGCAAGACCGAGAGGGTTGCTCTGTGCGAAGTTGGCATCTTCGGGGCCGTCGTATCCGCCGTCGATGGAACGTGCGGAAACTGCAGGGGACTG
>JAFZJI010000024.1 GCA_017552105.1 Bacteroidales bacterium | reverse complement strand
GGGAGATGCCGGGACTGCAAGTTCCACGGAGAAGGAGCGGCCTACGGTCATTTCTTTGGCGCAGCCCGCCACCATGGCGACAAGCGCCATTATGCTGAATATTGAATATATCTTTTTCATATGGCGTTGCGTTTATTCGAAGATTATATGAGAAACTACGGGAACATGGTCCGAAGGCAGTGTTACGTCTCCGTTATACTCATAGGTATCCCTAATCGTCCTGTACGACTTTGCCCTTAGGTTCTGGGTAGTACCGTTATGTATGAAGATATGGTCTATACGCCTCCCCCCGGACTTCATATAGTTGAGAATATCTTCGTAGGAATGCTTACGTCCCGTTGTAGTCCCGGGGAAATGGCGATAGAATTCTGCAAGATTGCCATCAGCCTCAAGCTGGTCATACACATCCGTCCAATAATTGGTAAGCTGGGAATAGACTGAATTGCCGGAGCCCACGTTCATGTCGCCGACACAGATTTGAGGCAGTCCTGCAGATTTATCGGTCACACAGTTAACAAGGCTTACCACAGCTTCGGACTGATATCCGTGTTCTTCAGTAGGCAGATGTGTCACAAAGAACATAAATACCTTTCCTGACTGAATATGACGGAAACGAGCATATACGCAGGTCCTGGCAGGATCGTTGGTATGTCCATAAGCATGGTCCCTGTCACCATAGTAACTACCATCACTCTCGTCGAACCACACATAATTATGATCCAACATAGTCAAAGTGTTGCTATCATAGGCAAAACCATTGGCAAACTGGTAGTTGACACCATAATATGTGATCCATAATAAATTGAAATCCTCGTAAATATGATCCGGGTGATTAAGATGCCAGGAGTAGCTGTTGCTCAATCCGGCTGATTCAGCCAAATTCTCCAGGCCATAAGTGCCTGAGAGGAAACTACTATCGATCTCATTGAAGGCAATAATGTCCGCCCTGGTCTCCACGATAGCTTCTCCCAGAGCGTTGCGGACGGTGGGGATGGTAAGATACATATGTGTCGCACCAAGTCTTTCTCGTTCACTCTGCTTGAAAACATTGTAAGTAGCCACGGTAATCCCCACCGGAGATCCGGATGGCGCGCCACCGCTTATCGCAGAAAGGTCGCCGGGGGTGAGTATGTCCTCGGATGTACCTGAGGCATAGGACCGTACCGGCATGGTGATAACCTTGCCGGCTTCCATCTTCATGCCGGTTTCCCAGAACTTGAGGCGCATGGGAGCACCCTCCTCGGCATACAAGAGAGCTTCCAACCCGGACTTGTAGTCCTGGGCAGGGATGGCTATATAGAAATACTTGTCGGTATCGGAAAGAAGCTGCCCTTTGCAATCATAGACCAGCGTACCCTCCTTTCCGCCGGAGAACTTGCCGGTAAAGGCGGGGCCATCTTCCTCGAGCATGAAATCCCCGAACAGTTTTTCGTCCCCGAGGCTGTTGAGTTCTATCCTGTCCAAGCTGGCATTTCCGTTGACGGCAAAGCGGTGAAACCGCAGAAATGCTTCATGGACACGCCCAGACTGCTGCCGGACTCTACCGCCGTGCCATAAGCGGCGGCAGCGGCGGAGTCATAGGAATCCTCCGCATAAACTTGCCGGGAAGGCAGGGAAATCACATCTGCTTTATCGCTCGCGGGATAAAGCACTTTGTAAGGACGGGGAATGTACCCCTCGAGAGTGAAGGAGGCCTGAGTCTTCCCGTCGGCGACGGACGACAGGGCATTGGAGCGGATTCCGTTGATGGAAATCTTATCACCGGAATGCCAGACGACATCGAGTTCCGCCGAACCACTGTAAGGGCCGTAAACGGGCTTGACTTCAGTAGCCGACAATGAAACATCGAGAGTGAGAGATTGGTCGCTGCGTTGCTCGACGGAGCAAGAGCACAACAGCCCGGCCACGATAGCAAGAGCCGGACCACATTTTTTAAAAATGTAATTAATCATAGTGTTATCGTTTCCCTCCATCGGAGGTAGTATAGCTGGTTAAAACTGCCTACCAAATATAAGGAAAAAATGAGTAAAACACTATGGGAAAAAGAAAAAAAGCCGGCAGTTTGCCGGCTTTGTCTGGATGAAAGGACTTGAACCTTCGACCTCCTGGTCCCTAACCAGGTGCGCTACCAACTGCGCCACATCCAGAATTTGGGATTGCAAAGTTAGTAAAATTTTTGATACTCCAAACATAAATGGCAAGAATTTTGAGTCAGGGAACAAAGCGTACTAAAATTTCATTTATCCTTTATGAGAAAAGTTGGTTTACTCGCGTGCTTGCTCACGCTGACCCTCTTCTCGGCATACGCCGGGGAGGGCTTCCTGAAAGGAGCAATCCTTAAGATTGATATGAAGGATGTAGTTGCTGAACGTGGAGGCAGCAACTACAGCATTACTCTTTCAGGAATCAAATCATCCTCCCATGTTTCTCTCCTTTCTCTTGAAAGGGCCATCAAGAAAGCGGCCCAAGACAAGGGCATTGCGATGATCTACATCAACACGGACAAGTTTTCCGCAGGCCTTGCTCCTATGGAAGAAGTCCGCAGCTACCTGAAGAACTTCAGCAAGGCGGGTAAACCGGTCATCGCATACGGCACCTTCTTCGGCAACGGCTCGTATTATATCGCGTCCGTAGCCGACCGCGTGTTTCTCTACCCTACCGGAGGCGCTGCCATCAACGGCCTCAGTTCCACCCAATACTTCCTGAAGGATGCTCTCGACACCTTGGGAATCGGAGTACAGCTAATACGCCACGGCAAATACAAATCCGCCGGCGAAATGTACATACGCAACGACATCTCCCCCGAGAACCGTGAACAATACGAGGTTATGTTGGACTCCATCTGGGGCAGCATACTCGACGAGATCGCTGAATCCAGAGGCATATCCGCCGACGATCTTAGGAGCTGGATAGAGAATCTGGAAATCGGGAAGGGACAGACACTTGTGGACAAGGGCCTCGTGGACGGACTCAAATACCGTGACGAGATGGAACAGTACCTCTGCCATCTATTCGGCACTACGGAGCCGTCCGAAGTAAAGACCGTTGACATAAAGGATTATATGAAGAAACTGAAAGATGGTCCTTCATCCAAGAAGATTGCCGTAGTCTATGCCAACGGCGAAATAGGCGAGGGACGTTCAGTCGGAGTAAAGATTGCGAACGAAATAGCCAAGGTCCGTCGTGATTCCACGGTCAAGGCCGTGGTATTCCGCGTCAACTCCCCCGGCGGAGAGGTTACGGCTTCGGACATCATACGTCGCGAAATCGAGTTGCTCAAGAAGTACAAGCCCGTTATCGCCAGCTACGGTTCATATGCAGCATCGGGAGGATACCTGATTTCCGCAGGCTGCGACAAGATCTTCGTGGACAAGACCACCCTTACCGGCTCGATCGGCGTATTCGGAATGTTCTACAATGTGGGCGGAGCGATCAAACAGAACCTCAAGGTCAACCCCGTACAGATAGGGACCGGCAAGCATAGCACAATGATGACCGGGATGTACCCTCTCTCCGAAGAAGAGCAGGCTTGGTGCCAGGATAAAATCGAAAAAGTATATGACGATTTCGTGACCGTGGTCTCGGAAGGCCGTAACATCTCGAAGGAATATGTGGATTCCATCGCACAGGGAAGGGTCTGGACCGGCAAGGATGCCATAGACATCAAGCTGGCCGACGAGACCGGAACCATACTCGAGGCTGTGGAGTATGCTGCCAAGATCAGCAATCTGAAGAAATACAGCATAGTCTCCTACCCTGGCAAAAAGAGTTTCAAGGAGCAGCTCTTCAACAAGGACGATAGTGATAAAAACGAGCCTCTCGTAAAAAGCATCATCAAGCCCGGGTTCAGCGTAGTTGCCAGAATGCCCTATTTTACCTTCGAATCAGAAACACTCCTGTTAAAATGAAAAAAACCATAATACTTATTGCAGCCCTGCTATCCATAAGCAGCGCGGCAGCATACGCCCAAGAAGAAAAGAAAGATGCGAAAGAGCGTCTTGCCGAGATCGAAGCGATGACCGTCAAGGCCAAGAAGGCGAAAAAAGCCAGATTCGCAGAAAAAAACCTGTTCGATTTCGATGTACTTAACTACAGCGGATACGGGCTCCATTCCATCAGCGGCAGTGCCGACTGGAACATGGGCAATTCCCGCGAGATAATACTGAACATCCTTGACCTCAAACTGAACCCCACCAACTGGCTTTCCATCAATGCCGGTTTCGATCTTAAATGGAACAAGTTCTGCAGCAAGAAAAACTACTTCGAAGTCAGCGGCGGAGCTCTTACCTCAAACGTTCCTTCCCTTACGGCAGACCCCGCTCCGAAGTATAAGAAATCGGACATCCGCACCTTCTCCCTCTCCGTTCCTGCCAGCATAGGATTCAGCGTCGGCAAGTTAGGACTGAACCTGGGAGTGGAAGGAGTATACAACGCCAACAAATACACGAGGGTCAAAACCCGCTACACTTTGGATGGCAGCGAATACATAAAGAAGACCAAGGGCGGCGAAGTGGAAAAGTATCAGTTGAACTACCTCGCCCTCATCCGTTTCAGCGACATCGGCCTATATTACAAATATTGCCCGAAACCACTGGTCCCGGGCAACGATATGGCCAAACACTATCAGACGATAGGATTTATCTTATATATGTAAGACCCATTTCAAGTCCCCAGCATCCGTCGGTGATGATGGGGACTTTCTTTCCCTTGGCATCCTTGACGTAGATGAGGTCCTCCACGAAAGTGTGGCTGTGGCCTCCGACTACAAGGTTAAGGCCTTTAGTCTGAGGAACCAATGCCTGGTCTTCCGGATAGCCGAGATGGCTTAGGAGGATGACGAAGTTGCATTTATCTTCCTTGCGGAGCTTGTCGGCCCATTTGTTCACGACCTCAACGTTATCCAGTTGCTTGATACGCTGGGCCGTAGGGGCAGCTACCATGGTAGCGATGTCCGATTCCATGCCGATTATACCGATGCGCATGCCGCCACGCTCTATGACCGTAGCGGGTGTGATGTATTGCTGAAGTATCTCGGGGAATTCGCAATTGGCGCAGACGATGGGGCATTCGACATGGCTGAGCCGTTCGGCAAGGCTTTCTATGCCTTCGTCGAGTTCATGGTTACCAAGAGTGATGCAATCGTATCCGAGAGCATTGATCATCTTCGGCTCCAGAGAGCCGCCAAGTTCGCTATGATAGGATGTGCCCTGGTTGAAGTCGCCGGCATGCAGCATCAGGACTCTCCCGGCAGGATACTTGGCGCGTACGCTGTCCACGAACGCGGCACGCTCTATGATGCCGCCGTGGCCATCCCATTCTCCCCCGCGTATGGGATCGAAGTGGCTATGGGTATCGTTCGTATGGATGATCACCAGGCGGGGCTGGCATGAGACTGCCATCATGCAGATAAGCACGGCAAAAAGAATCTTCTTCATAACCTAGTCCTCCTGAATTGAAACACGTCCGTCGGTGAAATACTCCAACGGCTTACCCTCTGCGGTCAATGCACGGATATCCGCCAGGATGGCATCCCCGATCTTTATATCGGTAATCATGTAATCCTGGGCTCCGCGGGCAAGCTTGAAACCATCGCCCCCGTCGAGCAGGAAGTCGATGGTGGCAACGCCGTAAAGGCGCCCGTCGTCGAGGGGCTCGCCACCGACCTCGGCACTGATCAGCTTATGGTCCTTGACAACGATGCGTGCACCTGAGATGCACTGGAGGCCATTCTTCGCCATGTGTTCGAAAGCGTTCCGGACTTCGGAACCGGGAATCTGCACATAGCAAAGATAGTTGCGGAAAGGAAGCATAGCCACGATGTCGTCGAGCAGCACATCGCCGGCAGCGATATCTACCCTGATGCCACCCATGTTGGTAATGGCCAAGTCCACGGTCCTTCCGCTGGCAGAGGCAAGCGCCGACACGTCGGCGAACAGATGGTCAACTATGAAATTGCCCAACTTGCCCTCGGGACGGGCCGAAACCATGGGCTCCGGAGCATAGGCCACGACTTCCTTAAGCCTGGCCATAGAGGGTTGTACATCTATGAGAAGGGATGCCACCTTAGGAGTGACGCCCCCTTTGAATTCCTTTCCGTTAGGAGCCTTGTAGACGCCGTCTTCCACCACTCCTAGAGCCTCTTTGACATTCACCGCATTAGGCACGGTGACGCCGGTGCGATGGCCGTCGATGCTGAACTTCGCCCATCTGAAGGAATGGGAGCACGAGCAGAGCAGGAGCGCGATGGAAATCAGCGCAGTTACTTTTGTTTTAACCATCTGAACAAATCTCCCCAGTTAGATTTCTTGCCGAACATAAGGATTCCGGCCTTGTATATCTTGGCAGAGGCCCAGGCCAGCACCAGGAAGGTGCCGAAAAGCAGAGCGATGGAAAGCACGAGCTCCCAAGCAGGCACTCCGTAAGGGATACGTGCAAGCATCACTATAGGAGAAGTGAAAGGAATCATCGACCCCCAGAACACCGCCGGGCTGTCAGGATTCTTGAAGGCGAACATCACCATGAAGAAACCTATCATAAGAGGAATGGTGATGGGCAGCTGCAGCTGCTGGGAATCGGCTTCGTTCTCGACGGCGGAGCCTACTGCGGCATACATGGACGCATAGAGCAGATATCCCAGCACGAAGTAGATGAAGAAGCTTATGATCAAGGTCCCCCAAGGAACGTGCGCGAGCGTCGTGAAGATTACAGACATCTCGCTGTTCTGGGCCATGGCAGCCACATCCACTCCGCCCATTCCCTTGGCCATATCCGCCATCTGTGCGGTAGAAGCCAGATCGCCGCCGAAATCGAAGATGGCGCCCGCGGCAGCCAGCAGCACGACCGTAAGTATGATCCAGAGCAGGAACTGGGTAAGTGCCACGAGGGCTATGCCTATGATCTTGCCGAACATCAGCTCGGTAGCCTTGACGCTGGAGACCAGTACCTCCACCACGCGGGAGCTCTTCTCCTCTATGACCGAAGACATCACCATTGCGCCGAAGAGGGCGATGAACATATAGATGGCCATTCCCAGCACCATCGAAATCACCGTATAGATTCCGGATTCCGACACCTGTGCGTTGCCGCTTTCATCGAGGGTGAACTCGCTGAGCTTGACATTGGCTTTGACATCCTTCATTATCTGGTCGAGACCGGCGATGCCATAGCATCCTATCCTGTAAGCTTCGACGGCTTTGTTGGCCTTGTTGCGCAGGCCGTCGTTGAAATCGATTCCGGTGGGCTTCTTGCTGTAGGTCTGCAGGCTTACGCTCTTGGCGGAGTCGATCTGCGAAACGATCAGAAGCACGTCGAAACCGCGCGATGCAAGTTCGTCCTTCAGGACTGCGGGATCCTCGGAACTGCAGTCGGTAAACTCGGCGGTCTTGCCGTTCTCGAAATAAGGCATCACTATGCCTGAATAATCCACTACAGCCACCTTCTGACACTTCTCTTTGGCATTCAGCATCAACACGGAAGGCAGTATGCAGAGCGCAGCGAACAATATGGGGACCACGAAAGTGGTGATAAGGAAACTCTTTTTCTTGACTCTAAGAAGATACTCGTGGGAAAGAACTATCCCTGTCCTTTTGAAACTCATTTCTCTCCGGCCTCCTCTCCGGTAACAAGCTTGATGAAAATATCGTTCATCCTGGGCATCAGTTCCTTGTAGGAATTGATGGTGACGCCCTTGTCGATGAACGTCTTGAGCACGTCATTGCCGGCCTTGTCGCGGGAGATGACCTCGGAGTGGCGGCCGTCGGCATCGGTGTACTCTATTTCGATGTTATTGTTGCCATATTCGCGGCGTATGCTGTCGACGGCACCCGTGATCACCAGTTTGCTCTTGTTGATAAGGGCTATCTCGTCGCAGAGTTCCTCGACGCTTTCCATATTGTGTGTGGAAAGTATGATGGTTGCTCCTTCCTCCTTGAGGCGTAGTATCTCCTTGCGGATGATGTCAGCGTTCACGGGGTCGAAACCGCTGAAAGGCTCGTCGAGAATCATCAGCGAGGGCTTGTGCACGACGGTGGTGATGAACTGGAGCTTCTGGGCCATACCCTTGGAAAGTTCCTCCACCTTCTTGCCCCACCAGTCCTCGATGCCGAAGCGGACGAACCATTCCTTGAGAGCGGCCCTGGCAGCGCCGGCACTCATACCCTTGAGCTGGGCCAGGTACATAGCCTGCTCGCCGACCTTCATCTTACGGTAGAGCCCCCTCTCCTCGGGCATATAGCCTATCTTCTCCACATCTTCCTGGGTTATGGGCTTGCCCCGGAAAAGGACCTCGCCGCTATTGGGAATGGTAATACGGTTGATAATACGGATCAGGGTGGTCTTGCCGGCACCGTTAGGACCTAGCAGACCGAAGATTCCACCTTCGGGGATATCGACGCTCACGTGGTCGAGGGCGACCTTCTCACCGAAGCTTTTGCAGATGTCTCTGCATTCAATAATTGCCATCGTTTTTGAAGTTTATTATCGTTCTTGTTTATAAGCTTACAAAGATAACAATAAATCAAATAAATTTGCTTTTGTCTCGACTTGCTCTTAAATTTGTATTGATATGGCCAAAACCAGCGTAAATATCGCCCAGCAGTGCAAAGAGATAATCGACTCCGTGAAAGCGGGCCGCTTCGCTCCGGTGTACCTGCTGATGGGTGACGAGCCCTACTACCCCGAGCTCGTCTGCCAGGCCATAATCGACAACTGCCTCCAGGATTTCGAGAAGGATTTCAACGAAACCATATGCTACGGCCCGGACGTGACCGCATCGCAGATCGTGACCACCGCACGGCGCTTCCCCATGATGGCGGAACGCCAGCTGGTAGTGGTCAAGGAGGCACAGCAGATGAAGGGCATCGAGGACCTCGCCGTCTACTGCGCGGAGCCCCTCGATTCTACGGTGCTGGTACTGCTGATGCACAAGGCAGGCGCCGACAAGCGCAAGAGCCTCTACAAGGCAGTACAGAAGACCGGCATAGTGGTAGACTCTCCTGCCATCCGCGACTACGAAATCTCCAACTGGATTTCGTCGTACTACGCTTCCAAGGGGCTGCAGATCGAGCCCCAGGCAGCGGCCTTGCTGGGAGAATCCGCCGGAACCGAGCTTTCCGTCATCGCGGCGGAAACCGAGAAACTCCTCAGGAACCTTCCCGAAGGCTGCAGCCTTGTGCGGGTGGAGGATGTCGAGAAGAACGTGGGCATCTCCCGCCAGTTCAGCGTATTCGAGCTCACCCGCGAACTCTCCCTGAAGAACTCCGCCAAGGCCCTGAAAATAGCCACCCACATAGGCACTGCCGCCAAGTTCGCGATGCCTATGGCCGTGAGCGCGCTCTACACCCACTTCTACCGCCTGCTCAAGTACGAGGCCGCCCTGGCTAAGAACCCCCGCATGAATCCCCAGGAACGGGCCGCAGTGCTGGGAATCAATCCCTTCTTCCTGAGGGAGTACGATTCCGCCGTACGCAACTACCCGGTTCCTTCGGCGATGAAGGTCATATCCATGCTCTGCGAATTCGACTATCTGGGCAAAGGCGGCGACGGCGCGGCCACCAGTCCGGACCAGTTGCTCATAGAACTCACAGCCAAGATACTGAATGCCTGAGAGTCCTAAATACTATGATCCCCTGCGCCGCAAGTGGGTTGCTGCCACTCCCGAAGAAAAAGTGCGGCAGTGGTTCATAAGCGTGCTTGCAGAATCGGCCGGGGTGCCTGCATGGATGATGATGAGCGAGGTCCCCATGAAGTTCGGGCAGAAGAGCTGGAGGGCGGACATAGTAATTTATTCCGGTGACGGAGAACCGCTTGCTATAGTGGAATGCAAGCGACCGGGCGTGCAGGTAGGTGCTTCGGTGGCCGAACAGGCCCTGAGATACAGCACCGTGCAGCAGGTCAGATTCATATTCCTGACCAACGGCAAGGACACCTACGCCTACGAAAGGAAAGATAACGGTTTCGAGCCCATGGCGAAGATTCCGACATACCAGGAAATGAAAGAAAGATGTCGACGCTGACTACGCAATACGTACAGAAGAAGATCTTCAAGATCGTGAGCCAGACCGCCCGCGAGCGCGGTGTGCGTGCCTTCGCCATAGGAGGATACGTACGCGACTGCTTCCTCGGCCGGGAGTGCAACGATATCGACATCGTAGTGGAAGGCAGCGGCATCGACTTCGCCTGCGCGGTCGGCGAAAAGATAAAAGCGCACGTAACCGTCTTCAAGAACTTCGGAACAGCAATGCTGCATTTCGAAGGCGACGAGATAGAATTCGTAGGCGCCCGCAAAGAGTCCTACCGCAGGGAATCCCGCAACCCGATAGTCGAGAACGGCACCCTTGAGGACGACCAGCTGCGCAGGGACTTCACCATCAACGCCATGGCCTTCTCCTTGCAGGAGGATGATTTCGGCGCGCTGGTGGATCCTTTCGGCGGCATCAAGGACCTTGCAGAAGGCATCATCCGCACCCCGCTAGACCCCGATACCACCTACTCCGACGATCCTTTGAGGATGCTTCGTGCCGTGCGCTTCGCCACCCGCCTGAGCACCCCCGAGCATAGCTTCAGCATAGTTCCCGAATCCATTGAATCCATGCGCAGGATGGCTCCCAGGATGGAAATCCTTTCGAAAGAGAGGATAGCCGAAGAGCTTAACAAGATGCTCATGTGCGATCGTCCTTCCAAGGCCTTCTACCTGATGGACGATGCCGGCCTGCTGCCGGAGATACTACCCTGGATATCTGCGCTAAAGGGCGTGGAGAACATCGACGGCCACGGGCACAAGGATATCTTCGCCCATTCCCTGGCCGTGCTGGACAACGTTGCAGCGGTATCCGACAATCTGTGGCTTCGCTGGGCAGCCCTGCTGCACGACGTGGGCAAGGCTGTCGTAAAGAAGTACGAACCCGGCACCGGCTGGACCTTCCGCGGGCACGACGTGGTGGGTTCCAAGATGGTTCCGAGAATCTTCGGTTCTCTGAAACTACCTCTCGACGAGAAACTTAAATACGTAAAGAAACTGGTCTGGCTGCATATGCGCCCCATCGCCCTGGTGGACGACGAAGTGACCGACTCCGCGGTGCGCCGCCTGCTCTTCGATGCCGGCGACGACATCGACGACCTTATGACTCTCTGCAACGCGGACATCACCTCCCGCAACCCCGTGAAAGTTGCCAAAATCAAGAGCAACTTCGAGCTTGTGAAGCGCAAGCTGGTGGAAGTCGAGGAGAAGGATGCCCTGCGCAACTTCAAGAACCCCATCACCGGCGACTACATCATGGAAGTCTACGGAATCGAGCCCTGCAACACCATCGGGCAGATAAAGGAAATCGTGAAGGAAGCCATACTTGAAGGTGAAATAGGCAACAATTTCGAAGAGGCCGATGCCCTGATGCGCAAAACTGCCGCCGAACTCGGACTCAAGCCGTGCAAATAAAGGAATACATAGACTACATAAGCGCAGTGCGGAGGTATTCCCCTCGCACCAAAGAGTTGTATACCGAGATTCTTAAGGACTTCGAGCAATCGGCCCAGCCGCTGACATCTACCGGGATACGCAACTACGAAGTGGAACTGATGGACACCAGGAAACTCGGTGCCCGCACCGTAGGCCTGCATCTGAGCGTGCTCAGCGGGTACTGCAAGTATCTTATGAAGAAAGGCGGGCTTTCCTCCAACCCGGTACGCCTGGTAAGCCGCCCGAAAGAAGAAAAGCGGCTTCCGCAGTTCTACAGGGCCGATGCCATGCAGGAATACTTCAGCGCAACCGAGCACAATGCCGACGAAGAAGCCCTCGAGTTCCTGCTTTCGCTCCCTCCGGCTGACAATACTGCGCAGGAGCTATATTCCCGGCGGCTGCGCCGTCTTATCATATCTATGCTCTTCAACACCGGCATACGACGCAGCGAGCTAATCTCGCTCAACATAGGCTCCCTGAACCGCGGGAGGCGCACTATGGCCGTAAGGGGAAAAGGCGACAAGATGCGCGAAATTCCATTGGTGGATAGGTTATATGATGAAATTTTGTTATATTTGAGTGCAGCCGATCATATGCAGGGCTCCGTGAGCGGGAGCGAGACTCCCCTGCTACGCACGCCCAAGGGCGCAAGACTTTATCCTGTCTTCGTGGACAGGGCAGTGAAGGAGGAATTGGCAGATGCCGAAGGCTTCACCGGCAGGAAATCACCGCACGTGCTGAGGCACACCATAGCGAGTGAACTTCTGGACGAGGGCACGGATCTGAATTCTATAAAGGAATTACTCGGGCACTCCTCGCTGGCAGCAACCCAGGTCTACACCCACAATACCATAGAACGGCTCAAGAAAGTATATGACAATGCCCATCCAAGGGCAAGTAAAAAAGGAGGTAATTATGGAGATCAAGATTAAGACTCTCAAATTCGACGCCGACCAGAAGCTGATCGCATTCGTCGAGAAAAAAGTTTCCAAGCTGGACAAGTTCTTCAAAGGTGCTGCAGACGTAGCAGAAGTTACTGTGTCGCTGCTCTCCGAGCCCGACAACACGCAGGCCAAGATCCAGATGCATGTCCCAGGAGACGACCTCATCATCGAACGGAACTCTTCTTCCTTCGAGCAAGCCATCACTGATTGCGTGGATGCAATGAAAGAGAAACTTACCCGAAAGAAAGAGAAAACGTACGATATTTAAAAAAAATACGTATATTTGCGGTCCCAAAAGGAAAGATGCTCGAGTGGCTGAAGAGGCGCGTCTGGAAAGCGCGTGGCCGCCCAAAGCGGCTCCAGGGTTCGAATCCCTGTCTTTCCGCAAGGAACTAACAACCATCAAGAGGCCGGCTAAAAGCAATTTTAGCCGGCCTCTTTTTGTGGAGATGGGCGGACTCGAACCGCCGTCCAAACAAAGTCCCAATGGGCTTTCTACACGCTTATTCTTCCTTTGATTGTCGGCACGGACCAGCCGGAAGACGGGCAAATCCGCACTTATCCCCTAAGACTTGACGCGGTTTAAGGGAGTCCCCGCGCGCAGGCCTCTTGAATGATACCCCTTGACCCGAACATAGAAGCCTTAAAGACGGAGGGATACTCGTCAGTGACGCAACCTAGGCGCCCCGATTAAGCTAATCCGCTTGGCAGATTAGGCAGCGAGTGCATAGTTGCTGTTGCCAGCTAAATTTTTGTCGGTTGAGATTAACGGGCCAGCCTCCGAAAGCCCGGCGTGCTTACCTACCAAGATCAGTGCTGTCAAAACCAAAACATCCCCGGTAGTAAACGGTTGCAAATATAATACATTTTCCCGGAATCAGTCAAATAGCCCTTCTTCGCAGAATAATGCAGGTCAGTATGCAATCAGGCATATAGCCCTTCTTCGCAGAAAAATGCTCATCAGGGCTATATGCCTGATTTATTAGCAGTATTGGCGGCTATGCGGGCTGTGAGTTCGATGGTTCGGAGCCGGTCTTTATAGAGATTGTTGGCGTTTGTCTTTTCGATGGACAGGCCATGGTCGGAATTGTCGTCCCAGCGGCGGCAATTGTACATCACGTCATAGATGCGCCCGATACGGTACTCGCGGCTGACCCTGAGCCCGACAGCATAATCCTCCCCATACTTGGTGACGGGAAAGTTGAGTTTGCGGAGCAGCGGAGTATAGAATCCGCGGGGAGCGCCCAGACCGTTAATACGGAGGGCGTTGTTGCGGCCATTTTCCAGTGTCCATTCCCTATGGTCGATAACTCCGGGAGGGATGGTGTTCAGCGCGAAATCCGTAATCCTGTAAGTGCCCACCACCATGGCGCAGTTCTGCTCGCGGAAGGCATCCACGAACTTCTGTACGGTATTCTCGTCGCTGTAGAGGTCGTCGGAATCCAGCTGCAGGGCGAAGCGGCCGCATTCGGGATGATGCAGGGCGGCATTCCAGTTGCCGCCGATTGCGTGGTAACTGCTGTCCTGGGCGATATACACCAGCTTTGGATCCCCGAGGAAGCTTTTGATGACATCCACGGTTCCGTCGGTGGAATTATCATCCACCACTATCACATTGTATTTGAAATCCGTTTTCTGGTTCAGGGCGCTGCGGATCGCATCGCCTATGGTGCGGACCCTGTTCTTGCATGGGATTACCACCGAAGCCTCGTACCCGAACTCCCCTTCCGTAAGGTCGACATCCTTGAACACAGGCTCAAGATATCCCCCGATGGCCTTCAGATGGGCCGTACAGGCCTTTTCCATCTCTATCTGCACCTCGCGGTTGCGGGGATTCACATAGTCGAATATCTTATCGCCGGAGTCGCGGTCATCCCCCTCCAGTTCATAATAGAGGAACTCGTTTATATGGAAGAGCTTGCCGAGCCTCGAAACTCTCAGGCGAAGGTCGTAGAGGCCGGCGAACTGATAGTCGGCATCCATCCCTGCGACCGCTTCCTTGAGCACGGAACTGCGGTACATCTGCACTCCCCCGAAATCGAAATCATCGCGCAGCGACCCCTCCTGATAATCTATCACCGGCGCCGGCTCTCCCCCGTCGAAACGGTCGGAGTAAACCATGGCTGCCGCGGTATCGTCGGCTATCTGCACCATACGCTCCATCCCGAACTGCACGAAACGCAGGTTCGAAGGTCGTGTGTATATGATAGTATATTCTGTATCAGCCTCCCCGGCGATGCGGCGGATTTCGGCCGTGCTGAATGAAGAAGGACGGAAAACCTTTACTCTTTCCATAAAAAAATCGTATCTTTATGCAAAGATAATTAAAACACATCAAAATGAACCAATATATCCTTGCGCTGGATCAGGGCACCAGCTCCTCGCGCGCAATTGTCTTCGATCACGAAGGGAACGTCTGTTCCACGGCCCAGATGGAATTCACGCAGCATTTTCCCCAACCCGGCTGGGTAGAACACGACCCCATGGAGATATGGGCTTCCGAGGCTGCGGTAATTGCCGAGGCCATCTCTAAGATAGGCATCAACGGCAAGAACATCGCCGCCATAGGCATCACCAACCAGAGGGAAACCACCATTGTCTGGGACGCCGATACCGGCAAGCCCGTGCATAACGCCATTGTCTGGCAGGACCGCCGCACCGCAGCCTACTGCGACGAGCTCAAAGCACGGGGCCTTACCGACAAGATACGCGAAAAGACGGGCCTGATCATCGACGCCTACTTCTCCGGCACCAAGATCAAATGGATTCTGGACAATGTTCCCGGCGCACGCGAACGCGCGGAGGCAGGCAAGCTCCGCTTCGGAACCGTGGACAGCTGGCTGGTTTGGCAACTCACAAAGGGCGAAGTGCATATCACCGACGTCACCAACGCCTCCCGCACCATGCTCTTCAACATCAACACCTTGCAGTGGGACAAAGAAATGCTGGATCTCCTCGGAATCCCCGCATCTATGCTCCCCGAGGTGAAGTCGTCTTCCGAAATCTACGGTCGCACCAAGACCACCATCTTCGCCCACGAAGTGCCTATCGCAGGCATTGCCGGCGACCAGCAGGCTGCTCTCTTCGGGCAGATGTGCACCGTTCCCGGTTCGGTCAAGAACACCTACGGCACCGGCTGCTTCCTGCTAATGAACACCGGCACCAAACCCATACTCTCCAAGAACAAGCTACTCACCACCATAGCCTGGAAGATAGGCGACACCGTGAACTACGCCCTCGAAGGGTCCATCTTCGTGGGAGGATCGGTGGTCCAGTGGCTGAGGGACGGCCTCGGAATCATCCGCAGTTCCTCCGAAATCGAGGCCCTGGCCGCCTCGGTGCCGGATAACGGCGGAGTATATTTCGTGCCGGCGCTGACCGGGATGGGCGCGCCCTACTGGGACCAGGATGCCCGCGGAACCATCTGCGGACTTACCCGCGGAGCCACCGCAGCCCATATCGCCCGCGCCGCCCTGGAAGGAATCGCCTTCCAGACCATGGACATTGTTTCGGCTATGGAGAAGGATGCCGGCGTGAAGCTTTCGGAACTCAAGGTGGACGGCGGAGCATCCCGCAACAACCTGCTGATGCAGTTCCAGGCAGATGTCCTCGGAGCATCGGTAATCCGCCCGAAGGTGACCGAAACCACCGCCATGGGCGCAGCCTACCTTGCAGGCCTCGCCGTAGGATATTGGAATTCCACCGACGAAATTCGCCGCCAGTGGCAGGTGGACAAGGCCTTCGCCCCTTCCGGGCAGGACGTTTCCGGATTCAAGGCCGGTTGGGCAGATGCGATTTCAAGGACTATAAACAAATAAAACCATGATACAGTACGTATTTGAATTCATAGGCACCCTCGTTCTGGTGCTCCTCGGTGACGGAGTCTGTGCAGCCACATCCCTTAACAAATCCAAAGCACAAGGTGGCGGATGGGTGGTGATAGCCCTCGGGTGGGGCCTCGCCGTTATGCTCGGCGTGCTGATCGCAGGTCCCGTCTCGGGAGCGCATCTCAACCCCGCCGTGACCCTCGGCCTTGCCATTGCAGGCACCTTCCCTTGGGCTTCCGTTTGCGGTTACATCGTTGCCCAGATGATGGGCGGTTTCGCAGGCGCCTGCCTGGTATGGTCTTTCTATAAAGATCACTACAAAGCTACCGCCGACCAGCCCGACACCATGCTCGGCACCTTCTGCACCATGCCTGCCATCGAGAACAAGGCACGCAACTTCTGGTGCGAGGTGGTTGCCACCTGGCTGCTCGTATTCATCATCCTGGCCCTCGGGACCCAGGGTAACGCCTTCGCCATCGGCGGAGCTGCAGCAAGCACCGGAGCTCTCGGCTCCTGGCCCGTAACCTGCGTCATCATGAGCATCGGTATGTCTTTGGGCGGAACCACAGGATATGCAATGAACCCCGCCCGTGACCTGAGCCCCCGTTGCGCCCACGCCATTCTTCCCATCGCCGGCAAACGCGACAGCGGCTGGGGATATTCCTGGGTACCGGTAGCCGGCCCTATGACCGGTGCAGCTCTTGCAGCACTGTTGTATCTTCTGGTATTCTAAAGGATTATTTTCGTATATTTGCTTTTCGTTTCGCAAAACAAAGGGCAATAGATGAAAAAGAAACTGGTCATAATCCCCACCTACAATGAGATCGAGAACGCGGAGAAGATTATCCGTGCGGTTTTCGGGCTCGACGGCGGATACCACATCCTGATTATCGACGACGGCTCCCCGGATGGGACTGCCAGCGTCGTCAAAGGCCTTATGCCCGAATTCGACGGGCGCCTGTTCCTCATCGAAAGGAGCGGGAAACTTGGTCTGGGCACGGCCTATATCACGGGATTCAAGTGGGCCCTCGAGAAGGGGTATGACTATGTTTTCGAAATGGATGCAGACTTTTCGCACGATCCCGCCGACCTCGCCAGGCTCAACGAAGCCTGCGAGGGAGGTGCGGATTTGGCGGTAGGTTCCAGATATTGTGACGGCGTGAGCGTGGTCAACTGGCCCATCGGTCGCATTCTCATGTCGTACTGCGCGTCTATCTACGTTCGAAAAACTTTGGGCGTGAAGATATACGATAGCACCGCAGGTTTCGTTTGCTATAGCCGTAAGGTGCTGGAGACCATCGACCTGGATGCAGTGCAGATGAAAGGTTATGGTTTCCAGATCGAGATGAAGTATTCGGCCGTCAAGTTGGGGTTCAAGCTGGCGGAGGTGCCGGTTATCTTCGTGAACCGTAAGGAGGGTACTTCGAAGATGTCGGGTGGCATATTCGGAGAGGCTTTCTGGGGGGTGCTGAAGTTGCGTTTCCGCAAGATAACTTCCAAGGTCTGAAAAATTTTGTAAGTTCGGATTGTTGATTTATCTTTGCAACCGCTGTTAGGGGCGCATAGCTCAGCTGGTTTAGAGCACCTGCCTTACAAGCAGGGGGTCGGCGGTTCGAATCCGTCTGCGCCCACAAAAAAAAGAGGATCCGAATGGACCCTTTTTTTTGTATTACTACCACTATATGTAACTGCCGTGCAGGCGGTTAACAGAGGCCGAGGGAGATGCGGCGGCGGTCGAGATCGACGCCGAGAACGCGGACGCGGAGCTGCTGATGCAACTTCAGGACCTTGGAAGGATCGGTGCCACGGGGCCCGAGCTGCGACACGTGCAGCAGACCATTATCGTGCAGACCAATATCTACGAAAGCACCGAAAGCAGTAATATTCGTAACGATACCCGGAAGCTCCATACCAACCTTGAGATCCTCCAACTCGTGGATATCATCCGCAAAAGCAAAATCCGAAGCCGCCTCACGAGGATCCAGACCAGGCTTAGCCAACTCCTTGACAATATCATTCACAGTCGGAAGCCCCACATCACCCCTCACGTAACGCTCCGCCTGGATCTTAGAACAAAGCTCCGCATTACCGACCAGATCCTTCACGCTGACACCCAGGTCACCGGCCATCTGGTCGACCACGAAATAAGACTCAGGATGCACGGCAGAATCGTCCAGAGGGTTCGCAGCACCCTTCACGCGAAGGAAACCCGCGCACTGCTCGAAAGCCTTCGCGCCAAGACGCGGCACCTTCTTAAGCTCGGCACGAGAAGCGAAACCGCCATTCTCCGAACGGTAAGCTATGATATTAGCCGCAAGCTGGGGCCCTATCCCCGCCACATAACGCAGAAGATAGGGGCTGGCGGTATTCAGATTCACGCCCACAGAATTCACGCAAGCCTCCACGGTATTATCAAGCTTCTCCTTCAGGAGAGCCTGGTCGACGTCATGCTGATACTGCCCTATCCCGAGATTCTTCGGATCTATCTTAACCAACTCGGCCAGAGGGTCCATCAGGCGACGGCCGATGGAAACAGCGCCACGCACGGTAACATCCTCATCCGGGAACTCCTCACGCCCGACCTCGGAAGCAGAATAGATGGAAGCGCCATCTTCGCTTACGGTCCAGACCTTGCAGCCCTCGGGCAGATCCACCTTCTTAAAGAACTCGCTTGTCTCGCGGCTGGCAGTTCCGTTGCCTATCGCAACAGCCTCGATCCTGTACTTCTCCAGCATATCCTGCACTGCCATCAAGGCCTTCACCTTCTCGTTCTGAGGAGGATGAGGGAAAATGATGGTATGATATAGAAGGCCTCCCTGCTCGTCGAGGCAGGCAATCTTGCAACCGTTCCTGAAACCGGGATCCACGGCCATGGTACGCTTCTGCCCAACAGGGGCGCCGAGCAGCAACTGGCGCAGATTCTCGCCGAAGACACGGATACTTTCTACGTCCGCCTTGGCCTTGGCTTCACGAATGACTTCGGAACTTATGGAAGGCTCCAGGAGACGTTTGAAACTATCGTCCACGGCCTCGCGTATCTGCTCGCCGAGTTCCCCCGAAGGATAACCCTGCATCTGGCAGAAATCGTAGTAAATCTTCTTACCGCAACGTTCGGCATCGGCATCCACGCTTACCGACAGGAATCCCTCGTCTTCGGCACGCAGGATAGCCAGCAGATTATGGGCAGGGATCCTGTCCAGGGGCATGGACCAGGAGAAATAGCTGCGGTACTTGTCGGCCTCGGGGCCTACGGCCTTCTTGGTGGCCTTGGAAACTACCCTGCGCGTACGGAAGATTCCGCGAAGGTTCTCGCGTATGACGGCCGTCTCGCTGAGTCGCTCGGAGATAATGTCCCTTGCACCGGCAAGGGCCGCGTCGGCATCTTCCACCTTTCCGGGCTTGACGAAGCGTCGGGCTTCCTCCCGGGGATTCCGCACCCGTATCCTCCACATAGCATCTGCAAGCGGTTCGAGGCCAAGTTCCTTGGCAACAGTAGCACGGGTGCGGCGTTTCGGACGGAACGGGAGATAAAGGTCTTCCAGCTCGGTGGAGGATACGCAATTCTCGATCTTCACGCGCAATTCGTCGCTAAGGGCGCCGGCCTCGGAGATGGTCTTCAAGACAGTCTCCTTG
>JAFZJI010000188.1 GCA_017552105.1 Bacteroidales bacterium | reverse complement strand
TGAACAATATCCCACACTAATCTCGGATTGCGCAAACGAACTCATCGAAAAAAGCCCGAGAGCAACCACAATCAAAAAAATCTTTTTCATAACCAACAAAATTAGTTTCAACACCTACCCCTTCGCAAATACTTTGCCATAAAGAGATCCGAGGCCTATTCCCGGGGGGTGCTAAGATTTTTCATGCCTGGATAGAGGTAGAGCTCTTGCTCGACTTTGCCGCCGCGAAGGCGTATCCAAGTGCGGAAGCCGTCGTCGCCTTCGGTGAACTCGAAGACGCGGGCGCCGTTGGGTTTCAGATCGTTATATACCGTATCGCAGCCGCTGAAACGGCCGTAGATCATGAAGAAGCCTCTCCACATCAGCACGAAATCGTTGTTATGGTCGTGCCCGGTAACGACGCCCTGCACATCCCCCGACTCTACCATGGCCAGGTACAGTCCGGAATTGAACTTGGGCGATGCCGGTTCCTCGCCGAGGTTGCCAAGAAGCGAGCGGTCTTTATAACGTGAACGGAGCCCCTCGTTGTATTCGGGGAAGGGAATATGCATAAACGCCAGCGACGGCACGGGCTTTCCGCCATGCTGCGAAGTGAAATACCTGCTCGCAGCACGGTACCAGTCTATCTGGTCGGAATGCACATAGCCCCAACTCTTAATGCCCGCAGGATAATCCCAGTTGCCGGAATCGAAAAGGTAGAACACCCGCTCCACGCCATCCTTGCCGGAAAGGGTAATGATGTCGTTGGAACAACCGGTCAGGCCAAGGTCGTCGGGAGTATTCACGTTACCGGGAATGGAGCGCACCACGGCATACATCTCGCTGCGCGTAAGGTCGAAATCGCTGTCGTGGTTGCCAAGGGCCACCGCAAAGGGTATCCCCCTGTCCACCAGCGGCTGGAGTATGGCACGGGCGCACTGCTCCGCCGGCTTGCCGAATACTATGTCGCCGGTATGGATCACGAAATCCGGCTTCTCGGTATCCAGCATCTCGATCACATTGCCGAGGGCCCTCTCCGAACGCTCGTCTCCCACGATATAATGGGTATCGGTGAACTGAAGTATCTTGAACTTACCATCATCCCCATATTTGAGGGAGGCCGCAATCCTGGGAGCCTGGCCCATCAGGCCAAATTGCATCAGGGCCAGGCCCAGGGTAGCTGCTATACGTAAGAATCTCACGGAATTAAATCTCTATAGGCTTGTACTTAGGAACAAGGCTCTTCATGATAGCCCAGGCGATGAGGTAGGCCACACCGCAGAAGCAGAATACCATAAAGTATCCTGCAGGCTTGCCTTCGAAGCCCATGAAGGTGAAGGCGGAACCGGCATTCTCGGCATAGGTGAAGAGGTTACCCGCAACCTTCTGGATTATCATCGAACCAAGGCCACCCGCCATAGCGCCGATTCCGGTAATTGTGGCGATGGCGCTCTTGGGGAACATATCACCCACGGTGGAGAAGAGGTTCGCGCTCCAAGCCTGATGCCCGGCGGCGGCAAGGCCGATCAGGATCGCAGGCCACCAAGGAGAATTGAAATGCACTCCGAGAGGCTGGGCGAAGAGGGATGCGAGGGGGAAGAAGGCGAAGATGAGCATAGCCAGCATACGGCCTGCGTAGGGGTTCATGCCCTTCTTGTCCACGAATATCTTGGGAAGGTATCCTCCGAAAATGGAGACCACCGTAACGATGGCATAGAGGGTGAATATCAGCGCCTGGCCCAGGCCGGAGGTGGCGGGGGCGCCGAACTGGTTGCTGAAGTAGGAAGGTGCCCAGAAGAGGAAGAACCACCACACGCCGTCGGTAAAGAACTTTCCGAAGATGAAGCTCCAGGTCTGCTTGTATTTGAAGCACTGGATCATAGGGATACCCTTCTGCGCAGCGACTGCGGCCTTCTCTGCGGCCTCGGCGGCATCATCTTGATGGATGTACTCGAGTTCGGCCTCGTTCACGTGCTTGCTGTCCTCGGGCTTATCGTACATGAAGGCCCAGAAGAACATCCATATGAATCCCAGTCCACCGATGATGACGAATGCCCATTCCCAGCCAAGAGCCTTGGCCAGCGGGGGGATGCACAGAGGTGCCGCAAGGGCGCCCACGGAAGCACCGGCATTGAAGATGGAGGTGGAGAAGGCACGGTCCTTCTTGGGGAAATATTCGGCAGTGACCTTGATGGCCGCCGGGAAGTTTCCGGCCTCGCCGAGGGCAAGTATGCCGCGGCAGAGCAGGAAGAGATAAACGCCTGTGGTGGATATGGCCAGAGCAGCGTTGCTGCCGGCTTCGACCGCTTTCATTGCTCCGACGCTGCCGAGGCCGACGATATGGGTCGTGGCCCAGCCGGTTGCGGCGTGCAGGCAGGCGCCCGCCGACCACACTCCGATGGCGATAAGATAGCCCTTCTTGGTTCCCATCCAGTCCACGAACTTGCCGGCGAAAAGGCAGGCGATTGCATAGAAGATGGAAAAGAAGGATGTGATAGTGCCGTAGTCGGCGTCGGTCCAATGGAATTCAGGTTTGATGAATTCTTCGTAAGTGAGGGAAAGGACCTGGCGGTCGAGGTAGTTGACTGTCGTTGCCACGAAGAGCAAGGAGCAAAGCCACCAGCGCCAGTTGGTCATCAGTTTGGATTGTGTGCTCATTATACTATTATTAACTAACTTCCTTGACTATTGCGAGCGCCTCGCGGCAAAGCTCGGAAATCTTGCCCCATCCGCCTGCGGCGATAATGTCCTTGGGGAAAAGGTTGCTGCCCATTCCGACGCAGGTGACTCCTGCCTTGAACCATCCTTCGAGGTTCTCGCGGGTGGGTTTCACGCCGCCGGTAACCATAAGCTTGCTCCAGGGCATGGGAGCGCGGAGGCCTTTCACGAAGGCGGGGCCGAGGACATCGCCGGGGAATACCTTGCAAATATCGCATCCGGCTTCCTGCGCAGCGCCTACTTCGCTTACGCTGCCGCAGCCGGGGGCGTAGGGGATGTTCCTGCGGTTGCAGATGGGGGCGATGGCGGGGTTGAAAAGGGGCCCTACCACGAAGTTGGCGCCCAGCTGGATATAGAGGGCGGCTGTGGCGGGATCCACGACGGAACCTACGCCTACTATCATTCCGGGCAGCTCGGCGTTGGCATATTTCACCAGTTCGCCGAAGACTTCGTGTGCGAAGTCGCCGCGGTTTGCGAATTCGAAGGCGCGTATGCCGCCTTCGTAGCAGGCTTTCAGCACTTTCTTGCTGATTTCGAGGTCGGCGTTGTAGAACACCGGCACTATGCCGGTCTGCGCCATTGCGGTCAATACCTGTATTTTATCGTATTTTGCCATAATCGTTTTTTCTGCTTTGGCCGGTGCCGAAATTACTATCTTGACACGCGGCCGGAGCCGTCGCCCTTCATAAGGTTTTCTACTTCCGCCACGGTGACGAGATTATAGTCGCCGTAGAT
>JAFZJI010000187.1 GCA_017552105.1 Bacteroidales bacterium | reverse complement strand
TTGCCGCCGGCTCCAGGGAACTCTTCCTTTCGGGAGAGGGATACTTCGACATCCGCCACCACGAAGACTGGCCGATGAACATCCATACCTCCAAGGGCGTGGTCGTGAAGGTGCTCGGAACCACCTTCGACCTCTCCGCCTACGACAACGACGACAACATAAAGCTCACGCTCATCGAAGGCAAGGTCCTGGTCCGCGAAGAGAAGACCGGCTCCGAACACGAGGTGCGTCCCAACCAGCAGATAAGCATAGCCTCCCGCACCGGGGAGCTGGACAAGCCTCTGCCCAGGCCGGTAATCAAGCGCGCCAACATCCAGCAGAACACGGGATGGGTAAACGGCGAACTCATCTTCAACAACACCGCCATGCCCGAGATAGTTAAACAACTCGAACGCTGGTATGGCGTACACGTGCATATCGTCGACAAAGAAATACTGGATTACCGCCTTACCGCCACCTTCACGACGGAATCCATCACAAGGGTGCTGGACCTCATAAAGTTCTCCTCCATGCTCCAGTACGAGATTAACGGCACCGATGTCTATATAAGGAAGATCTAATCAAAAAGTTTCGATTTTTTTTTGGAGAATCACAAATATTCTCTATCTTTGCAGTCCTTTTGAAGAAAGGCTTGACATACTGCCGATGTAGCTCAGCTGGCCAGAGCACGTGATTTGTAATCTCGGGGTCGACGGTTCGAATCCGCCCATCGGCTCATCTGGTGCTGAAAACAAAGGCATGCACAACTTGGGAGGATCGCATAGCGGCAATTGCGGCGGACTGTAAATCCGCTCCTTCGGGTTCGGTGGTTCGAGTCCACCTCCTCCCACAAAACACTAGAGCGGAACTGAGTCTTCGCTCCCTTAATAGCGGGGTTCGTATAATGGCTATTATGCCAGCCTTCCAAGCTGGAAATGGGAGTTCGATTCTCCTACCCCGCTCAACACAAAAAGCCGATGTAGCTCAGGGGTAGAGCGCATCCTTGGTAAGGATGAGGTCATGAGTTCAAATCCCATCATCGGCTCTTTTTTTTGATAACTTTTATATCATAATATTATGGCAAAAGAAACATTCGTAAGAACCAAACCGCATGTCAACATCGGTACTATCGGCCACGTTGACCACGGCAAGACCACCCTTACCGCTGCTATCACCAAGGTGCTCGCAGCCCGCGTAAAGGGTAACGAAGGCAAGATCAAGTCCTTCGACCAGATCGACAACGCTCCTGAAGAGAAAGAGCGTGGTATTACCATTAACACCGCTCACGTTGAGTACGAGACCGAGAGCCGTCACTATGCACACGTTGACTGCCCTGGCCACGCCGACTACGTGAAGAACATGGTTACCGGTGCTGCCCAGATGGATGGTGCAATCCTCGTAGTTGCAGCTACCGACGGTCCTATGCCTCAGACCAACGAGCACGTGCTTCTCGCCCGTCAGGTTAACGTTCCTAAGATGGTCGTTTTCCTCAACAAGGTTGACCTTGTGGACGACGCTGAAATGCTTGACCTCGTAGAGATGGAGGTTCGCGACCTTCTCAGCAAGTACAACTTCGACGGTGACAACGCTCCCGTTATCCGCGGCTCCGCTCTTGGTGCCCTCAACGGAGAACCCGAGTGGGAAGACAAGGTCATGGAACTTATGGCCGCTGTCGACGAGTACATCCCCATCCCTGTCCGTGAGAACGAGAAGCCTTTCCTCATGCCTATCGAGGACATCTTCTCCATCACCGGTCGTGGTACTGTCGTTACCGGTCGTATCGAGCGTGGTACCGTTCACGTGAACGACCCTGCCGAAATCGTTGGTTTCAACGACAAACCTAAGAGCACCGTCGTCACTGGCGTCGAGATGTTCCGCAAGCTCCTCGATCAGGGTGAGGCTGGTGACAATGTAGGTCTCCTCCTCCGTGGTATCGACAAGAAGGAAGTCAAGCGTGGTGAAGTTATCGCCAAACCCGGTTCCATCACTCCTCACACCCACTTCCTCGGACAGATTTACGTTCTTAAGAAAGAAGAAGGTGGCCGCCACACTCCTTTCCACAACAAGTATCGTCCTCAGTTCTTCATCCGTACCCTCGACGTTACCGGTGAGATCTCTCTCCCCGAAGGCGTAGAGATGGTGATGCCTGGCGACAACGTGGAAATCAACGTGCAGCTCATCACCCCTGTTGCTCTTAACGAGGGTCTCCGTTTCGCTATCCGCGAAGGTGGCCGTACCGTTGGCGCAGGTCAGGTTATCAAGATTCTTGACTAATCCTGATTCCAATACACAAGTGGGTTCCCCCAGATAGGGGCGCCCACTTTTTAGGGGAATAGAATAATGGTAATTCAGCGGTCTCCAAAACCGTCAATGTGGGTTCGATTCCTGCTTCCCCTGCAAAATTCCAAAGGTTACGATTTGGTAAATGTTTAAAAGACCCGGATCTCCGCTTCCAACTTTCCGGATCAATTAAATGTAAAGATGAGAAAGATTATCAATTATCTGAAAGATTGCTATGTAGAGCTCGTACAGAAGACCACATGGCCCACTTGGCAGAAGCTGCAGAATTCTGCACTCCTCGTCATGGGAGCCACCGTCATTCTCGCGCTGATGCTCTTCGTAATCGACTTCGCTTTCCAGCATCTGATGACCTTCATCTACACCCTGTAAATTTTTACCGCGATGGCTGAAATGAAATGGTATGTTCTGAGGGCGGCAGGAGGAAAGGAACGCAAGGCTAAGGAATACCTCGAGAAAGAAATCGAGCGTAGTGGAATAGCCGATCAGGTGGGCCAGGTTCTGGTGCCCGTTAAGAAGGAAATAGTAACCAAGAATGGTAAGAGAAAGGCAGTTGACAAACTGCTCTTCCCTGGCTATGTCCTTATTGAGGCTAATCTTAGCCCGATGCTCGAAAACATCATCCGCAACCTCGTTCCCGGTATGTCCGGCTTCCTTACAGAGAAAAAGACTATCAGCAGCACGCAGGTAGAAAGAATCCCTGTTCCTATCCGTGAGGAGGAGGTCCAGAGAATTCTCGGTGTACAGGACGAAAACATCGACAACGCAGCAGAGACTGTCGTAAACTACGAAATCGGAGAATCTGTGAAGATCACCGACGGACCTTTCAGCGGTTTCAGCGGCACAGTCGACGAGATTCTGGAAGACAGGAGCAAAGTCAAGGTTATCGTGGTCATCTTTGGCCGCAAGACTCAGCTCGAACTCAGCTTTACACAAGTAACTAAAGAATAACAATTAACAATGGCAAAAGAAGTTACCGGATTTATCAAGCTCCAAATCAAAGGCGGAGCAGCTAACCCTGCGCCTCCTGTAGGACCGGCCCTCGGTTCCAAAGGCTTGAACATTATGGACTTCTGCAAGGCTTTCAATGCAGCCACGCAGGCTCAGGCAGGCAAAGTCCTCCCTGTAGTTATCACAGTCTATTCCGACAAATCCTTCACATTCGAAGTTAAGCAGCCCCCTGTGGCAGTCTCTCTCAAGGAAGCAGCTAAGATCAGCAAGGCTTCCGGCGAGCCTAACCGCAAGAAGGTTGCCTCCGTTACCTGGGATCAGGTAAAGGCTATCGCTGAGGGAAAAATGCCGGACCTCAACTGCTTCACTATTGCTTCGGCAATGAAGATGGTTGCAGGCACTGCAAGAAGTATGGGTATCACCGTTACCGGTGAGTTCCCCAAGGACCTTTAATATTGACGCGCTATGAGTAAGATTACCAAGAATCAGAAAGCGGTGATGGCCAAGTTCGACCACACCCAGGTTTATCCTCTCGCACAGGCGTGCGCAATTTTGAAGGATATCACTTACACTAAGTTTGATGCGACCGTCGAGCTTTCCGTAAACCTCGGCGTCGACCCCCGCAAGGCTAACCAGATGATCCGTGGCGTCGTCACCCTTCCTAACGGAACAGGTAAGGTCGTCCGCGTGCTCGCACTCTGCACCCCCGACAAGGAGGAAGAGGCAAAGGCAGCTGGTGCCGACTACGTAGGTCTCGACGAGTATATCGAAAAGATCAAGGGCGGTTGGACCGACATCGACGTTATCGTATGTACCCCTTCCGTCATGGCAAAGGTCGGTGCTCTCGGTAAGGTTCTCGGTCCCCGCGGTCTCATGCCTAACCCCAAGACCGGCACCGTTACCATGGAAATCGGTAACGCCGTGAAGGAAGTCAAGGGCGGTAAGATCGACTTCAAAGTCGACAAGACCGGCATCGTGCACACTGGAATCGGCAAGATTTCTTTCACCCCTGAGCAGATTTATGCTAACGCTGCCGAGGTTCTGAACGCTATCGCAAAGCTGAAACCTCAGGCCCTCAAGGGTACTTATATGAAGAGCTGCGCTCTCGCATCCACGATGAGCCCCGGCATCAAGGTAGATATCAAGGCATTCCTCAACAATGCCGAGTAAAAATTTGGGATTATGAAGAAAGAACTTAAAAATCAGATTATCGAGAACATCTCGGCCGAGCTGAAGGAGTATCCCAATTTCTACATCACGGATATCGCCGGCCTGAATGCAGGTGACACTTCCAAGCTTCGTCGCGAATGCTTCGAGAAGGGCATCAAGCTCAGCGTCGTGAAGAACACTCTCTTCACTCACGTACTTAAAGCCTCCGGCAACCCGGAGCTCGAGGCTCTCGTCGAGACCCTCGTCGGCAACACCGCCATCATGTACACTGCTTCTGCAAACGCTCCCGCCAAACTTATCAAGGAATGGCAGAAGAAGGGTGAGAAACCCGCTCTCAAGGGTGCTTATGTGCAGGAGTGCGCATTCGTCGGTGCCGACAAGCTCGAAGAACTCGTTTCCATCAAGAGCAAGGAAGAACTCATTGGCGACATCATCGCAATGCTCCAGAGCCCTGTCAAGAACGTTCTTGGCGCCCTGCAGAGCGGCGGACAGACTATCGCCGGTGTGGTTAAGACTCTCGAAGAAAAAAATCAGTAATAACAATAATAACAATTTAAAAATCAAACAATTATGGCAGATGTAAAAGCACTTGCAGAAGAGTTGGTAAACTTGACTGTAAAAGATGTTCAGGAACTTGCTAAGGTCCTTAAGGAAGAATATGGTATCGAGCCCGCAGCAGCCGCTGTTGCAGTTGCTGGTCCCGCCGCCGCTGCAGACGCAGCTCCCGCAGAGCAGACTGAGTTCGACGTTATCCTTACCAACGCTGGTCAGGCTAAGCTCCAGGTGATCAAGGTCGTCAAGGAGGCTCTTGGTCTTGGACTTAAGGAAGCTAAGGACCTCGTTGACGGTGCCCCTAAGGCAGTCAAGGAGAAAGTTTCCAAGGCAGAGGCTGAGCAGCTCAAGGCTACCCTCGAGGAAGCCGGCGCCGAGGTCGAGGTTAAGTAACTTCGCCCCTCCCTTGCCAAGGGACAAAACAGGTTTAGAGCCGGGGATAATAGGCTCTAAACCTTTTTCCGTATAAAATTTATTACTTTCCTTAAGGCAGATTTATGTCAAAAAAGACCCAACAGAAGCGAATTGATTTCGCAAGCTCCAAAATACTGGAATACCCGGATCTGCTTGAGGTCCAGCTGAAGTCGTTCAAGGACTTCCTCCAGCTGGATACCACTCCTGAAAGCAGGAAGAACGAAGGTCTTTATCAGGTCTTCCAGGAAATATTCCCCATCGAAGACATGCGGAACAGCTACAAGCTGGAGTTCATCGACTACTTTGTAGATCCGCCCCAGTATTCGATCGAGGAATGTCTTGAGAGAGGACTGTCGTACAGTGTTCCTCTGAAGGCAAAACTCCGCCTTTCGTGCACCGACTCGGAACACGAGGACTTTGACACCAAGATACAGGATGTGTACCTTGGTGACATCCCCTACATGACTCCGGGCGGCACATTCGTGATCAACGGCTCGGAACGTATCATCGTTTCGCAGCTGCACCGTTCCCCTGGTGTATTTTTCGACCAGACGATGCACGCCAACGGCACGAAGCTCTACTCCGCGAGGATCATCCCTATCAAGGGCTCATGGATAGAGTTTGCCAGCGACATCAACAACGTGATGTACGCTTACATCGACCGCAAGAAGAAGCTTCCCGTCACGACCCTGCTCAGGGCCATCGGCTTCAACTCGGACAAGGACATCATCAACATCTTCGACCTTGCCGACGAAATTGCAGTCAACAAGAAGACGCTGAAGGCCAACGAAGGCCGCAAGCTCGCAGCCAAGGTGCTTAAGACCTGGATGGAAGACTTCGAGGACGAAGATACCGGCGAGGTAATCCCTATCGAGCGTACCGAACCCATCGTGGAGAGGGACGCAATCCTCGATGACGAGACCATCGCAGCCATCCTGGATACCGATGTCAAGAGCATCCTCCTCCAGAAGGACGAGGTCAGCACCAGCGAGTACTCCATCATCTTCAACACCCTCCAGAAAGATCCCACCAATACCGAGATCGAGGCAGTCAACTACATCTACAAGCAGCTCCGCAACAGCGAACCGCCGGATGAGAATACTGCCCGCGACGTCATCGACAAGCTCTTCTTCAGCGAGAAGCGCTACGACCTCGGCGATGTGGGCCGTTTCCGCCTGAACCGCAAGCTCGGGCTGAATACCGACGAGAACCTCCGCGTTCTCACCAAGGAGGATTTCATCGAAATCGTCAAATACCTCATCCGCCTCATCAACGGAAAGGCTTCGGTCGATGATATCGACCATCTCAGCAACCGTCGCGTACGCACTGTCGGCGAACAGCTCGCCAACCAGTTCAGCGTAGGCCTCAACAGGATGGCCCGTACCATCCGCGAAAGGATGAACGTCCGCGACAGCGAGCAGTTCACTCCCTCCGACCTCATCAACTCGAGGGGCCTTTCTTCGGTGATCAATTCGTTCTTCGGCACCAGCCAGCTGAGCCAGTTCATGGACCAGACCAACCCTCTTGCCGAAATCACCCACAAGAGGCGTCTTTCCGCTCTAGGTCCCGGTGGTCTTTCCCGCGACCGTGCAGGATTCGAGGTCCGCGACGTGCACTATACGCACTATGGCCGTCTCTGCCCTATCGAGAGCCCTGAAGGCCCGAACATCGGTCTGATCTCCAGCCTTTGCGTATATGCCCGCATCGATTCCCTCGGCTTCATCGAGACCCCTTACCGCGACGTCAAGAACGGTAAAGTGGATCTTAGCGCCGCCGGCTGCCACTACATGACCGCCGAAGATGAGGAGAACAAGTTCGTTTCGCTTGCCAACGTGCGCATGGACGACGAAGGCAACATCCTCGAAGACCGCATCCAGTGCCGCCTCGAGGCCGACTTCCCTGTCGTTACCAAGGAAGAAGTGAACTACATGGACGTTGCACCTAACCAGATGGCTTCGGTTGCAGCTTCCCTGATCCCCTTCCTCGAGCATGACGATGCCCACCGTGCACTTATGGGTGCCAACATGATGCGTCAGGCCGTGCCGCTTCTCAAGCCCGAGTCCCCTATCGTGGGTACCGGTCTGGAAGAGCGCGTCTGCCTGGACTCCCGCACCCAGTTCGTTGCTGAGCGCAAGGGTGAGATCACCTATGTCGATGCAAACGAAATCCATGTCAAATACGCTCGTACCGAGGACGAGGCTTTCGTAAGCTTCGCTCCGGAAGAGACCGTATATAAACTCCCCAACTATCGCAGGACCAACCAGAGCACTACCGTCAACCTCATTCCTATAGTCCGCAAGGGCGACAAGGTCGAGAAGGGACAGGTGCTCACCGAAGGCTATGCTACCCAGAACGGCGAGCTCGCACTCGGCCGCAACCTCAAGGTAGCGTTCATGCCTTGGAAGGGTTACAACTACGAGGATGCTATCGTGCTTTCCGAAGAGATGGTCAAGTGGGATATCCTCACTTCCGTGCATGTCGACGAGTACCTCACCGAGGTCCGTGACACCAAGCGCGGCATGGAGGAACTCACCTCCGACATCCCTAACGTGAGCGAGGATGCAACCAAGGATCTCGACCAGAACGGTATCGTACGTGTCGGTGCCCACATCGAACCCGGTGATATCATGGTCGGTAAGATCACCCCTAAGGGCGAAAGCGATCCTTCTCCCGAGGAGAAACTCCTCAAGGCCATCTTCGGCGACAAGGCCGGTGATGTGAAGGATGCTTCCCTCAAGGCAAATCCTTCCCTCAGCGGTACTGTGGTCAAGACTTCCCTCTATGCCAAGCTCAACAAGGAAGGCGGAAGGAAGAGTTCTGCAAAGAATGACCAGAAGACCCGTCTCGAGATCCGCGAAGCGGAATTCAATGCCAAGGCAGAGAAGCTCCGCGCCGAATTCCTCAAGAAACTCGAAGTCCTCACCAAAGATAAGAAGAGCGCCGGCGTGTTCGACCTCTTCGGAGTCGAAGTGGTGGCCAAGGACAAGAAGTTCACCAAGGAGATTCTCGCGAACATCGAATACGAGAACATCAACACTGGCAAGTGGACTACCGAGAAGGATACCAACCTGCTGATCCGCGACCTCATCGGCAACTACTGCATCACCCTCAAGAACGAGGCTGCAGTCTGCAAGAGGGAAATGGACCAGATCAAGGTCGGCGACAACCTCCCCAACGGTGTAATGCAGATTGCAAAGGTCTATATTGCCAAGAAGCGTAAGATCACCGTCGGTGACAAGATGGCAGGACGCCACGGTAACAAGGGTATCGTAGCAAAGATCGTCCGCAGGGAAGATATGCCGTTCCTCGAGGATGGTACTCCCGTGGATATCGTGCTCAACCCTCTGGGCGTGCCTTCCCGTATGAACCTCGGCCAGATCTACGAAACCGTTCTCGGATGGGCAGGAAGCAGGCTCGGCGTCAAGTTCAGCACCCCGATCTTCGACGGTGCCAGCAACGACGAGATCGCCGACTGGACCGACAAGGCAGGTGTTCCCCGCTACGGTAAGACCCGCCTCCGCGATGGCGGCACCGGTGACTGGTTCGACCAGCCCGCTACCGTCGGTGTCATCTACATGATCAAGCTCGGTCATATGGTCGACGACAAGATGCACGCCCGTTCCATCGGACCTTACTCCCTCATCACCCAGCAGCCTCTCGGCGGTAAAGCCCAGTTCGGTGGCCAGCGTTTCGGTGAAATGGAGGTCTGGGCCCTCGAGGCCTTCGGTGCAGCCAATGTGCTCCAGGAAATCCTCACGGTCAAGTCCGACGACGTGACCGGCCGCAGCAAGACATACGAGGCCATCGTCAAGGGTGACCCTATGCCGCCGGCAGGAATCCCCGAATCGCTCAACGTGTTGCTGCACGAGCTCAGGGGTCTGGGTCTTAAGGTTACTCTGGAATAGTTTTTAACGGATAACTCAAAAGGAATATGCCTAATTTCAATAACAAAGAAAACAAGGTAAAGAGCAATTTCCAGACGATCAGCATCTCCCTGGCATCGCCCGAAGATATCATCGAGCGCAGCTGCGGAGAGGTCCTCAAGCCGGAAACCGTCAACTATAGGACTTACAAGCCCGAAAGGGACGGCCTTTTCTGCGAGAAGATCTTCGGTCCTACCAAGGACTACGAATGCTATTGCGGAAAGTATAAGAGGATCCGCTATCGCGGCATCGTCTGCGACCGCTGCGGCGTCGAGGTTACCGAGAAGAAGGTCCGCCGTGAAAGGATGGGCCACATCACCCTCACCGTCCCCGTAGCGCACATCTGGTATTTCAAGAGTGCTCCCAATAAGATTTCCGCCGTCCTCGGACTTCCTTCCAAGAAGCTCGAGTCGGTAATCTATTACGAGAAATACATCGTTACCCGCCAGGGTGCCAGCGACGTGCCCAAGTACGAACTCCTCGCAGAGGATGAGTACCTCGACGTGCTCGCCAAGCTTCCCGGAAACGAGAATCTTCCTGATTCCGATCCCGACAAGTTCATCGCTAAGATGGGTGCCGAGGGTATCTACGATCTTCTCAAGGAAATCGACCCCGAGCAGCTTTGCTTCGAGCTCCGTCAGAGAATGCTGGTGGAGACTTCCCAGCAGCGCAAAGCCGAAATCCTGAAGCGCCTCCAGGTGGTGAAGTGGTTCGCGGAGAGCAAGCGCGTCAACCGTCCCGAATGGATGATCATGAAGGTGATCCCGGTCATTCCCCCGGATCTCCGTCCTCTGGTTCCCCTCGATGGCGGCCGTTTCGCTACTTCCGATCTCAACGACCTCTACAGGCGTGTGATCATCCGCAACAACCGTCTTAAGAAGCTCATCGAGATCAAGGCTCCCGAAGTGATTCTCCGCAACGAGAAACGTATGCTCCAGGAAGCCGTCGACAGCCTCTTCGACAACTCCAAGAAGAGCTCCGCAGTCAAGAGCGAGAGCAACCGCGCACTCAAGAGCCTTTCCGACTCCCTCAAGGGTAAGCAGGGCCGCTTCCGCCAGAACCTCCTCGGTAAGCGTGTGGACTACTCTGCACGTTCCGTTATCGTCGTAGGTCCTGAGCTCAACATGCATGAGTGCGGTCTGCCTAAGTTCATGGCAGCCGAGCTTTACAAGCCGTTCATTATCCGCAAGCTCATCGAGCGCGGCATAGTGAAGACCGTCAAGAGCGCAAAGAAGATTGTTGACCGCAAGGATCCCGTTATCTGGGACATCCTCGAGAATGTGATGAAGGGCCATCCCGTGCTCCTCAACCGTGCACCTACCCTCCACCGTCTCGGTATCCAGGCATTCCAGCCCCGAATGATCGAAGGCAAGGCCATCCAGCTCCACCCTCTCGCCTGTACGGCTTTCAACGCCGACTTCGATGGTGACCAGATGGCTGTCCACCTTCCTCTCGGCAACGCCGCCATCATGGAGGCCCAGCTGCTGATGCTCGGAAGCCACAACATTCTTAACCCTGCCAATGGTGCGCCTATCACCGTTCCTTCCCAGGATATGGTGCTTGGTCTGTACTATATTACCAAGATCCGTCCCGGTGCCAAGGGCGAAGGTCTCATGTTCTACGGCCCCGAAGAGGTCATCATCGCCTACAACGAGAAGGTGATCGACATGCACGCAGAAATCAGCGTCCGCGTACCTGCCGACAAGATGGATCCTTCCAAGGGAACCAAGATCATCAAGACTTCCGCAGGCCGTATCATCGTGAACCAGTACGTTCCCGATGAGGTTCCTTACGTGAACGAAGTTCTCGGAAAGAAATCCCTGCGTAACATCATTACCCTTGTCATCAAGAACACCGGTGTGACCCGCACCGCCAAGTTCCTCGACGATATCAAGAACCTCGGTTACGACCAGGCCTTCCGCGCCGGTATCTCCTTCAACCTCGGCGATGTCATCATCCCCAAGGAGAAGGACGAACTCATCGACGCCGGCTACAAGCAGGTGAACGATATCAAGAACAACTACGCGATGGGCTTCATCACCAACAACGAGCGTTACAACAAGGTGATCGACCTCTGGACCGGTATCGACAACAAGTTGACCGGTATCGTTACCAAGCAGATCTCCGCCGACCAGCAGGGCTTCAACCCTGTGTTCATGATGCTCGATTCCGGTGCCCGTGGTTCAACCCAGCAGATCAAACAGCTCTGCGGTATGCGAGGCCTTATGGCTAAGCCGCAGAAGTCCGGTGCCGCCGGTGCAGAGATTATCGAGAACCCTATCATCTCCAACCTTAAGGAGGGTATGACGGTGCTCGAGTACTTCATCTCCACCCACGGTGCCCGTAAGGGTTTGGCCGATACCGCCCTCAAGACCGCTGACGCAGGTTACCTGACCAGGCGTCTTGTGGACGTATCGCACGACGTGATCATTACCGAAGAAGACTGCGGTACGCTCCGCGGCCTCATAGCTACGGCCATCAAGAACAAGGACGAAGTCGTCGAGAGCCTCGGCGAGCGTATCCTCGGCCGTACCACTGTCCACGATATCTTCAATCCTCTTACCGGAGAACTCATCCTTGCCGCAGGCGAGGAGATCCGCGAGAAGGAAGCCGAACTTATCGACAGCCTCCCCATCGAGCAGGTCGAAATCCGCAGCGTTCTCACTTGCGAGAGCCGTCATGGCGTTTGCGCCAAGTGCTACGGACGTAACCTTGCTACCAGCCGCATGGTCGAGAAGGGAGAGGTCGTCGGCGTTATCGCCGCACAGTCCATCGGTGAGCCTGGTACGCAGCTTACTCTTCGTACCTTCCACGTCGGTGGTACCGCCGGTGGTTCCGTGGTCGACTCCAGCATCGACTCCAAGTATGAGGGACGTCTCGAATTCAGCGAGCTCCGTACCATCGAGAGAGTTGGCGAAGAAGGCACCGAGACCGTGGTCGTGAGCCGTATGACGGAACTCCGCATTGTCGACGAGAACACCGGATATGCCTATTCACAGTACGATATCCCTTACGGAGCCATCCTCTTCAAGAAAGAAGGCGACAAGGTCAAGAAGGGCGACCGTATCTGCGAGTGGGATCCTTATAATGCAGTTACCCTGGTCGAGACCGCCGGTAAGGCAGCTTTCGAGAACATGATCGAAGGTGTTACTTTCCGCAAGGACAACGCCGACGAGTTCAGCATGAGCACCGACAAGGTTATCATCGAAAGCAAGGACAAGACCAAGAACCCGACCCTCGTCATCCTCGACGACGCAGGCAACACCATCCGCCAGTACAACCTGCCGGTCGGTGCCCACGTAACCGTGGAGAACGCCTCTCCCGTCAAGGTCGGCGACATCATCATCAAGATCCCTCGTGCCATCGGTAAGGCAAGCGATATCACCGGCGGTCTGCCGCGTGTTACCGAGCTCTTCGAGGCACGTAATCCTTCCAACCCTGCCATCCTCTCCGAAATCAACGGCGAGGTCATCATGGGCAAGGTCAAGAGGGGTAACCGCGAGATCGTGGTGAAGAACCGCAGCGGTGTCGAGAAGCATTATCTGGTTCCTCTGACCAAGCAGATCCTCGTTCAGGAGAACGACTACGTGAAGGCCGGAACTCCGCTATCCGACGGTGGTGTGTCCCCTACCGACATCCTGAGTATCCTCGGTCCTGTGAAGGCCCAGGAATACATCGTGAACGAAGTACAGGCTGTGTACCGTCTGCAGGGCGTTAAGATCAACGATAAGCACTTCGAGATCATCGTCCGCCAGATGATGCGCAAGGTGGAAATCACCAACCCTGGCGATACCGAGTTCCTTCAGGACGAGCTCGTGGACAAGAGCCTCTTCATGGACGTGAACGACGCCATCTACGGCAAGTATCTCGTTCTTGATCCGGGCGACAGCGAGCGTTACGTAATGGGTGACCTTGTTACCGCACGCGACATGCGCAGCGAGAACTCCTCCCTCGAGCGTCAGGGCCGCAAGGGCATCTCCGCCCGCCCGGCCGAGCCTGCTACCGCACGCCTGATGCTGCAGGGTATCACCCGCGCCGCCCTCCGTACCAACAGCTTCATCTCGGCAGCTTCCTTCCAGGAAACCACCAAGGTGCTCAGCGAAGCCGCCATCCGCGGCCGCGTCGACCACCTCGAGGGCCTGAAAGAGAACGTCATCTGTGGCCACCTGATTCCTGCAGGTACCGGTCTTTCCGACTACCAGGATATCGTGGTCGGGCGCAAGGATGAGGCCGTACAGGACCAGCTTATGGATCTGTAGGACAATCCGCTAGAATTTAAGCCGCCCGACATCGGGCGGCTTATTTTTTATTATCTTTGTAATATGAAACAATTCAGAACGCTTTTCCTCACAAATACCCTTACCCGTAGCAAGGAGATCTTCAAACCGGTGAATCCCGGACACGTCGGGATGTACGTTTGCGGCCCCACCGTATATGGTGACGCCCACCTCGGGCATGCCCGCCCCGGCGTAACCTACGACGTGCTTTTCAAGCTCCTGCGCCACCTCGGCTACAAGGTCCGTTATGTGCGTAACATTACCGACGTGGGGCATCTGGAACACGATGCCGATGAGGGCGAGGACAAGATAGCAAAGAAGGCCCGTCTGGAGCAGCTGGAACCCATGGAGGTGGTGCAGGCTTACACGCTCCGCTACCACGAGGCCATGAGGCAGCTGAACGTGGCTCCTCCTTCCATCGAGCCCCGGGCATCCGGACATATCGTAGAGCAGATCGAGGCTGTCAAGAAGATACTTGAAGCCGGATACGCATACATAAGCAACGGCAGCGTCTATTTCGACGTGGCCAAATACAACGCCGACCATAAATACGGCATCCTCTCCGGGCGCAATCTGGACGATACCCTGGAGGGCACCCGCTCCCTTGACGGCCAGGGCGACAAGCACGCCCCCGCCGACTTCGCCCTCTGGAAGAAAGCTGAGCCGGAGCACATCATGCACTGGCCTTCACCCTGGAGCGAAGGCTTCCCCGGCTGGCACCTCGAGTGCTCGGTCATGGGCGAGAAATACCTCGGCGAGGAGTTCGACATCCACGGAGGCGGAATGGACCTTATGTTCCCCCACCACGAGTGCGAAATCGCACAGAACGTTGCCTCCCGAGGGACCCAGGGCGTGCGCTACTGGGTACACAATAACATGATTACCATCAACGGACAGAAGATGGGCAAGAGCCTCGGCAACTTCATCACCCTGCCTCAGCTCTTCGCGGGCGACCATCCCAAACTGGAGCGCGCCTACAGCCCTATGACCATCCGTTTCTTCATACTGCAGGCCCACTACCGCGGGACATTGGACTTCAGCAACGAAGCCCTTCAGGCCGCCGAAAAGGCCTACAAGAAGGTAATGCAGGCCGCCAAGGACCTCTACGCCATGGCAGGCAAGCACGCCCCCCAGATGCCTTACGGCGAGCTTTCCGAGGCCGTGGCACCGGATAGCTGCCCTGCAGAGTCGGCAGAGGTGAAAGCCATCTTCGAAGGTGTTTACGATGCTCTCTGCGACGATATGAACACTCCCGTCGCACTCAGCCACATCTTCGAGGCCGTGCGCATCATCAATTCCGCCAAAGCCGGTTCGCTCAAGCTCGGCAAGGGCGACTGCGACACCTTGGTACAGATCTTAGACGACATAGTGTTCGGAGTGCTCGGCCTAAGGGACGACGAAGCCGCGGAGGCAGGTTCCGGAAAGGTAATCGGAGGCCTTATGGACATGGTGCTCGCAGAGCGTGCCAAGGCTAAGGCCAACAAGGACTGGGCAGCATCCGACGCCATCCGCGATGCTCTCAAGGCCCTTGGAATTACCGTAAAGGACACCAAGGACGGTGCAGAGTGGACAATAGAATGACAAAGTTCATCAGTTGGAATGTGAATGGCCTGAGGGCCGTTGCCGGGAAGGGCTTCGCGGACATCTTCGTGGAGCTGGATGCCGACTTCTTCTGCGTGCAGGAAACTAAACTACAGGCAGGGCAGATCGACATGGAATTCCCCGGCTACACATCCTACTGGGACTATGCCGAGAAGAAGGGCTACTCCGGCACCGCCATCTGGACCAGGAAAGAGCCCCTTTCCGTGGCCTATGGCATAGGAGTGGAGGAACACGGCCACGAAGGGCGTGCAGTCACCCTGGAAATGCCCGATTACTACCTGGTGAACACTTATGTGCCCAATTCCCAGGACGGCCTGCGCAGGCTGGACTACCGCATGAGCTGGGAAGATGCCTTCCGCGCTTATGTCTCGCGCCTGGCAGAGAAGAAGGGCGTGATCATCTGCGGGGACATGAACGTAGCCCACGAAGAGATAGACCTGAAGAACCCCGACACCAACCATTTTAACGCCGGATTCTCCGACGAAGAGCGTGGCAAGATGACCGAACTGCTCGGAGCGGGCTTCGTGGACAGTTGGCGGAGCCAGCATCCCGGCGAAGCCAAATACTCCTGGTGGAGCTACAGGATGGCCGCCCGCGAGAGGAACGTCGGCTGGCGCATCGATTATTTCCTGGTTTCGCAGGGCCTGTCCGCCCGCATCGCATCTACCGAAATCCATAACGGAATCTTCGGTTCCGACCACTGTCCTGTAGAGTTGAACCTCTACTAAAAAGCGCAAATTTTGCGCAGAATTATTATATTTGCGCAATGAAAGATCTGACACTGGAATCCATAGCCAAAAAATGCGGTTGTTCCATCACGACCGTATCCCGCGTAATCAACGGCAGCAGCAGGAAGTACCGCATCAGCAAAACCACGGCCGACAAGGTCATGGCCGAGGTCACGAGTTCGGGCTACATCCCTCCCTTCACTGCGACCAGCCTGCGCCACGGCGGTTCGGGAATGATCGGCTTGCTGTTGCCCTCCATCGCCAACCCCTACTTCGCAGATATCGCCAGTTCCATCGTCTCGGAGCTGTATAAATCCGGCTACACCGTGATCCTCATGGATACGATGGAAGACGAGAACCGCATGTACGAGAGTGCCAGATCCCTGCTCCTGAGGCGCGTGGAAGGCATTATAGCGGTTCCCTGCGGCGACAATCCCGAGGTCCTGGAACAGATTGGAAGGGAGATTCCCGTGGTGCTGATCGACCGCTTCTACGAAAACACCTACCTGTCGTACGTAACCACGAACAACTTCACAGGCAGCCAGGATGCAGTGCGCCTGCTGCTCGAGGCCGGGCACAAGAATATAGTCTGCATCCAGGGCCAGAAGGACTCCATGCCCAACATGGAACGCGTGAGAGGCTACAAGAAGGCCATGGCGGAGGCAGGGCTGGAGGAATATACCAAAGTCGTAGGCGACGAATTCTCGGTGCAGAACGGCTACCTCGAAACCAAGGTACTGCTTAACAGCAAGATGCCCAGTGCTATCTTCGCCCTCAGCAACACCATTCTGCTGGGAGCCATGAAGGCCATCAGCGAATCGCGCATGAAGGTTCCGGAAGATGTTTCCATAGTGTCTTTCGACGACAATATGTATATGGATTACCTGACCCCTCCCATCACCAGGATAGGCCAGCCGGTCGACAATATGGCGAAGCTTGCCGTTAAGATCCTGCGCGACAAACTCGCCCACGATTCCGAAGCCCAGGCCGTGTCCCAGATACGTCTTATGCCCAGCGTCATTCTTGGCGGATCGGTCGCCAGACCTAAGGAATAACTCTCCATTTTGCGCAAATTTTGCGCAAAACTAATCCAGTAAAAACCACTTTTGTAGTATCTATCTACTCCCTAATTGCCGATCTTTTCCCAATTTTCGGAAAAGCAAACGCACATGAGTAGAAAGATCCTCGTCATTGGTAGCAGCAACACCGACATGACCATCAAGGGCAAGAAACTTCCTGCCCCGGGTGAGACTGTCAACGGCGGGTTCTTCTACATGGGCCCCGGAGGAAAGGGCGCAAACCAGGCGGTAGCAGCAAAGAGGCTCGGAGGCGACGTTACCTTCATCTGCAAGGTAGGTAACGACATTTTCGGAGATTCCGCTCTCTGCGGCTACGAAAAGGAAGGGATAGACATCTCCCACGCCATGCGCTCCGACAAAGCCTCGGGCACTGCACTTATATTAGTCGACGAAAACGGAGAAAACTGCATATCGGTAGCATCGGGAGCCAACGGCGACATCACGCCGGAGGACATTGACAGCATTGCGGACGTGATCCGCGGCGCCGGATTCCTGATACTTCAATTGGAGATTCCCGTAGATTCCGTGTTGCGTGCGGCAAAGATTGCACACGAAGCCGGAGTTTACGTAATATTGAATCCGGCCCCCGCCTGCAAACTCCCCGAGGAGTTGTTCAGGTACGTATCGCTTTTGACCCCCAACCGTTCCGAAGCATCCATTATGAGCGGATGCGAAGTAAGCGACGAAGCATCTTTGAAAAAGGCCGTGAAAGTTCTGCAGGGCTATGGCGTGCAGGATTTGGTGGTCACTCTCGGTTGCAAGGGGTCCCTGGTATTCCAGGACGGCAAGTCCGAACTGATACCTTCAATGAAAGTCAATGCCGTGGACGCAACAGCGGCAGGGGATACATTTAGCGGAGCACTTTGCGTGGGCCTTTCCGAAGGCCTCAACCTACAGGATGCAGCCCGCTTCGCCACTAAGGCGGCAGCAATAACAGTGCAGCGCATAGGCGCTCAGGATTCGATACCTACAAGAAGAGAAATATCCTAAACAACGCATGAAAAAACTATTCCACAACAACCAACAAATGCGCGCAGGTCGCACCACAAGCAGTAGGAAGGACTGCTTGTGGTACGCGACCACTATTTCTCTCTAATTATCTTTTAGAGGTAACCTCGTTCTCGTACTTTTCTATGACGGAGATGAACTCTTCGCCTACGGGAACATTGTTCTTATAGTTGAAATAATCGTACACTGCGCCGAAAGGCAGGGTCTTGGCCTCCTCGAGGAGTGCAAGCTTCTGGAAGCCCTTTCCTGCGGCTTCGTACTCGCGGAGTTTTGCGAGGGGCTCGAGCAGGGCGCTGAGGATGCACTTCTGGGTGGCGCGGGTGCCTATCACGTATGCACCGATGCGGTTGATGGAGGCGTCGAAGTAGTCGAGGCCGACATGGGCGCGGTGCAGGCCGTCGGAACGGACGAGTTCCTTGAAAAAGTCCAGTATCATGTCGTTCATGATGGTCACGTGGTCGGAATCCCAGCGTACGGGACGGCTCACGTGGAGCATCAGTTCGGGAACATACAGAAGCAGGGAGCTGACCTTGTCGGCCACATTCTCGGTGGGCTCGTAGTGGCCGGTATCGAGGGTGTAGATGACATTGCGGGTAGCGCAGTAGCCCTCGAAGAAGTCCATGGATCCCACGGTGTAGCTCTCGAGGCCGATGCCGAAGAGTTTCGCTTCTACGCAGCTCTTCATGCCGGGAAGGTCCTCCTTGAGGATTTCATCCAGCGAAGCGGCCAGCAGTTCGCGGTACTTCTTGCGGTTCACGGTATAGTCCTTCTGCCCGTCGTGGACCCAGATGTTCATGATACAAGGGTCGTTCTGGGCCTTGCCCATGGCATCCGCGATCCTGCGGCAGCGCTTGGTGTGCTCGATCCAGAATTCGCGTATGGCCTTGTCGGGATTGGAGAGGGAAAGGTCGCCGCTCTTAGGATGCGAGAAGGAAGTGGAGTTGAAGTCGAGCTTGAAGTTGTTGGCCTTGGCCCAGTCGATCCAACTTTGGAAGTGCTCTACACCTACTTTGTCGCGATCCACGAACTTGCCGCCGAAATCGCCGTATATCTCGTGGAGATTCACGCGGTGGTTGCCGGCGAGCAGGGTCTTCACGAACTCGAGGTCGGCGCGGACTTCGTCGATGTTGCGGGCGCGGCCGGGATAGTTGCCCGTAGCCTGGATGCCGCCGGTCAGGGAGCCGGCGCTCTCGAAGCCTGTCACGTCGTCGGTCTGCCAGCAATGCAGGGAAATCTGCTGCTTCTCAAGTTCGGCGACTGCCTTGTCGGTATCCACACCGATGGCGGCATAGCGCTCTTTCGCTTGCGCATAGGCGCTCAGGATGTTTGCTTCTTTCATATCTGGAATGTTTTAACTTTGAATTCTCTTGAAATGATCTCGCGCATGGCCCAGCGGTCGCGCACCACTCCGGCGGCCTTGGCCTGCATCATAAGGTTGCCGATAGCTGTGGCCTCGGTAGGGCCGGCGACCACTTTCACGCCTGTGGCAGCCGCGGTAAGGCGGCTCATGGTATCGTTGGCGGATCCGCCTCCGATCACGTGCAGGGTGTCGATGGTAAAGGATGCCTGGGCGCGGAGTATCTCCAGCACCTCGTGATACTTGGCAGCGAGGCTGCAGTAGATGCAGCGTATCATCTCCGCATCATTCTCGGGAACCGGCTTGCCGGCCTTCTTGAGCAGGCTGGAGATAGCGGCGGGCATGTCTGCGGGATTGGCGAGGGAAGGGTCGTCGGGGTCGATGATTCCCTTGAAAGAACTGGCGGCGTTGGCCATGGTCTCGATTTCGGGATAGGTATAGGTGCGGCCTTCCTTCGCCCAGGACTTGCGGGCCTGCTCCAGCAGCCACATGCCGGTGATATTCTTTAGGAAACGAGTCGTACCCTCGATTCCTCCTTCGTTGGTGAAATTGAGCTTGCAGGTCTCGTCGGAGATGAGGGGCCTGGGGGATTCTATGCCCATGAGCGACCAGGTTCCGCTGCTGAGATATGCGAAATGAGGGTTCGACGCAGGCACGGCGGCGATGGCGGAAGCCGTATCATGGCCGGCCACTGCAATCACGGGCACCCGGCCGATGCCGGTTTCGGCAGCGATCTCCGCCTTCAAAACTCCAACTTTTGTCCCGGGTTGCACGATGGCGGGGAAGATATCCGGATTGAGGCCCAGCCTCTCCAGGAACGACTTCTCGAACTGCCTGGTATTCTGGTTCATAAGCCCGGACGTGGAAGCGTCGGTATATTCGCAGACCATCTTTCCGGTGAGCATATAGGAGAGCAGGTCGGGCATGAAGAGTATCTTATCGGCCTTGAGCAGGGGATAATACTCGGCCTTCTTCTGCGCATAAAGCTGGAAGATGGTGTTGAAGTTCATTATCTGGATACCGGTGACCCCGTAGAGTTCCTCGCGGGGGATGATTCCGAAGACTTCTTCCGGGATGCCCTCGGTATAAGGGTCCCTGTAAGCCCTGGGCCACTCCAGGAGGCGGCCGTCGGCACCGATGGCGCCGAAGTCCACGCCCCAGGTGTCGATACCTATGGACTCTATTTTATATCCAAGTTCGGCAGAGCGTTTGAGACCGGCCTTGATGTGGCCGAAAAGCTCGTCGGTGTTCCAATGGAAACAGCCGCATTTCACCTGGGCTCCGTTGGGGAAACGGTGGATTTCCTCCATGGAAAATTTGCCGTCCTCGAAGCCGCCTACGATGGCGCGCCCGCTCGTGGCGCCGAGATCGAAAGCAAGAAATTTGTGATCCGTGTTCATTTGGTTCAATTATGTAGCTTTCAAAGTTATCTATTCAAAATTGTTTTATAACTTTGCAGTGCGACAACAAAACTTTGATAAATGACCTCTATTCACCTTAAGTACCTCGCAGTCAATCCGGTGGACCTCGAATGGGGCCTTGCCGTCAACTCGGTAGGCCGCCAGGAAATCGAAGCCGGCACCCCCTATCCGCCGGCAAACCACCCTACGAGATACTTGTTTTCGCCCGAAAGGGGACGTGTTCTTAACGAATACCAGCTGCTGTACATCACCGCCGGCCGCGGCACTTTCTCGTGCGAGACCCTCGGACGTGACCGCAAGATTCCCGTGAACGCCGGCTCCATGATAATGCTCTTCCCCGGAGAATGGCACAACTACCATCCCCTCGAGGAAACGGGCTGGACGGAGTATTGGATAGGGTTCAAGGGCCCTCAGGCAGATTGGCTTGTAGACAAGGGCTTCTTCAGCAAGAACCGCCCGGTGATGGAGGTTTCCTTCCAGGACGACCTGCAGGATTCGTACGCCCGCGCAATCAAGATTGCGGAGACACAGAAATCCGGTTTCCAGCAGGCTCTGTCGGGCTTGGTGTCGTCGCTGCTGGGCTTTGCATACTACTACAACCGCAACCGCAGTTTCTCGCTTACCAATACCGACAGGCTGATGGCCAAGGCCAAGATGATCATCAGCGAGCAGCTGTTCTCGATCGACCCCAAGAGTCTGGCAGACCAGCTGTTCGTGAGTTATTCTTCGTTCCGCAGGACCTTCAAGGAGTATACGGGATTCTCCCCCGCCAAATACATCCTCAACCTGAAAATCGACCAGGCCAAGGAAATGCTCACCAACAGCCCCGCGGAAATCAAGGAAATAGCATACAAGCTGGGATTCGACAATACGGACTACTTCTTCACGGTATTCCGCCGGCTGACCGGCCAGACACCGCTCTCCTACCGCGCCGAGACTCAGGGAAGGAAACTGTAGATATCTACTTCTTAAGATTAGCGATTATCTCCATCATCCGGCGGAAGACGTCGGGTTGGGAGAAGCGCGTACCCTCGGGGTCGGATACCACGAGGTCGAAGGGCTCGCCGGGGAACTGGCAGCGCCCTATCTTGAAAGCCGCCTGACTGCGGCGCACGGCATATTCCAGGTTGAAGCCCTTCCAAGGCACGAGCGAAAGGAGTACCTGGGTATCGCGGTGGACCTTGATCCAGCGCCTCTGCCTTGCCTTTACCATAACCAGCTGGATTCCCTTGGACGCGAAGAAATTCTTCACCACATGGACCACCTCATCCACCGAAGGTTCGTCCCCGTCCAGGAGCACGGTCACCTCGGAGATATCGGACAGGCGCATCAGCGAAGTGGGCTGCTTGCTCCCCGTCCAGCGGAAGATGGTATCTGTCAGGAACCTAGCCATTCACTTTTGAGATAAGATCACGGATTTCGAGCTTGGCATCCCTCCAGCGGGGGACATCTATCTTGGTGCCCACCACCTCCACGACCTTGGCCGCGATAATGGAACCTATCTCCCCGCAAGTCTTGAGCGGAAGGCCCTGGGAGTGTGCATAGAGGAAGCCGGCGGCGTAGGTGTCGCCAGCGCCGGTGCCGTCGATGGGAGTCGCAGGCCAGGCGGGGATGTAGTATTCCTCCTCCCCCTTCTTGACCCAGCTGCCATCCTTTCCTACCTTGACCACGGCGATGTCGCAGTGGCGGGCGAGTTCGCGCAGGCCCTCCTCGGCGCCCTCGACCTTGGTGAAGGCCCGGCACTCGGATTCGTTGGCGAAGACGATGTCCACGTACTTGTCGATGAGATTATGGAGGAAGGCGTTGTTGCTCTCCACCACGTTGTAGGAGGCCATGTCTATGGAGATTATGCAGCCGGCATCCTTGGCCATCTGCACGGCCTTGGCGATAAGGTCCTGGTTCTGCACCAGATATCCCTCGATATGGAAGTAGTCGTAACCCTCGAAGAATTCGGGCCTGAGGTCCTCGGGCCCCATCTCCAGGGCAGCGCCCATGTAGTCGGCGAAGGTACGCTCGGCGTTGGCACCGGTGATGAACACCATGCAGCGGCCGGAAGACTTTTCGCTGTGGAGCATGGTGGTCTTGACGCCGAACTGCTCCATAGTGCTCTTGAATAGCTGGCCGAGTTCGTCGTCACCTATCTTGCCTATGTAGCCGGAAGGCATCCCGAATATGGAAGTGCAGGTAATAGTGTTCGCCGCGGAGCCGCCGGGAACATACTTCACACCTACCTCCTTGAGTGCGGACCAGATACGGTCGCCCGTTTCCATGTCGACGTGCTGCATGCTTCCCAGAGGAAGATGGTACTCTTTGAGGAGGGTATCGTCGGGCAGTATAGCCAAGATGTCCGTAAGTGCGTTGCCTATTCCTAAAATCGACTTCATATCCGTTGTTTTTGATTAACAAAAATACGTAAAATTCTCGGGATAATGACTAACTTTGCGTACTGTGAGAAAAAAGCTTGTCAATATACTAAAATACGTTTTGTCTTTCGGCCTCGCGGGCTTGCTCGTTTGGCTCGCATTCAAGGGGATCGATTGGCATGAATTCATGATAGGACTCAAGGCTACGAGGTGGGGTTGGATATTCCTGTTCCTCGTCGCCGGCTATCTGGCCCTGGTGTTCCGCGCCCTGCGCTGGACCCAGCTGATACATCCGCTCGACAACGATATCCATTATGGTAAAGTCTGGGACGCCAACAACATCGGCGGCATGGTAAGCATTGCCATCCCCGGTTCCGGCGACTTGGTGCGCACGGCCCTGCTGACGACCGCCAAGCTCCCCTACCAGACCGTGTTCGGCACGGTCATCATGGAGCGCGCCTGGGACGTGCTTGCCATAGTGCTGATGTTCGCCATCTCCCTGATTTTCGCCTGGAGCCGCTTCGGAGGATTCTTCGTGGACAATATCTGGCATCCTCTTACCACCCATGTCATCATTCTTTGGATCCTGGGCATCCTGATACTGCTGATTGCCGGAAGCCTGTTCTGCATACGCAAGTTCAGGGACCGGAGCCGTTTCTTCGGCCGCCTGAACAGCACCCTGGAGGGTTTCCTCATCGGGTTCAAGACCTTCGGCAAGATCAAGAACAAACTGCTGTTCCTGGTGTACTCGGTGATGATCTGGGTGATGTATATGCTTATGAGCTACTTCGTGCTGAAGGCCATCCCGCAGCTTTCCGGAGCGCTGATGGCAGACGGACTGTTCGTAGCCTCGCTGGGCAATGTCGCTTCGCTGGTGCCCGTACCCGGCGGAATCGGAGCCTATCACTACCTGCTGAAAGTGTCGCTGATGGGCCTCTACGGAACCACCGAGGAAATCGGGTTGCTGTTCGCAACGCTCTGCCACGAGCTGCATGCGCTGCTGGTCATAGTTCTGGGTATATGGTCGTATGTATTCCGCATCGTCATTCTCAAGAACGGCAACGCATCCAAGAAAAATTAGTATATTTGCAACCCTTTTGGTCCCGTAGCTCAGTTGGATAGAGCAACAGCCTTCTAAGCTGTGGGTCATGCGTTCGAGTCGCATCGGGATCACTACACTAATCTATAACCATATGAAAACCATTAAGACTATCCTGGCGTCCGTGCTGCTGAGTCTGGTGGCAGTCGGCGCATCCGCCCAAAAGATCAATCTTCCCCAAGTAAGTACCATCGTGGAAATCGGCGACGATGATCAAACGCTTTTCGAAGTCTTCTCCACGGAAAAAGACGGGCAGAACCTGTATTATATGTCCATGTACAATGTCGGAGTTGACGGGAAGATCCTGATAATCCGGGACCCCATATCCCAGATATTCCTGCATCTAGGAACCTCGCTCGACGAGGCAATAGGATACCTTGAGAACCTGAAGTCATTCTTCGACCAGGAGGTCGGCTTCGAGGCCGACGTGACCGGCAGCCTCGGGATTGGCTGGCCGAAAGACGAGGCCCGCCCCGTGCACGTCTGCTACCGCAGATTCGTCTCCAAATTCCTGGAATTCACCATCGAAGCCAGCGGCGACACCCGCATCTCGAACATCACCAAAAGCCAGCTCAACAGCACCCTCCGAAGCGTCAAATTCTACAAGAAACTGCATCCGAAGGAATAGATTTCGACAGATACCGGGACCAACACGGCCAGGCAGAAGGAACTGAAAAAACAATTATCTTTGCAGATAATGGCTAGGACAATCATAGGGATTGGTGAGACGGTTCTGGATATCGTGTTCAGGAACGCTCAGCCGCAGGCGGCGGTGCCGGGCGGATCGGTATTCAACTCCATGGTTTCTCTTGGCCGCACTGCAGGCAAGCTTTTTCCCGACGTAAAACTTCTGATGGAATCGCAGCTGGGAGATGACTATGTGGCGGACATCGTGGCCGAGTTCATGGCCGCCAACGGCGTAGGTATCGAAGGAATGCAGCGCGTCGAAGGCCAGAGCGTAGTATCGCTGGCCCTGCTGGACGAGAACAACAACGCCCACTACGAATTCTTCCGCGACAAAGGCCTCCCGCCATTCCGGACCCCCGACACGGCCATACGGAAAGACGACATTGCCATCTTCGGCTCCTTTTTCGCCGTAAGCCCCACTACCGGCAAGCAGACCCACGAATTCATCCGCCGCGCACAGCAGGCCGGTGCCATCGTCTATTATGACGTGAATTTCCGGAAGAACCACCCCGCGAACCAGGAAGCCATCGAAGCCAACATCGCCCTCGCAGACATGGTGCGCGCATCTTCCGACGACCTTGAAAACCTATACGGCTACTCCGATGCCGCCAGGCTCTACGAGGAACGCATCTCCCGCCTGTGTCCGAATTTCATCTGCACCCGCGGAGCCGAAGATGCCGAGGTTTTCTCGCCAGGCGTGCGCAGGACCTACCCCACAGCCAAGGTCGCGAAGCTGGTGTCCACTATCGGTGCTGGGGATAATTTCAATGCAGGGATTATCTTCGGCCTGGTGCGCTACGGCCTCGGAAAAGACGACGTCAGGAGTCTTTCGGAAGATGATTGGGGCCGTCTGGTGCCCACCGCGATGGCCTTCTCGGCCGAAGTCTGCGGCAGCATGTTCAACTACGTCAGCCCGGATTTCATCCAGAACCTGTAACCGGCAGAATGCCCAGTTACGGAAGTTTTTTGAGCGGGCCTTGCGCGTGGCGGTAGCGGAGTAACCGAGCATTCTGCCGGCTACGGAAGTTTTTTGAGCGAGCCTTGCGCGTGGCGGTAGCGGAGTAACCGGGCATTCTGCCGGCTACGACGCCAGCGAAATCGCCCCGAACACACCAAGAGATGCAACCAGCATGATGGCACCAGCCAGCAACACCCCCAACATCACATACAGCACACTCTTCTTGAAATCCATATTCAAGAAACTCGCCGCAAGCGTACCAGTCCAAGCACCCGTACCCGGAAGAGGAATACCCACGAAAAGCAGCAAGGCAATATACAACCCCCTGCCGGCACGCGCCTCCAGCTTACGGCCACCCTTCTCGCCCTTCTCCAGGCACCAACGGAAAAACCCGCCGATATACTTCTTATCCTTCCCCCACTCCAGAATCCTGCGGGCAAAAAGGAAGATGAAAGGCACAGGCAGCATATTGCCTATGACCGCCAATATCAGCGAAGGCACCAGAGGCAGGTCGAAGCCCACGGCATAAGGGATGGCGCCGCGGAGTTCGATCAGCGGCACCATCGATATAAGGAAAACTATGATATACTTCTTGATCACTTCTTATTCTTCACAAGGTAGAGTTCCTCCCTGTAGGTAAGTCCCATAAAGAATATGGAAAGCGCGCAAGCGCCGAGCAGCAGCAGGAAGGTAAGATTCCAGCCGGCAGCCTGGGCAACGGCTCCGATGACCACGTTCGCAAGGATGGCGGTACCGAAGAAGTAGCCGAAGAAGCCGGTAAGTCCCGCAGCGGTTCCGGCGGCGTTCTTGGGGGCCAGGTCGAGGGCCTGCACGCCGATCAGCATGACGGGACCGTAGATGAAGAACCCGATTCCTATCAGGGAGATGATCACCATCGTAAGGTCGTCGATGAACAACCAGTAAAGTACGATGAACAAGGCCACGAGCCCCATGAAGAGCATGGTAGGAAGGGCCCTGCGCCCCTGGAAGAGCTTGTCGGAAAGCCAACCACAGATAAGCGTGCCGGGGATGGCGGCAAACTCGTAGGCGAAGTATGCCCAGCCCGCCGACTTGAGGTCTATACCCTTTTCGGTGAGAATGGTAGGAGCCCAGTCGAGGCAACCGTAGCGCACCATGTACACGAAGGCGTTCGCGAAAGCGATATACCAGAGGAAACGGTTGTTAAGCACGTATTTAAAGAAGATCTCCTTGGTAGTAAGGGTCTCTTCCTGCTTCTCGGAATAGTTCTTGGGATAGTCGTTGCGCCACTTCTCTATGGAGGGGAGGCCGCAGGACTGCGGAGTATCGCGGAGCAGCACATAGGCCAGAAGGGCGATGAACAAGGCGACGGCGGCAGGGAAGGCGAAAGTTCCTATCAGGAAGTAAAGCTCCTCGTGACTGCCATAGAACCAGCTGCCGAACCAGACGGCACCGTAGGTAGCCATAGGGCCTACCAGGGCTCCGCCGACGTTATGGGCGCAGTTCCATATGCTCATTTTAGTACCACGCTCGCTTACCGAGAACCAATGTGTCATCACGCGCCCGCAAGGAGGCCAGCCCATTCCGTTGAACC
>JAFZJI010000186.1 GCA_017552105.1 Bacteroidales bacterium | reverse complement strand
TCCTAAGGGGAAGGATGCCGTCGTTGCTTAGCAGCACGATGGATTCCTGGGCCATCTTCCGGGCCAGCGCACGGTGCTCGGGACCCTCCACGATATCTTCCGGGAGATCCGCCCACGGGTCGATGCCGTCGAACTCTCCCAGGCGGATGCGGGTGACGATTATCTGCTTAAGATTGCGGTCGAGCTCGGCCTCGGTCAGAAGCCCGCGTTTCACTGCCTCCGGGATGGCCTGATAGGCGTGCCCGCACTCCACCGCGACGCCATGGCGCACTGCCAGCGCCGCCGCGGTAGCCATATCCTCCACATACTCATGCCGGCCCTTGATATAGAAATCCGCCACTGCCCAGCAGTCGGAAACTATCAATCCCTTGAATTCCCACTTCGCGCGCAGCACGGTGTCCAGCAGATAATCGCTGGCCCCGCAAGGCTTGCCCTCGAAACGGTTGTAGGCCGTCATCACCTCCTCCACTCCGGCCTTGGTGACCAGCTCCTTGAACGCCGGGAGATAGGTCTCGTAGAGATCCCTACGGCTCGGACGGGCGTCGAAACTGTGCCTCGAAGTCTCCGGCCCGGAATGCACGGCCAGATGCTTAGCGCAGGCGTGCAGCTTGCGCACCGGGCTGTCGTCCGGGCCCTGCAGGCCGCGCACCACCGCGGTACCCATCTTCCCTATCAGATACGGATCCTCCCCATAGGACTCCATTCCCCGCCCCCAGCGGGGGTCGCGGAAGAGATTGATGTTGGGAGTCCAGAAGGTGAGGCCCTGGTAGCGCTTCAGCGGGCCATTTTCGTCGGCGATGCGATGTTTCACGCGGGCCTCGTCGCTCACGGCGCAGAACACTTCGTAGAGCAAGTCGTCATCGAACGATGCGGCCATGCCGATGGGCTGGGGGAAGGTGGTTGCGGAACCGTTGCGCCCCACTCCGTGCAGGGCTTCATTCCACCAGTCGTACGCCTTGATGCCGAACCGCTCTATGGCTTCGGACGCGTTCAGGGTAAGGGTGGTCTTTTCCTCGAGAGTCAGCCGGGAAATGAGGTCGTCGGCCCGCTCTTCGGGGCTAAGGGTCTTGTCTTGAAATGGATAGGTCTGCGAGTTGGCGGCAAGGCAGGAAAGCAAAAGGGCCGCTGCGAGAAGATGTGGTTTAAGCATAAAAAGGTAGGCTAATGCTGCAAATTTAATAAATTATAATTACATTGCAGAAAACGTGCTGATATGAAAAGACTTTTGCTCCTGGCGCTGGCCCTGCTGATGGTCCTGCCCGCCTCCGCCCGTAAATATACTACCGACAAAGATATCGTTTATCGCAGCGACGTCAAATCCGGCCGCTGCAAGCTGGACGTGTCGTATGTGGCCGATGCCAAAGACCGCCCGGTAATAGTGTGGTTCCATGGCGGCGGCCTTACCGGTGGGGAGAAAAGTACCCCCAAGCAACTTCTGCACGAAGATTATGTTGTGGTGGCAGCAGGCTACAGGCTCTACCCCGAAGCCCGGGTCGCCGACATCATCGACGATGCCGCCGCCGCAGTGGCCTGGGTGGTGAAGAACATCTCCCGCTACGGAGGCTCCACTAGCAAAATCTACCTCGCAGGCCACTCCGCCGGCGGATATCTCTGCGCGATGATAGGTCTCGACAAACACTACCTCGCGAAGTACGGAGTGGATCCCGACAAGATGGCCGCCATCGTGCCCTATAGCGGTCAGATGATAACCCACTTCACCGAACGCGCCTCGCGCGGCATCCCCGAAACCCGGCCCGTGGTCGACGAGATGGCTCCCCTTTACCACGTGCGCCCCGATGCGGCCCCCTTCCTGGTAATCACCGGAGGCCGCGATGTGGAGATGCTGCGCAGATACGAGGAGAACGCCTACTTCTACGAGATGATGAAGTACGTAGGGCACAAGGACATCGTGCTCTACGAAGAAGATGGCTTTGACCACAGCGGGATGGTCGAACCCGGCCACCTGCTGCTGATGAAGTATATCAAGGAAAGGAACTAGTTCTTCTGCTCCATGAAGAGTTCCGCCTTGGCCCTCTTCAGGTTCATCGCGGCCATCGCGCCGGTAGGGGACGTCGGGCTCTTTTCAACGCAGATTTCATAATAACGGACCGCATTCTTGTAGTCCTTCAGACGGTCGTAGGCATAGCCCAGGCAGTATAGGGCATCGATGTCGTCCGGAGTGTGCTCCAGGGCTTTCTTGCAGCATTCCACAACCTTGGCATAATTCTTCTCCGCCCTATAGAGACGGGCATACTGCATATATGCCCTCGAAGTGGCCTCGTGGTCGGGTTCGAGCAGTTTCAGGGCCTTCTCCAGCCAGAGTTTGGCTTCCTTGTTGGCCTCGTCTTCGAAGAACCTGCTAAGTTCGTGGGCTATGGTCAGAGCGAGCTCCGCCTTGGTGGAATCGCAGCGGAAAGCCTCCTTCAGGTTCCTCGCCGCATAGACATGGTCCCCGACGGACATCGCGCTCATCCCCAGATAATAATAGCCCGGGAAATCGTCCCGCCCGTTCTCGATCTGCTTCTCGAAGATGGTCCAGGAAGTCTGGTAGTCCTTCTTCATGTAGCTGGCCACGCCCTTGATGCTGCCCGCTATCTGGTTTGCCGGATCGACGGCCAGCAGGGAATCCGTGATGGATATGGCGCCGTCGTAATCCTTGTTGTCCAGCAACAGCTTGCCGGCCTTGTTCACTATGCTTTCGCTGAGAGGCTTGATGCGCAGGGCGTGCTTGTAGTACACCAGTGCCGAATCCTTCTGCCCCAGCTTGTTGAAGGAGTCTCCGATGGTCGTGAGTACCGCCGGGATGGAATCCCTCCGGATTATGGCTTGCGCGCACTTTATGCAGAGTTTGTAGTCCGTTGCGCGGTAGAGCGACACCATCAGCCTCACCTGGTAGAAGAGTTCGTCCGGATAATCTTTCGTGAGCTGGTAGTACGAGCCGATCGCTTTCAGATAATCCCCGCTTTGCAGATAGCAGTCCCCGATGGTTTCCAGCGCCTCGCGCGAAGAGTTGCCATCCAGCAGTGCGATGGCCTCGTCGTACTTCAGCACGCTCTTGAGATACTGCGCCTGTTTCAGTGTGTCTACAGGCTGGTCCGGGTTCTGGGCGGCGGCACACAAGGGCAACGCAACCAAAAGAAGGAGAATCACTTTTCTCATAACCAACAATTATCGTTTTAACCAAGCCAAATATAGGTATATTTTTTGTAGCAAGGGGGCGCGTTATGAAAAAGTTTTTTATTCTTTTAGTTGCGTTTACGGTTTCCGCAGGGCTTTATGCTCAAAAGTCGTATTCGTGGGCTTGGCCCGATCCTCAGAATCAATGCGAAGTTATAACCAAGGTTGACATAAATGACCTTGTGGTTGACCCTTTCAGGCCGTTTGACGACAATGTGGGTTTCGCTCTTTATGGCAGCCGTTACCGCAAAGCTAAACACAAGTTGGCATGGGGTAATACTCTTCTTTTTGGAGGGAGCGTTTTGAGTGCCTCACTGATTATCACAGGTATAAACAGTTTGTATGATTATGATTTTGGCGGAGCAGCGATTCTCTCCGGCTCCGCGTTTTTGATTTCTAGTATCTGGGGCGGTATCCATCTCTGGAAGAAAGGTCGCCGCGAGATCGATTCGATGATGGATGATTATGTGAGGCAGTATGCACCTGCACCCAAGCCCAATGAATCGAGCCTTAACTTCGGCCCTACCAGCCACGGCGTAGGTTTATCGTTGAATTTTTAATCTTTCTGACATGAAGAAATTACTTATTTCCTTGGCATTCGTGTTCGCTGCCGCAGTGTCGGCATCGGCACAATG
>JAFZJI010000023.1 GCA_017552105.1 Bacteroidales bacterium | reverse complement strand
GCCCATACTACTATGCACGACGATTGGGATGAGCCTTGGACAATCGCCGATAACCGATTATGTGGAATCAACTTGATTGATCAGAGTGTCGAATGGCTTTATCCTAAGACCGATGCTATATTGATGGATATAGTTTTTAATCACATTGGGTATTCTTGTGAAAGACTCTTTATCGTCAAATATTTGGAAACAAATGAAACCGGCGAAGACAGGACGTATTATACTTCGACTGCCGCCATTGATATTGTTACAGGAGAAGAGAAGTGGCGTTATCGGGAACAGACAGAAGAAATTGCTTATTTCTTTCGAGGTGTTGTCGGAGACGGGAATAAGTGCTATTTCATCAATGATGGACAGAGAGTCTATATGACAGATATTCAGAACGGTGAAACGGAACTCCTATACTCTTCAGGAGAAATGAAAATTTCTAATTCCCCGTTCTTTATTGAGAAGAACTTGATAGCTATAATCCAAAGTAGTTGGGAGGATCCAACATATTCAGAATTGGTTATAATTAATCCTTTGACAAAAACCGTTATTAAAAGAGCTGTCATGCCCAAAGCAAATGGAATAAATGACAGGTGCATCTGTGCTATTAACAAAGGCAATATTCTATATTGTTATATTTCGGAGTATAATTTTGCGTATGACATCGACGACGAAAAGATATTGTGGGAATGCTGGACACCGGGTTGCGACAACGCTATGGATTTATTGCTAAAAGATGGTATCCTATACAAGGCTGGGGACTCGTGGACATATGCTCTTGACGCAAAAACCGGTACTCCTTTGTATGACTATCCGAAACTTGGTGCCGATCGCGTAACAATCGACGATGGCAAGGTTTATTTCGTCGCCTCATATGGTACCCTTTACATTATGAATCTTAAAGACGGGCGGATTCTCAGCGCAACAGAATGCCCTGGTTATGGAACATATTTTTTCGGTTCATACCCTACCATTTACGATAACAAGTTATACATAATGGGTGGTACACAACTTCATTGTTATAAAATATAATTTCACTAAATCTGCTGAATGAATGAGACTCTGAAGAACATAAGGGCGCGCCGAAGTATACTGCATTCAATCCGAAACAATAATCTTCTCGCATTAACCATTTTATTGGTTGTATCTTGTTGCAAGTCTCATGATGAAACGGCGGGGCCAAAACTATTGTGGTCGGTGGAACTCCCTCGTGTTGATTCCCCAGAAGTGTTATGGCAAGGAGAGGGAATAATGCCAGTTTACGATAATATCATTGTTGCCCATACTACTATGCACGACGATTGGGATGAGCCTTGGACAATCGCCGATAACCGATTATGTGGAATCAACATGATTGATCAGAGTGTCGAATGGCTTTATCCCAAAACCGATGCGGTCGAAATGGACATTATTTTCAATCATTACGGTTATCATATAGGTAGTCTATTTGTCGTTAAATATGTTGAAACATCATCAGACGGGGAGATGTTCACATCCGTTGCTGCTTTAGACATAGTCACTGGCGATGAGAAATGGAAGTGCCGGGAACAGACATATGATTCTACTAATCATTGCGACTATGTCGTTGGTGATGGAAACTATTGTTATTATGTCAATGACGGTCAAAGAGTTTATATGTCTGATGTTAACAACGGTGAAACTCATCTTCTGTATTCGGCCGGAGATATGGGGATAGAAAATCAGCCACTATTTGTTGGTGATAATAGAATGGCAATAATACGTCATGAAAAAGAGGATGATTTGTCATTCTCGGAAGTAATCATTATGGACTTGACAACCAAATGCATAGATAAGAGTTTTAATCTACCGATTACAAAAGAGTATTCTGATTGGACTTTAGGCGCGGTAAATGATGGTAATACGCTGTATTGTAATATTCATGATTATAGCTATTCAATAGACATAGATTCAGAGAAGATTGGTTGGGAAAGCCGAAATCCCGGTTTTGATGGTATGGGTAATTTTTTTCTTCATAACGGAGTCCTTTTTCGGTCTGGTTGGTCTTCTGCGATTGCCTTGGATATTTGGACAGGAAAGCCTTTGTATGGTTATCCGAAGTTGGGTTCCACATTGGTTTCCGCCTATGGAGAAAGAGTGTATTACACGTCGTCTGCTGGCCAATTGTATGTGATGAATTTAAAAGATGGCCATATTATTAGTAAAACCACATGCCCTGGTGGACAATCCGGCTTTTTTGGGGCATATCCTACAGTTTATGGTGAAAAGCTTTTTATAATGGGCGGAAACAAGTTACATTGTTATAAACTATAATTTCACTACATTTGCTGAATGAACCAGACTCTGAAGAATATAAAGGAGCGCCGAAGCATACGGCAGTTCCGTCCGGATCCTGTTCCGGACGAGATGCTGAAGCAGATTATAGAGGCGGGACTTTATGCTCCCAGCGGCCGTAATCACCAATCTTCCGTCATATTGGCAATCACCGATCCGGTGCTTATTGCAAAGCTGTCGGATGCCAATCGGAGGATTTGGGGAAAGCCCGAGGGAGTGGATCCTTTCTTCGGAGCTCCGGTTGTGCTGGTGGTGCTCGACAAGGCAGACTGGCGCAACCGCGTGTACGATGGTTCGCTGGTGATGGGCAACCTTATGCTGGCGGCGCATTCCCTGGGGCTTGGCAGCTGCTGGGTGCACAGGGCTAAAGAAGAGTTCGAACTCCCGGAGTTCAAGGAACTCTTGATAAACCTAGGCCTGGAAGGGGAGTACGAGGGGATTGGACACTGCGTACTCGGATGGCCTGCTACGGGCCTCCCTGAGCCTCTTCCGCGCAAAGAAGGACGTGTATTCTTTGTTAAGTAGTGTAGTTATATGGAAAAGATTATCGATCCGGTTCCTTCCGCCCTGCTGAAGGCGGAACTGACCAAAAGCCGTAAACTGATGGACACCAACAAGGGCGGCAATGAGCTCTATGTCGTGGACTGTCATAATGCCCCCAATACCCTGAGGGAAATAGGGCGCATACGCGAACTGACCTATCGCGAAGCCGGAGGCTGCTCCGGCAAGGAGATGGACCTCGATGAATATGATTTCCTCGACAAACCCTATCAGCAACTGATTGTCTGGGATCCTGATGCCCAGGCGATAATAGGCGGGTATCGTTTCATCCTCGGGAAGGATGTCTCCTTCCGTAAGGACGACCAGCCTAATTTCACATCCTCGCACCTTTTCCATTACTCCGAGAAGTTCCTTCAGGAATACCTGAACAAGACAATGGAACTCGGCCGCTCCTTCGTGGCCCCCGAATACCAGAGTTCCAAGGCCGGCGCCAAGGCGCTGTTCACCATGGACAATCTCTGGGACGGAATAGCAGGCGTGCTGCTGAGCCATCCCGGAGTTGAGTACCTGTTCGGTAAGATGACCATATACAAGTCTTACGACAAGTTGGCCCGCGAGCTGATATTGCGTTTTCTGGAGAAGCATTTCGCCGATAAGGAAGGGCTCATCACCCCTTACAAGCGCCTCGTTCCTGAGACGGATCCCAGGATTATGGACCTCATCCTCAAGGAAGATGACCTAAAGTCCGACCTCCGTTGCCTGAAAGAGGCTCTCCGCAGGCTTGGAAATACTATCCCTCCTCTGGTCAACTCCTACATCAATTCCTCTTCGACGATGAAGATCTTCGGCTCGGCCGTGAACGACGAATTGTCCGATGCCATTGAGACCGGTCTGATGATACGATTCGACGAGATGTACCCCGACAAACGCGACCGCCACATCCTCACCTTCATACAGAAGAGGGTCCCGCGCCTCAGGAAAGTCGCCGAAAGGGTAATCAAACAGCATAATCTGCTTTCTCACGAGATAGAGTTCAAATAGTTTCCGGTATGGATGCGAAGGATGTCCTGAAGCAATACTGGGGTTACGACGACTTCCGTCCCAAGCAGGAGGATATCATATCCGCTGCACTGGAAGACCGTGACGTCCTGGCCATCCTTCCTACCGGTGGTGGTAAATCGGTCTGTTTCCAGGTGCCCGCCCTTATGAAGGACGGTATCGCACTGGTAATCACCCCTTTGATAGCCCTGATGAAAGACCAGGTGCAGAACCTTGAATCCCGCGGCATCAAGGCCCTGGCTATTCACGCCGGTATGAACCGTTTTCAGGTGGACACGGCCCTGAACAATGCCGCATACGGGGATTTCAAGTTCCTGTACCTCTCGCCGGAACGCCTTTCAACCGCTCTATTCCAGTCGTATATCGACCTGCTCGACATCAGCTATATAGTCGTTGACGAGGCTCACTGTATTTCGCAGTGGGGATATGATTTCCGTCCGGACTATCTGCAGATAGGCAAGCTCCGCGAGCGTGTCAAGGCACCTGTGATAGCTCTTACCGCTACGGCAACACCGCCGGTGGCGGAAGATATAATGGACAAACTTGGTTTCGGAGAGCACTTGCTTATCCGTGCCAGTTTCCAGCGCCCCAACCTCAATTACGTGGTACGTCGCTGTGAAGATAAACTCGGGCAGCTTCTTGCAGTTTGCCAAGGTGTTAAGGGGAGCGGAATCGTTTATCTTCGCAGCCGGAAGAAATGCGAGGAGTATGCCGCATTGCTCCGGGCCGAGGGTATAAGCGCGTCGTATTATCATGCGGGGCTTTCGTCGGAATTGCGCAGTGAGCGACAGACGGCTTGGAAGAACAATGCCATCAGGGTGATGATCTGCACCAATGCCTTCGGCATGGGCATCGACAAGCCCGACGTGCGTTTCGTGGTGCATTGCGACCTCCCCGAGAGCCCGGAAGCATATTTCCAGGAGGCGGGGCGTGCCGGGCGCGATGGCCTTAAGTCCTACGCCGTGCTTCTCTGGAGCCCCGACGACGTACGTCGCCTGCATCAGTTGGAATCCCTTTCCTTCCCGAGCCTGGAGTATATCGAAGACATCTACCATAAACTGCACGTTTTCTTCCAGATACCATATGAGCAGGGGATGGGGCGGCAGCTGCGTTTCAGCCTGGCAGATTTCTGCTCCCACTATAAGTTGAGCCAGGCATCCGCCCGCAATGCCATTATCTACCTGCAGCGCTCGGAGCATATAAGCTATACCGAATCGGTAGATATCAATACGCAGGTAAAGATATCGGTAGAAAGGCGTGAACTCTATGATATCGATCTTCCGGATCCTTTGATGGTCCCGCTTCTGGAGTTGCTGATGCGCAACTATACCGGCATCTTCTCGTATCCGGTATCGATCGCCGAGGACTTCGTAGCAGGAACCCTCGGGATAAGTATCCCCGCCCTTCATCAGCTGCTTTACCGCCTGGGGCTGGAACATGTAATCCGTTATATTCCGGGGGAGAAGAGCGATGTGATTACCCTGCATCACAATCACCTGCAGCGTGGCAACGTGGACCTTCAGCCTGCCCGTTACAAGATGCTGAAGGAGAAGAGTTCTGCCCGCACGGAGGCTATAATAGGCTATGTGAATGAGCCTGACGATACCCGCCTGGCTTATCTGCTTTCTTATTTCGGGGAGGAATAAGTCCCTGTCAATCAGTGATTTTCAATCCGTCGTACGCCGGAAGCACCTCTGAACGTATGCCGCGCTCGGCACATAATGCGCGCAGTTCCTCGGCGAACTTTTCGTAAACCGGGAAGTTGTGGCTGAGGTGGGTGAGCCAGGTATGGCGTGCGCCTATCCTGTCGGCCAGGGCAAGGGCTTCGTCCAGGCTCAGATGGGAGTGGTGGGGCTTATAGCTGACTGTGTTGAGGGTTACGTGTTCCAAGCCTTCCAGCTTGTGCATTTCCTCTTCGGGAATGTAACTCAGGTCGGTAAGATATGCGATATTTCCGATTCTGAAGCCCAGGATGGGCATCTTTCCGTGTATGCCCCTTATGGGAATCACCTTTACGCCTTTGCCATCCTCCACGGCATTGTCCACTATGTCTGACGGACCTGGCTGTATGCTGCCATCCGGCATCCTGTATCCGTATCCCACATCGTGGATCCATACCAGTTCCTTGTCGTCTGCGCAAGGGCGCACGGTGAATGGGTCGGTCCCGATCAGGTGGATGTGCCATTCGGGGGCTCCGGGATATCTGGGAGATGCAAACGCATAGGCGTATTCTCTCTTGAGGTCATCCAGTATCTTGGGCTCGCAGTAGATTTCGGCGGGGCGGCGGTCCACATAGTTCAGGGACCGGACGTCGTCGAGGCCTCCTACATGGTCCTTATGATTGTGGGTGATGAGTATTGCATCCAGATGGCCTATGCCTGCCCTCAGCATCTGGCTTCGGAAGTCCGGGCCGCAATCTACGAGGATGTTCAGGCCGTCTGCTTCGAACAGCGCGGATGCACGGAAGCGCTTGTCGCGCGGGTCCGTGCTCCGGCATACGGGGCACTGGCATCCTATGATGGGGATGCCTTGCGAGGTGCCGGTTCCGAAGAAAGTCAGTTTCATATTATGATGTCCGTGAGGACTCCTACCAGCGCAGGGTCGTAGGGCCTTGAAATCCTTATATAATTACCTGTATATCCGCCCATGCTTCCGTCCTTCTCTTTCGATTCGAAGAGAACCTTTTCGGCGATGCCGCGGTTCTGCTCCGTGAACTCGGAGTGCAGGCGGTCGCAAAGCTCTTCCAGCTTCTTCACGCGCTCTGCCTTGACCTTTTCGGGAACCTGCCCGTCCATGGTCGCAGCCGGTGTGCCCGGACGTTTGGAGTAGGGGAATACGTGGATGAATGCCGGGCGTATCTTCTCCAGGAATTCGAGTTCCTGCTCGAACAGTTCGTCCGTCTCTCCGGGGAGGCCTGCCATCACGTCGAATCCGAAGAAGACCTTGGGTTTTCCGGGGCCTTCCATCTTGCTGCGTATGTAGGCTATCCTGTCGGCGAAGAAGGCGGTGGTGTATTTGCGTCCCATCTTGGCGAGGAGCAGGTCGGTGCCTTGCTGGAGGGGGATGTGGAAGTGGGGTTGGAACTTGGTTCCGGAGGCTATCCAGTCGATGATTTCCTCGGTTATGAGGTTGGGCTCGATGCTGGAGATGCGCCATCTTTCTATTCCTTTCACTTCGTTCAGGGCTTTCAGCAGCTGGAGGAAGGATTCGCCGGTGCCGCGGCCGTAGTCGCCGGTGTTTATGCCGGTTATCACTACTTCCTTGACGCCTTCGGCGGCTATTGCCTCAGCAGCCTTCACCGCTTCGCATATGGGAATGCTGCGGCTGCGTCCCCTGGCATATGGAATCGTGCAGTAGCGGCAGAAATAGTCGCATCCGTCCTGCACCTTCAGGAACGCCCTGGTCCTTTCGGATGTCGAATACGCTCCGAATACCGTAGGCCGTTCTTCTGCTGAAGCCGGCTGGGTATTGCCCCCAGAGGGCCTGTCCACCCCCGGACAGGGGCAGGGGGAGGGGCCCGACGGAGACAAGCGGTCGTCTGACCGCGAAGGATACGTTGGGAGGGGCCGGAGTGAGCGAAGCGAACGGAGTCCCTCTGGGGACAATAACCCAGCCGCTTCCAGTGATTCTAGGGTTTCGGGGACAACCAGCGATTTTTCGGTCGAAAGGAAAACGCGGCTGACACCCGGTATGGCCCGTATTTCATCCGGCTTCATCTGCGCATAGCAACCAGTAACGATGATACGGGCATCAGGATTGATACGATGCACCTTGCGGATTTCCCCGCGCGACTTGCTGTTCGAAGTCTCGGTGACGGTGCAAGTATTGATCAGGTAGATATCCGCCTTCTCGCGCCATGGGACCACCTCAAGTCCGGCATCCCGGAAACCGCGTTCATAAGTCGCGGTCTCGGCAAAATTCAGCTTACAGCCCAATGTAATGAATGCAATCTTCATCGGGCACATCCTCCATATAAAGTAACCTTGGCAACGGCTGCACTGCCTCCCACGGGAGGATTCTTCTTGGAAACGCTTATCTCGAACTCCGGAAGGGCCGGGAATGCTTCCTCGATGGCGGCCCTTATCCTGCCGGCGACGTTTTCCAGAAGGTCGGAGGGTATGGCCATTTCCGCTGCAACTATCTTGTAGATGGCAGAATAATCAAGGGTGTCGGCCAGATCGTCGCTCTGGGCGGCAGCCGTCAGATCCACGGTAGCGCGGAAGTCCACCACGAAACTGCCGCCGTTTTCCTTCTCGGAATCCAGGCAGCCGTGGTAGGCCAGGAACTCCATGCCCAATAGTTCTATTTTGCCAAAATCAGGAACACGCACGGGCGCTTTCCTATCTGGGGAATATCTTTTTTCCATTGTGAAACCTTTGCAGTTTTTATGTAGGCATCGGGGAGGGTGATGTCGGCGGCGATGCAGAGCTTGGTGGCAGGGTTGAGCTGCTCCAGCATATCTTTCAGCAGAGAATCGTTGCGGTAGGGGGTCTCGATGAAGATCTGGGTCTGATGCAGGGCCGCGGAATCTTTCTCGCAGCGGCGTATGGCTGCGCGGCGTTCGTCGGTCTTGGCAGGGAGATATCCGCGGAACGCGAAACTCTGCCCGTCCAGGCCGGAGGCCATCAGCGAAAGCATCAGGGAAGAAGGCCCTACCAGTGGAACGACCGTTATCCCTTCGCGGTGGCAAAGTGCTACCAGTGCTGCACCGGGGTCCGCTACCGCGGGCAGGCCGGCCTCGGAAATCAGGCCCACATCTCCCTTGTCGAAGAGATGTATCAGGCCTTCCACCTCGGCGGGTCCGGTATGCTCGTTCAGCTCGTGGAATTCAAGCTCCGCGATATGCCCTTTGAGCCCTGCTGCCGATAGATAGCGCCTGGCGGTGCGGGTCTCTTCCACCACGAAAGTGGAGATGCCTTTGAGCACCTTCAGCGTGCCTTCCGGGATCACTTCGGCGGGCTCATATTCCCCGAGGGGGGATGGAATCAGATATAGTTTGCCTTTATTCATCTGCTTCGATGGTTATGGTCTTCTTCTCTTCGTTCTGGGTAGCGCCGCTTTCTGTCTGCTGGCGTTTCTTGCGGCTGCGGAAGAGGTTGCGTATGAAGTCGGACCACTTGTTGAATTCTTTCTGGTATGTGATACCAACGCCGTTGCGCTGGGAATAGTCGAGGTAGGAAGTGTATTCGTCGGCGGAGTGCGAGAAGAGGTTGAGCCTGAGTTCTCCGGGGCGGTCGAGCTTGACGTCTATGTCGAGGTCGCCCACCATGTCGCCGTTAGGATTGCTGGAGGTGCTGTACTGCCGGTTGCCGAATGAGCCGCGCACTTCCACTCGGTTGTCGAACAGCTCGGTACTCACCGACACGTCGTAGAGGTCGGTGCCGCTGGAGTTCTGCTGGTAGCCTACACCGAGGTCAACGGGAATGTCCATGCGGTTAAGCAGGTTGCTGAGCTGCCTGGACATCATTTCGCTTACGTTCGAGAACACCAGGTTGGTATTGTTGATGATACCGGTCTGTTCGCTCTCGATGAATCCTCCGGTAATTACCAGCGACAGGAACTGTTTCTGCACCTTGTCCTCGGTATTGAGGGCGCTTTCGACTTCGGATTTGGTGGTAGGGTCGAGGTCGGGGATGTCGATGGAGAAGCCCAGTTTCGGGGAAGTGAGCTTGTCGGTTATGCTGATGCCGCAGTTGACCGTGCGCCGGGTGGCGACCGATGAGGTATCCGCCATCAGTCGGTTGATGGATGTGCGTAGGGTGTAGATTGCGTCGATGTCCAGTTCGCTGTTGGAAAGGCCTCCTCCGAACTTGATGCTGCTGCCGCTGTTGATGTTGAAGTTCTTGCTGACGATTCCAGGCAGTGCGAAGTGGTATTTTCCGTTGGAGATGTTGTAGTCGCCGGTGACGTCCACGAGCTTGCGGGCGGCGTTCACCTCGACATTCAGCAGGCCGGCGCCGCGGGCTGTAAGGAAGTTGTCGCCGCTGTTATCCAGTTCGAGCACTGCTTCCAGGTCCGGAGTGGCATTAATGCGGGCGTGGGCGACTATGTTGGTGTTGGATTCTTTCTTGAGTGAAGCCGCCTGTTGCAATATCTCCATGAGCATAAGCTCGTAAGGGTCTATCTTGGATTCGTTGTGGTCCGTGAAGGTGAGCAGGTCGCCTACGCTGGCGGAGGATGCACCGCCGAGCGATATGTGCAGGTTGCCGGCCTTGTTGGTGAACACGTCGGCATCTATCTCTATGTTGTCGAGGTTCCCGCTGAGCCAGACATTGCCGCCGGCGTAGAGGTCGCCATAGACATCGCCGCTGCGGTTGCCGAGGAACTTCAGGTTGCTGAGCCGCATCTTGGCGTCCAGTGCAAGGTCTTTCAGGTTCTGGAAACGCAGTCCGCCGCTGAGTACGCCGAATCCGCCTTCATCGTCGGTAATGCTGAAGTCGTCGAAGAAGATTCCTTCGTTCTCCAGATGGAAAGGCCCGCCGAGTTTGTAGGCTACGTCGGTGTAGTCCACTTTAAGGCGGCCGTCTTCAACCCGGGCACCATTGCTGGCGAGAACCAGGCTGTCGAGGGTGCCGGATGCGGTGAATGCTCCGTGGAGGGTTCCACCGAGGCCGCTCAATGCGGAGGGCAGTATAGGGTTGAGCAGGGCAAGCTTGAGCCCGTCTACCGTGGCGTCCACATCTACCTTCTTGCTCTTTATCCCCATGCCGGCCTTGATGTTGATGGCGTCCATTCCGTCGGAGATGTCGCGGATGAAGGCGCTGACCTTGTCGGCCGCCTTGTCCCAGGCGACTGCCATCCTGAGCGAACCGGCGCTTTCTCCACCGATTTCCAGCGAATCGCAGGCGAGGTTCATAAGCCCCACCACATCTCCCTTCAGAGGCGACGAAAGCAGGGCTTTGCCCGAGGTGCGGCCCTTGAATCCGAAGTCCCTGCCGGTGAAATGGTTGATGGCGCTCATGTCCACCCTGTTGATATCCAGCTTGAGGGTATCGGCCTTGTTGGGGGAGATGCCTCCGTTTATGCTGATGGACTGGTCTCCGTTGTAGATGAGGAAGTTGTCGAATCGGGCTTCGCCCGCTCGGTAGCGCACGTTGGATTCGGCGAGGTCCCATTGTTCGTCCTCGAAGCGAACGTACGACGACAGCGGCTTGGCATTGACTATCAGCGTGTCGCTCTTGTCGCGTTCGATGTTGCCGGCGAGGTAGATTTCTCCCATGTTGTCGATGCCCACGATGTTGTCGTAGTGGAAACTCAGGAAGAAGTCGTTCTTCTGCGCGAAGGCGGTGAAGGCACTGTTGGTGAATCCTATCTGACCGAGCTGGAGTTCGTCGGTCAGCAGTGTGGCGTTGGCGCTGCCGCCCTCGTTGTCGATGCTGATATTCAGGCCTTTCAGGTAGTTCGTAAGATATGCGAGCCTGGGGGAGCGGACGTTGCCGTTCAGCCTTCCGTCCACCATTCGGATGTCGATCCTGGTGGAGTCGGCGACATATACTCCAGGCTTGATGAAGGAGAGGATGTCGCGGCTGTCGTGGAAGTTGATGGTGATGTCGTAGTCGGCATAAGGATCGCCGGTGTCCTTGTCGTGCCTGCTGTACAGGGCAGGCAGTTCCCGGCGCGTGGTCACGGTCTGTATATCCCCGAAGAAGTCGAGCAGGTTGCGGTTGCCCACATATCCGGCATCGAGGAAGTTCGACCGTATCTGCGCACGGCTGATGTCGCCGGTCGTGTGGGATCCGGCATAGATGTCGCCAATATACTTGACTCCGTTGTCGTTCTCGAGGGTCAGGTCGTAGATGTTGAAATCGCCCAGCAAGTCTCCCCGGGATATCTTCATGAGGTTGGCGTTCAGTTCGGCGGACACTTTGGAGGTGCCTCCGCGCTTGTCGAGCTTGAGGGCTTCGAGGTCGGCGTATCCCACGTTGGCGGAGAACTTATAAAGGGCGTTGTTGGTCTTGGGGGAGAGGTTGAATATTCCCTGGAAGATGAAGTTCAGGTTCGGGTCCGCGCAGATGATCTTTCCGTCGAAGGCGTTGTCGGAGTAGGTTCCCGCGGCGGCGATGCCGGTGTATTCGTAGCCCAGCAGGCCGAGCTTATCTACCATCAGGGAATCCACCTTGACTGATACGGAGCCTTTATCTAGCATGGCCTTGAAGCCGGTGTTGGCGGTTACCTTGCCGAGGAAATCCTGGTTTATAAGCTTTCCTACCTGCAGGTTGCGGGTGCTGAAGCTGCCTTCGATTCCCATAGGGACGTTTTTCTTGCGGAGATTGGTTATGCGGAGGGCCGCATCTGCGCTGCCGGAGCCTGCGCGGAGCTTGCCCCTGGCGTTTATCTTGTCCAGAGGACCCTTGGCGCTGCCGCTGAAGGCGAGTTGCTGGCCCTTGGCGAACTTGCGTATGCTGATGTCCTTGCCGAACATGCGGCCGGCGAACTTCTCGGCACCGGCGGTGGTGAAGTTCATCTTCTTTATGATGGCGTCCAGCACGAAGTCCTTGGTGATGGTGATGCCGGTGAGATGGCAGGATGCATCTGCCTTCACTCCACCGTAGAGGTCGGTGAACGAGATGCTCTTGATGTTGAGGTCGCTGACATAGCCTTCGGCCTCGACTCCGTCCACGTCCAGCAGGAAGTCCATGTCTTCGAGGGCACCTTCCGCGAAATAGTTGATTGTCTTGGAAGATATCCTGGTCTTGGCGAGCTTGAGACGCATGCGCACCTGCTGGCAGTAATGCTTGAAGGACTTTACGTTCTCGTAGGTCATGGAATAGAGCGGGGCGTGGAAATCGGTCAGGGAGTCCTTTATGCGGAGGTCCTTAACTAAGGTCTGCCCGTGCCCGACCTTGGTACGGCCGCTGATCACTACGTCCGCTCCGGATTTTTCCTTGACGGCAAGCCTGTCCACGGTGCCGCTGACGTAACCGTCGCGTACCGAGAGGTTGCGGCCTACCAGTTCGCTGATGCGGGTGTCGAGGTCTTCGTAGTTGATGGCACCTTCGAAGAAGTGCTTCCGGGGCCTTTCGAAGTCGGCCATGCGGAAGTGTATGTTCTGCCCGTATATCTTGCCCACGCTGAACGGCGGCATCTTGGAAGTGCTGTCTTTCTTTTCGCCGGGGCTGAGGACCCTTTCGAAGTTGGTAAGCTTTACCGGTTCAAGCGCCAGGAAGGCATCTGCGTCCCGGATTTCCACCCGGCTGAGGTGCACGGCTTCTCCTTTGAGGAGCATCCTCGCCGACACGGTTGCCCGTATGGACTTGGCCTTGAGCAGGGTGTCGCTGCTGGCGTAGCCGTTATTGAAGGGGTCGGCAGTGTAGGGATTGTTGTCGAGGATGAGCACGTCCTTGAGCTCTATGGTGCCGGGGGCCTGTAAGTTGATGGACGAGAATTCTATCTGCCCGCCGAGTTTTTCGGAGTAGCGGGAGAGGAACTGGCGGACCAGCCCGGCCTGCACGCTGGGGGATTGCACGGCTACCGCTGCCGTTGCCAGCAACAGTAAGATGAATCCGAAGATTCTGACCGCTATATCACAATTCCTTTTCGTAGGCGCACAATTATTCTAATCTACAAAAATAAGAAATAATGCTTAAATTTGCATTCGCAAAACTTGTGAAATGGATATTATTTTAGGAATCGAGTCATCTTGCGACGACACTTCGGCGGCCGTCATTGCCGATGGCTGGCTGCTGTCGAACGTGATCGCCAGCCAGGATGTACACAAGGCATATGGAGGAGTTGTGCCGGAACTTGCTTCCAGGGCACATGAGCAGAATATAGTTCCGGTTGTCAGCGAGGCGATTTTGCGTGCGGGCATACAGGCTTCCGACCTTACCGCGATCGCGTTCACCCGCGGTCCGGGCCTTCTCGGCTCCCTCCTCGTGGGTACTTCGTTCGCCAAGTCCCTGGGCCTTGCCCTTGGCATTCCGATCGTTGAGGTGAACCATCTCCAGGGGCATATCCTCGCAGGGTTTGTGAAGCAGAAAGATAAACCCGTCGTGCAGCCCGCTTTTCCGTATCTATGTTTGCTGGTTTCAGGAGGTAACTCGCAGATAGTCAAGGTGAATTCCCCTCTTGATTTCGAGATCCTGGGGCAGACTATCGACGATGCCGTTGGCGAGGCTTTCGACAAGTGTTCGAAGATGATGGGGCTGGGTTATCCCGGCGGGCCGGTGATCGACCGCCTTGCCAAACAGGGGGATCCGCTGCGCTTCAAGTTCGCCAAGCCTCATATTCCCGGCCTGGATTACAGTTTTTCGGGCATCAAGACTTCGCTGCTTTATTTCGTGAGGGACGAGATGGCGAAGGATCCGGATTTCATGGAGAAGAACAAAGAAGATATCTGTGCTTCGTTCCAGAAGACACTTATCGATATACTGATGGACAAGTTGATAAAGGCTGCAAAGCAGACCGGTATCAAGGAGATAACCATAGGCGGCGGCGTTTCGGCCAACAGCGGCCTTCGCGACCGTATAGTTTCCGAGGGTAAGAAGCGCGGCTGGAACACTTATCTTCCGGAGTTCAAGTTTACGACCGATAATGCCGCGATGATCGCCATCGCCGGTTATTATCACTATCTCGCCGGCGAACGCACCGGCCTCGACGTCGCTCCCGTTTCCCGTATAGCAGATTTCTAGGGGCTAGCAGCAGGGTATCCCACAGAGACACCCCCCTCCCTAAAGGGCACCCTCCCCCTAGCCGGGGGTGGCAGGGTTGCTCTGTGGGATACCCTGCTGCTAGCTGACCAAGGATTTT
>JAFZJI010000185.1 GCA_017552105.1 Bacteroidales bacterium | reverse complement strand
TGCGAGAAGTTCAGCTCCGAATCGATCTCCACCACGGGCGTGAGCATATCGGCGGTGATGTGTTCGCCGACGAACTTGTCCATACGGGCGGCGAATTCGGGGAGCTTGTCCTCGGTGAGGGTGAGGCCGGCGGCATAGGTGTGGCCGCCGAAGTTCTCCATCAGGTCGGCGCAGCTCTCTATGGCCGCGTAGAGGTCGAACTTGCCGGCGCTGCGGGCGGATCCGGTCACGAATCCGTTGCTGCTGGTAAGCACCACCGTAGGCTTGTAGTAGGCCTCGACCAGACGGGAGGCGACTATTCCCACGACTCCCTTGTTCCAGTTGGGATTATAGACTATCGTCACATTCTCGCGGGCCAGGCACTTGCCGCTCTCCACCATTTCGAGGGCTTCGGCGGTAATCTCGCGGTCCACGTTCTTACGGTCGTTGTTATTGTTGTTGATCTTCTCCCCCACTATCATCGCCTTGCCGGTTTCGGTGGCGGTAAGAAGCTCCACCGCCAGACGGCCCGTCTCCATACGGCCGGCAGCGTTGATGCGGGGGCCGATCTTGAAGACTATGTCGTCCACGGTAATGTGGCCGGGCTCGAGCTTGGAGAGATTTATCATCGCGAGAAGGCCCTTGCGGGGATTCTCGTTCAGGCGCTTGAGGCCGTAATACGCAAGTATGCGGTTCTCCCCTACCACCGTTACAAGGTCGGAAGCTATGCTCACGACCAGCAGGTCCAGAAGGGGAACCAGGGTTTCGAAGGGAATCTCGTATTTCTGGGAATAAGCCTGTACCAGCTTGAACCCGACTCCGCAACCGCAGAGGTCGTCGAAGGGATAGCTGTCGTCCTCGCGCTTGGGATCCAGCACCGCGACGGCCTTGGGGAGTTCGAGTTCGGGAAGATGGTGGTCGCAGATGATTACGTCCACCCCCAGCGACTTTGCCAGGTCCACCTTTTCGATGGCCTTTATGCCGCAGTCCAAGGTAATGATGAGCCCGAATCCGTTGTCGGCAGCCCACTGTATGCCTTTGGAAGACACTCCGTATCCCTCGTCATAGCGGTCGGGGATGTAGAAGTCCACCAGGTCGGTGTAGCGTTTGATGAACGAATACACTAGGGAAACGGCGGTAGTGCCGTCAACGTCGTAGTCGCCGTAAACAAGTATTTTTTCGGAACCGGTGATTGCCTGATGCAGACGTTCCACGGCCTTGTCCATGTCCTTCATCAGGAAGGGGTCGTGAAGATTGTCCAGGCTGGGGCGGAAGAAGGCACGGGCTTGGTCGAAGGTCTCGACACCGCGCTTTACCAACAGTTCGGCAAGCACGCGGTCGATGCCCACTTCGGTGGCAAGGCGGCTGACCTTGTCGTCCGGAGCGGACTCGCTGACTACCCATTTGCTTTCTTTCAACATAGTCTGCAAATTTAGGGAAACTAATTCGCTTTTACAACCCCCATTACTTATGACCGAAGCTCCTTCGAGTGCCTTCGACCTCGCGCCAATGCTTTGTGTCAAAGTCTTCAGGGTCACGAGGATTCACGTACGGCCCCTCCTTGAACGGCTTGAATTCCATATACGTAATCGGCAGCCCCATCTCCAGGAACATAGTCTCGTAAAAAGTCTTCACCTCCCTCACCTCAGTCGGCAGATCGCTGGTCTGGTCCTGGGGCAGGGTACTCCCCCTGAGGGACGTAACACCCGCGGTTGTACCCAGCCCCAGGACATCCGAGTAGAGATCGGTCGTGCAAGCCAAGATGGGAAGACTGTTTACACGGGCCACGGCCATGGTGTATTCGTGCAAGAAACGGCTATCCGTCTTGAGATGGATCACGCCATCCCTCCTTAGGAAACTACGATACCTCTCCAGGAACATCGCCGACGACAACCTCTTGTTCTCGCTGGCCCGAAGCTGCGGATCCGAAAAAGTAAGCCAAATCTCCGAAACCTCCTCAGGCCCGAAAAAAGCAGTAATGAACTCGATACGCGTACGCAGGAAAGCCACATTGCGCAGCCCCTCCTGGGTAGCGGTCTTGGCACCACGCCACAGACGCGCACCCTTGATATCGACGCCTATGTAGTTCTTGTCCGGATTACGCCTTGCAAGCTCGAGGGTATACTCCCCCTTGCCGCAACCAAGCTCCAGTATGATATCGCCCTCATGCCCGCCGAACATCTGCCCGATCCAGTTACCCTTCACAGGATGGTCGGTCAGATTGGCATAACCCTTCGACAAAACCTGCTCCGCGGTAGGCTGGAGCAAGCAAGAGAAGGTCTCGTTTTCGGCGAATTTGCGTAATTTATCGTGTCCCATCGTTCTGATGCATTATTATGCCCAGGCCCCGGAAGTGCTTGGGCGGATTGATTGTCCGCACCCGCAAACAAAGTTTCCCACTTGCATGACGCAGCCCGCTACGATAAAGGGCCACATGCCGGTCCGCGGGAATCCATACGTTCTCGTTCAGAAGGAGACCGGAATCATCATTCCAACGGACCTCCAGCTGCAGGCTCTCCTTCAGATCCGCGGTGTAGAAGGAAATATCGTAGGTAGCAGTGCTATCTGGCAGTTCCAGCTCGAACCTGTACAGCCCTCCGGGAGCATCCGCAACCCGGATGAACTGCTCGAAGGATGCAGGCCGGCTGCAGGCCGCTGCCATAATCAGCAGAATCGTCCCGAAAAACAAGCAGGAGCTTTTCATTTGCGGCGATTCTTGTTACGACGCTTGCCCTTGCGCTTGGGCGAATCGAAACGCGAAATACTATCGTCCCCCACCGCCGTCACGAACTCAGGCGCAGAAGGCTCCGGCTCGCTCTTAAGCGACTCAGGCTTGATGCCATTGCGATTCATCTTTATGATCTCGCGCACATCCGCAGCATCCAGAGCATAAAGATCGGCATCGGAATGCTTATCGTACGAGAAGTACATCACCTCCTTGAGAATATCGGTCTTACGCAGATACGCGAAACCATCCTCGAACTCCAGAGGCTCCTGAACACGGGGGATGCGGGACTGGGCATCCTGATAGACGGCCACCTCGTAATTTATGCAGCACTTCAGCTTCCCACACTGCCCGGCAAGCTTCTGCGGATTCAGCGACAGATCCTGCACACGGGCGGCAGAAGTGGAAATACTCTTGAAATTGGTGATATAGCGGGCGCAGCAGAGCTCGCGGCCGCAGACCCCGATACCACCGATGAGGCCAGCCTCCTGACGGGCACCGATCTGCTTCATCTCGATACGGATACGGAACTCCTCGGCAAACACCTTGATGAGCTGGCGGAAGTCCACGCGGCCATCGGCAATGTAGTAGAAGATAGCCTTGCTGCCATCGCCCTGGAACTCCACGTCGCCAATCTTCATCTCCAAACCCATTTCCGCCGCGATGCGACGCGCCTGGATCATGGTATCCTGCTCGCGGGCAATGGCTTCCTGCCACTTCTCGATGTCGTTCTGCTTGGCCTTGCGGTAGATCCTCTTGAGCTCCACGGTGGCAAGGTCCACGCCCTTGCACTTGAGCTGACGCCCTACCAGCGGGCCTTCCAGCGTCACGATTCCAAGATCGCAGCCGGTCACAGCCTCGACGATTACCATGTCGCCCAGCTTTACATTCTGGCCGGAGGCATTGCGGTAGAAACCCTTGCGGGTATTCTTGAAGCGAACTTCGAATATGTCCTTGAAACTCTGGTCCGGAATCCCGGCCAGATAGTTGTGGTCGCGGAGCTTGCAGCAGCCCTCGCGGTATGTGAAATGCTCCTCGCCGCTGGTGTTGTCGGTAACACACACGCAGCCGCGGTTGCAATCCATTCTTATCGATTCGTTATCCATAGGGTTATATATTTACGTAGAGCCTGTCCACCAAGTCGGTGAAAAGGATCTTCTGGTTCACATTCCTGCCAATAAGCAAAGAGGCCTTGTCCAAGGCTTCGAGAGCCTTGCGGGGGAAGGTCTTCTTGCATTTCGAAGCCCAGACGGCAATCTGGGGATCATCCCCGGCGAGCTGCGTCAGGCCCTGCTGTACGAGGAAGATACGGCGCACCTTCTCGGCCGCATAACGGCAGAAAGAGCGCATGCTGTCGCGCGAGGGAAGGGCGGCAAGCTGCTCACCGACTTCCAACGCTGCGGCCAGGTCCCTGGCGATGATGGCGTTCATCAAGGCCTCCAGGGCTCCTCCGTCGTCGAAGCGCAGCACCACGTCGGATGCATCTTCGGCCGATTCCACACGGAAAAGCTGGCAGCGCGACAGAATGGTCGGCAGCAGCCTCTCGGGCGCATGGGTGACCATCACGAAGATGGTCTGCTGGGGAGGTTCCTCCAGTATCTTCAGCAACTTGTTTGCCGCGGTAGGGTTCATCTTCTCGGGGAGATAGATGACTATAGCGGTGTAGCCTCCTTCGAGCGAATAGCGGGTCAGTACCCTCAACAGGGCATTGGCCTCCTTGACGGAGATGACCGTATTCTTCCCCTCGAAACCAAGGGCATCGTAAAGGTCCCCTTCGGTAAAGTTCGGATTCTCCCCTACCAGGCTGCGCCATTGCACGGCGTACTGCTCCGAAACCGAATCCCCCGAAGAAAGGATCAGCGGGAAGATGTAGTGGATGTCCGGATGAATCATCTTGGCGACCCGGGGATTCCCTCCGTAGAGATGCCCGAGAAACTCCATGGCGAGTGCCATGGCTCCGCCGCCGTCATCCTCATGCAAAAGGATGGCGTGGGGGACGCGCTTCTCGTCCACCATAGCGAAGAGAGTCTGTCTGAGGTCGCTCATTTGGTCCTGACTGAATTATGACGGGCTATGAAGCTCAGGACTTCCTTCTCCTGGCAGTCCGGGAAGACCGACAGAGCCTGGATGGCCTCTTCTACATAGCTCAGTTGTTTTTCCTCGGCATACTCCACACCACCGTTCTCCAACACGAACGAACGGATGAACTCGCAGTTGTCCGGGTGCAGATGTATATCGTGTATCTTTTCCCTGATCCCCTTCTCGTCCTTGGCCTTGCGGAGCGCGCCGAGCAGGGGCAGGGTTATCTTCTGTTCCTTGAGGTCGATTCCGACCGGTTTGCCGGTCTTTTCGCCGCCGGCATAGTCCAGGATATCGTCCCGGATCTGGAAAGCGATTCCGAGCGCACGGCCATATCGGCCCGCGGCGCGGATGTATTCCTCGGAAGCACCGACGGACTGGGCGCCGGTCTCGCAGGCAGTCACGAAGAGGCTGCCGGTCTTGCAATAGATGATGCGCAGATAATCTTCGACCGTAGTATCCGACAGGAAGGCTTTCTGCTGCTGGAGCATCTCCCCTTCCGCAAGGTCGGTAAGGGTGCGGGCGAACTCCGCAATGGTCCATTTGATGTCGGAAGAATCCGACAGCAGCGCAACCGCGCTTGCCAGCCAGAAGTCCCCTACCAGCACTGCGGGCACGGGGCCCAGCTTGGACATCACGGTAGGAGCCCCTCGGCGCAACATCGCCTCGTCGGCCACGTCGTCGTGAAGCAGGGTCGCGTTGTGCAGAATCTCCACGGCCGCGGCATTGCGTATGCTCTCATCGCGGAGGGAGCCCCCGTTGCACATACGGGCGACGTAGAGGGTAAGCATGGGGCGCAGCATCTTGCCTGCGTTGGAGATCAGGTCGGTGTTCAGTTCGTCCAGCAAGGTCACATCCGACGACAAGGAACTGCGCAGAAGTTCCTTCATCCTCTCCCAATCCTGCCCCAGGCCGGCTATGATCGAATGCTTATCCATCAAAAAATCTTTGCAAGTTCTTCGGGAGTGGAAGCGAAGTGCACCAATGCAGCATCCTCGGCGGTCATCATCCCGTTATCTACGAAATGTTTCAAAAGAGCTTTCAAGGGTTCGTAGAAGCCCTCGAAGTTCAGTACTCCGATACGGCCATGGAACTGGCCCAGCTTTGCAAGCACCACGGTCTCGAAGAGTTCGTCCATGGTGCCGATTCCGCCGGGAAGGGCGATGGCGAGCGACGCTCCCTCGCGCATCATTTCCTTGCGGATGCTCATGGTTGGGGCCCACTTCAAATCCGTCAATCCCTCATACTCAAGCCCTTCCATGAAAGAAGGCAGCACCCCGTAGTTGGGGGCACCGCATTCCTTGGCGGTGTCGCACACCGCACCCATGGTTCCTCGGAAGGAACCGCCGGATACGATACTATATCCAGCCAAACAAGCCGCACGGACTGTTTCCCGCGCGGCCTGATTGTATTTCGGATCTATATTGCTGCTGGCGGAGCAAAAGAACACCGCCCTCTTTTCTGACATAAAAACCCTTTAGAACAAAATGGCTACAGAAGCCATCACACCGGAGCACTTCTGCTCCTCGGCGGTCTTGGCACCTGCGTTGATGGTCTCGTTGATCTTGTCCCATGCGGCGGAGCCCTCTTCATTGTAGAGCTCGCCCATATTCCAGAAGTAACGTACCGAAACCTGGAGGTGCTTGATGAGCTCGACACCGACACCGAGGCCGAAGCCGTACTCGAGACGGTTCTTCACATTGTCCCAGTTCTCCTTGCGGTTCTCGCCGGTGAAGCTGCTGAGCTTGAGAGTGGAGGTTTCCTCGTTGGTGATAGCATAGCCGATGAAAGGCTCGACGAATGCATAAGGACGCACTACGCCCGCGATGTTGATACCCCACTGGGCCTGGACGGGAACTTCGATAAAACCGGTCTTGGTGTCGACGGTGAAAGCCTCACCTGCGACTGCAGACTCGACGGAAGAACCTTTCATGTTATAGATGATACCAGGCTGCACAGCGAAGCCTAACGGGAGAGGAATCTTTACAGTAGCACCGACATGGAACTGGTTAATCTCGTTAGCATTTGCCCAAGCTGCCTTGTAGTCGGTCTGAGTGGAAGTAACGCCCGCGATAATACCGAACTGGGCGTTAGCATTGATGGCGAAAAATATCGCTATCGCAGCAAAAAGTAATTTTTTCATACTAGAGTAAATTATTTAGAATAGTTTCTATTTCCTGTTTGGATACGAGGCCAACGGTCTTTTCGGCAAGCTGGCCATCTTTGAAGAAGAGCAGCGTGGGGATGCTGCGAACGCCGAAGTTGGCGGCAAGTTCATCATTATCGTCCACGTTGCATTTAGCTACGGCGACACGGCCTTCATACTCCTCGGCTATGTCGTCGACGGTAGGAGAAAGCATACGGCAGGGGCCGCACCATGCTGCCCAAAGATCTACGAGGGCAACGGGTTTCGAATTGATGATCTCTTCGAAATTATTCTGATCTATTACGTTCATATTCGCAAAGATATAAAAAATTACAGAATATTTTCCAATTTCCAGGCGAACGCCCTGATGCCCAGATCGGGGGTTTCTGCGTCCTTTTTCCGCAGAGCTTCAAGGGTGGGTTCCACTTTATCTTCGTCCATCAGCACGATGAGGGCGTCGTTGTATTCGGGCCATGCATGGTTGTCCAGATGCGGGATACCATCCACGGAACCGCGGCCGCCCACACCGTCGAAACGGGTGAACCCTCTCTGCCCCAGGCCTTCGAGCATGGCGATTATCTCATCGCCGTACGCCTGATTGTAAACTATGAAGAGTGCTTTCATCATATAATCTCGTACTTTTTAGATGCACGACGTTCGTGCCGCGTTGCAAATACACAGTACACCGTAGGGATCAGCACCAGGGTGACCAGCGTGGAAATTGAAAGTCCCCAGCAGACGACCATACCCAGGCCGTTCCACATTTCGGAGCCCTCTCCGCGGCCCAAGGCCATGGGGAGCATACCGAGAACGGTGGTGAGGGTGGTCATAAGTATAGGACGCAGACGGCTGCGGGCGGCGGTCACGGATGCTTCCAGCACGCTCATTCCGCGCTCGCGGCAAAGTATGGTGTAGTCGATGAGCACGATACCGTTCTTCACCACTATACCGATGAGGATGATGATTCCCACCATACCCATCACGCTGAGGGCGGTATTGGTGATCCAGAGGCCGAGTATGACGCCGACTGCCGCGAAAGGAAGGCTGAACATGATCACGAAGGGGCTCATGAAGCTCTCGAACTGGGCGGCCATCACGATATAGACGAGCATTATCATCAGCAGCATCAGCAAGCCCATGTCGGAGAACATCTTCTGCTGGTCCTCATAGTCGCCGGAGATGACGCTGTAGAGGTTGGAAGGCAGAGGAGTGTCGGCGAGCACCTCGTCGGTAACCTTGACGGCCTCGGAGAGAGCCACCTTGTTGGCCACCAGGGCGGTCACGGTGATGTAGCGCTGGCGGTTGCGCCTCTCGATGGTAGGAGGCACCTCGGTCTCGACCACGCGGCCCAGTTCCTTGAGGCGTATGCCTTTGCCCGCGGGAGTGTAGACTATGATATTCTCCATGTCCTCGACGCTCGTACGGAACTCGGGAGCGTAGCGGACGCGGATGTAGTACTCGTCGCCGTCTTCACGGTAGAAGGATGCCACGCTGCCGCTCATGGCCGCGCTGAACGCGGATCCTGCGGTGGTGGAGCTGAGTCCGTTCAGGGCCAGCTTCTCGCGGTCGAAGTCCACCTGGTACTCAGGGGTATATTCATCGCGGCTCAGGATGACCTGCGCGAACTCGGGGTGCTGGAGCAGTTTGGACTGTATCTCCTTGGCAGCCGCATCCGTCTCCTGGAAATCATAACCATAGATCTCGATGGCCACGCTGGGAGCGCCGCCCATCATGCCGCCGCCCTCGACTACCGTAGCCTTGCGGATTTCGGGATAGTGGCGGAGTATGGAGCGCACCTGGTCGGCGATGTCGCCGGAGGAGCGCTTCCTCGTGGTCTTGGAACCGATGTGCAGGTTGTAGGTGAGGATGTGGGTACCGTTGCTGCGCATGGAACCGAAGAGGTTGTCGGAATCTGCCTGGCCATAGGTCATGTTGCAGACGGACATCTCGGGAATGTCATCCACGAACTCGGCATAGATGCTGCGCGCAAGCTCGGCAGTGACGCTCTGGGCGGTGCCCACGGGCAGGGTCACACTGACCTGCAGACGGTCGGAATCCCCCTTGGGGAAGAATTCGGACTTGATATGGGGGCCCAGGAATACTATCACGCCCACCAGGATGCCGAAGGCGCCGAAGATGACGGTCTTGCGGTGGGTGGTAGCCCAGCCTATAAGTTTCGAATATGCGGCGGAAACTGCGTTGAGCACGCCGTCCAGCTTGTTCTCGCGCCTCTTGCCGCCGAGGAACAATGCGCAGAGCATAGGAACCAGGGTAAGGGCGGCGGTGGTGGACACTACCATGATGATGGTCACAATCCATCCGAGCTGCTGGAACATCATTCCGGTCATACCCTTGATGAAGGTGAGGGGCAGGAACACGCAGAGCATGGTAAGGGTGGATGCGATAACGGAGATACCCACCTCGGAGGTGCCGTGGATGGCAGCCTCGGTGGCCTTCTCTCCCCTCTCCAGATGCGACGTCACGTTCTCCAGCACTACTATGGCATCATCCACCACCATACCTATGGCCAGCGACAGGGAGGCCATGGAAACGATGTTCAGGGTGTTGCCCGTAGCGAACAGATATACCAGCGAGGCCAGCAGGGCGATAGGAATGGACAGAACGATTATGAAGGTCGTCTTCCAGCGTGCGAGGAAGATGAACACCACCAGCATGACCACCGCGAAGGTGATGAGGATGGTCTCGATGAGGGAGTGGATGGTATTCACGATTTCCTCGGAAGAGTCGAAGATCTCCTTGATCTGAATGTCGGAAGGCAGGGTCTTCTTGATCTGCTCGAGCTGCTTGTGCACTCCGCGGCTGACATTGACGGTGTTGGCGCCGGCCTGCTTCTGTATGATGATGGCCGCAGCGCGGAGGCCGTCGGTGTAGGACTCCTGCTCGCGCTCCTGGCTGCCGTCATGCAGGGTAGCGACATCCCTCAGGAGGACTGTCTGGCTGCCGTTGTAACCAACCACCACGTCCAGCAGCTCGGAAGGGTCCTTGAACTCCTTCTGCACGCGCAGGGTGTAGGTGTTGGAACCGATGTCGATGTTGCCGGAAGGGAGGTTGCGGTTCTCCGCGGCTATTATCTGGGCAATGCCGGCGATGCTGAGGTGGTAGGCCTCGAGCTTGCCGGGATCGCAATATATCTGGATTTCGCGGGTAGGGGCACCGCCGACGCTGACGGTTCCCACGCCCTTTACACGGGCCAGAGGCGTGGCCAGCTGCTCGTCAAGTATCTTGTCGAGGCCGGAAACCGACTCGACGGCCGATGCCGAGAACATCATGATAGGCATGTCCTCGGTGCTGAACTTGAAGATGGCGGGAGTGGTGGCTCCGTCCGGCAGGGAGGAACTCACCATGTCCAGCTTGTCGCGGACATTGTTAGTAGCCGCTTCGATGTCGGTTCCGTATTCGAACTCGAGCATCAGCAGCGATATGTTCTCTTTACTCTGGGAGCTGAGTTTCTTAAGATCCTCAACGCTGTTCAAGCTGTTCTCGAGCAGTTTCGTGAGGTTGGTCTCGATATCGGATGCATTCGCTCCCTGGTACGAACTCATCACCATGATGGTGTTGGAGTCGAACTCCGGGAAGAGGGCGATCGAGGTGTTGACCAGCGAATACAGACCGAATACCACGAAGGCGACGAAGATCAGGGCCGTCGTCACCGGGTTCTTTACTGCTGATTTGATTACGCTCATTCTATGACCTCCACATTTGCACCGTTACTCAGGGCGCTGCCGCCCTTTACGACGACCATCTCACCCACCTCGATGCCGGAAAGAATCTCGTACTGACCGTCGAAGTGCCTGCCGAGGCTGACCGCCTTCTGCACCGCGACGCCGTTCTCGACCACGAATACGTTACGCTGGCCGGAGCCCTGCAGACGCACCACGGCGGCATCGGGCACCACTATGTTCTGGCTGGAGCCGAAGTTGACGCCGACCTTGGCGTACATGCCGGGGCGGAGTTCGCGGTTCTGGTTGGGAACCTGCACCTCGATGTTCACGGTGTGCGTCATAGGATCGACCGTAGGATAGATGCGGCGGACGTTGCCGCTGAAGGTCTTGCCGGGGAGGGCATCCACGCTGAGGGTAATCTTGTCGCCCTTGCGCACCTTGGTGTAATCGGCCTCGGAGATACCCACGAGAATCTTCACGGGAACTATCTGCTGCACCGTGAAGATGGGGCTGGCCATGCCGTACATGTCGCCGCGGTCGTAGTTGCGGGCGGTGACGACGCCGGTGATGGGCGAACGGAGTATGGTGTTCTCGAGGAGATTGTCGTAGCTGCTCTTGCTCACCTTGTAGTTGAGCTCCGCAGCTTCGTAATCGCTCTGGGCGAGGCCGCCCTGCTCATAAAGCTGCTTGAGGCGCCCGAGTTCGGTCTCGGCATTGACGAGACGGAGCTTGGCCTGGTCGAGCTGTACGCGGTCCATCTCGGCAAGTATCTGCCCGGCGGACACGAAATCCCCTACCTCGACATTTATCTTCTGGATGCGGCCGCCGCTCTGGGGAGCGATGTTATTGATAGCGTTGGCCTGGATGGTTGCCGAATAGGTACCTTCCTGGCGTACCGTCTGTTTGGCGGCGGGCATGACCTTCACGGTCTGCCTGGCGGACTGCCCGGCATTGGCGGCAGCCTCCTTTGTGTTCTTTTTCTGGTTCTGTGCGCAGCTTGCAAGCGTCAGTGCTGCAAGTGCAAGTATGAATATCTTTTTCATTTTGCTGAAGTTTCTCCTGTGTAATCTGCTCCGATAGTGCTTTCGAGGGAGGCCTTGGCCACCAGATAATTGTAAACTGCCTGACTTGCGGCAAGCTGGGCCTGCGTGAGGGCGAGGCGGGAAGCATCCAAGTCGGTCAGGGTGCTGCGTCCTACTTCATAGGACTTGGCAGCGATGTCATAAGCCTTATTGGCGGATTCCAAGGCATCCAAGGCCGATTCGTGACTCTTGACAGCGGTTTCCATGGTGCTCAGGCACTGGCGTATGGAGATGCGCAGCTGCCTCTCGGCGTTTTCGCGCTGGATGGAAAGCTCCGCGGCCTGGACCTTGGTCTGGCGGATTTCGTTGTGCCTCTGGCCACCGCTGAAGATGGGTATGTTAAGGCTCAGGCCCACATAGGAATACGGGGTCCATTTGTACTGTTCGAACTTGAAGTCGTTGGTCATGGCGTTCAAGCTGTACGAGAAGGCGAGCGAGAGGGTGGGCAGATAGCCATAGCGCTGCATCTTCACGGTATTCGCAAGCTGGTCGGCCTGGATCGCAAGCTGGCGCAGGGAGGAATTCCCTTCCAGGCTGTAATCCTCGCCCAGCATGTCCGGACGCATGTCGCCGGCATACTCTAGCAGGGAGTCCTTGACGTCGATTTCGGTATCGAGATCGATTCCCATGACAGCCTTCAACTGCCAAAGCGACAGGAAGATGGCATTCTCGGAATTGAACATGTCGGGAACCGCATTGGCAACCGTGGTCTTGGCCCTCGCAAGATCGAGTTCCGAGGCCTTGGAGGCATTGTATTTCTTGCTGGTAAGTTCCAGATTCTGGACGGCGTTGCGATATACGCTCTCGTACACATTGTGCGCTTCCTTGGCAAGCAGCACTGCGAAGTAGGCCTGCTTGACCTGGTTGACCATTTCGAGGCGGGAAGAACGGGCCTTCTCCACTGCCAGGTCCACGCTTGCCCCGGAAATAGCCAGGCTCTTCCAAAGCTGGGCGTTGATCAGGGGCATCGCTGCCGAGATACCGGCATTGTAGGTGTTCCAACGGCCCACCTCGATACCTCCGTCGGAGGAAGATTCGGTGGTGGTGGGAGGAACGTATTCGACATAGGGGACACCTGTTCCGGCGTAGAGCTTCTGCAGATGGAACATTATAGGGTCGACCAGGCCGGACAACATGCCGGACATTCCGCCGCCTTCTTCATCGTCATCGCCGCCGCCCATGTACATGACCTGTTTCTTTATGGTGCGCTGATATGCTGCGGAGGCGCTTATCTGCGGGAATAGCGCCGCATAACTACCTTTGCGGGCAAACTCCGCCCTCTCGACCTCCATATCGGCAATCTTCACCGTGGGGCTTTCGCTGAGAGCTATCTCGAGTGCCTGCTCCAAACTTATTATCGCGGGGCCGTCCTGTTCCTGGGGAAGGGTCGCGGCCGCAGCGACTAACATCAAAATAACCATTCTATATATTAATTACGACGGCGCGATACTGAACAAATATCGCGCCATTGTCAATATGTTCACAGCATGCCGCGAACACAGATCCGGTATGTGCTTTTTACCTATCGGGTTATGATTTTCCAGCCCCAGGGAGCAAGTATTCCGTCGGGGTTGTCGGTCGAGCAAAGGGGCACTATCTTACGTGAAGGATCCGGTGAAAGATTGGCGAATACCAGCACTATGTTGTCTTTCTTGCGGCGGCTGAAAGCTATCACGTCGGGGTCCGGGGTCTGGATCCATTTGAAACGTCCTCCGCGCTCCCCTGCAGCCAAGGCAGGATTCTCGTGCTTGAGCTTCACCAGATACTTGAAGAAGTCGGTGTACTCGTTGGGAGTCCAGTCCGTAATAGGGTCTTTCTCGAAGAATTCCAGCCTGCGGGAAAGGCCTATCTCCTGCCCGGTGTAGATGAGGGGCTGGGTCTTGGGGAGGGTGAAGTTCAGCACTTCCAGCACCTTGGCGGCATCGCCCATGCGTTCGAATTCGGTACCTGCCCAGGAGTTCTCGTCGTGGTTGGAGGTGAAGGCCAGGCGGAAGGCGGAGGCGGGGGTACCGGCCATATCCTTCTCCACGTATTTGCGGAGGTCTTCGGCGGTCTTGCGTTCATCCTTGTTGGCCGGGCCGGATCCTATGCCGTTCTCGATATGGTGCAGTTCCCAGGCGTAGGTGGCATCGAACATGGTATCTACCATGAACTCGTGCTTTTCGGCCTCGGCGAGAAGGTATATCTCAGGATAGTCGCGGCGCAGGGCGGGCACCAGGTACTGCCAGGTCTCGGAAGGCATCTCCCCTGCAGCATCGCAGCGGAAGCCGTCCACGCCCTTGTCGAGCCAGAAGCGCATGGCATCTTCCTGGGCATACCAGACTTCGCGGTTGGAATAATCCAGGCTGCGGGTATCGGTCCAGTCATACTCCCAGATGGCGTTTCCAAGGGAGTCCCTCTCATAGAAATCGGCGGGCTTTTCGCTCATCCATACATTGTCGGGGGCGGTCTGGTTGGCCACCCAGTCCATCACCACGCGGAGTCCCATCTCGTGGGCGGCGGCTATCAGGTCCTCGAAGTCCTGCATGGTGCCGAACTCGTCGTTTACGGCCTTGTAGTCGGCGATGGCATAGTAGGAACCGAGAGTTCCCTTACGGCCTTCCACGCCTATCTTGTTGACCGGCATGAACCACAGAATGTCCACTCCGAGGTCCTTCAAGCGGGGGAGCTGGGCCTCTACGCCCTTGAAAGTGCCTTCAGGACTGAACTGACGGACATTGACCTCATATACTACACTGTTGTACATCCACTCGGGATGGACGTTTTTCTTGGGGGCGCTGCAACAGACACTCAGCGCGATGGCCGCAAGTGCGGCGATTAATAGTCTGCTCTTCATAATTATATCGTTTCTCATTTATTGCACGAAAACTACCGACGAGGATGCCCCGAGCTTGACGCTGCTGCCACTAACCGAAACGCTTCCGAGGGAGACCAGTACCTTGTCGAGTTTGTCGCCGGGCAGATCCAGGCTGACCTCGGACGATCCCACATTGTGCAGTACCAGGGCCTTGGAACCATCGGTGGCGGTCATATACCACGCCGCGACCGATCCTGCCAAAGTGTTCGAGTCGTTATACTTGGCGTGGGCAGACATCTTTCCGCCTGCAAGTGCAGGGCAGCTGTTGCGGGCATAAGTCCAGTCGTAATAAACCCTTAGCAGCGAGTTCTCGTCGGCTTCCTGTGATGCCACGGAGATTTCGTTTTTGAGCATAGACATGTCGACCCTGCCATTGAGTTCCCTTGTAGGTACGGAATAGTTATTATCCCAGACAATGGGGACGCGCACGTATTCATCCGCACCGCCATCGTCGCTGTCCCTACCCCAGTAGCCAAGCTCCTCGCCCTGATAGATGTAGGGCTGGCCTTCGGCAGTCATAAGGAACGCCGCCGCCTGCTTTAGCTTACAGATATCCCTGCCGAGTATGGTGGCGGCGCGGGTCTCGTCGTGGTTGGTCAGTTTGGTAGCAGGGATGGCATCCGGGCGGACAGCCGCATACAAGCTGCGATATGACATCAGGTCCTTTGCGAAATAGCAGCCGGTGCGCTGATTGAGCACCCACTTCAGCCTCTCCCAGAAATCAAACTCGAAACAAGCGGGCAGGCCCTTGTAATAAGGAGCCACATCGGATGCGCCCATCCACACCTCACCAACCATGTATATGTCCTCGGAGTGCGTCCTGTGATAGGCGACATTGCATCGGTCGTACCAAAGCTTGAGGAAGGCAGGATTCTCCGGGCCGCGCTCACTGCTGAATATGTGCTTTACGGCGTCCAGACGGAATCCATCTACTCCCATGTCTATCCATTTGTCGGCGGATGCTGCCAGCGCAATGAACGGCTCCGAGATGGCTGCGTCTGCCACTTTGCCATAGTTCAGATCCGGCATCCAACTGCCGAACGCGCCCTGGTATTTCATCTCGGTTGCGCTGCCGAAGAGGATATCCTGCGCATCGGTCGTGCTCAGCACAAGAGGAGTGCCAAAGTTCAGCACGTTCGCTCCCTTGGGAGCGCCCCATTTGGTGCCATTGTCCCAACTGGAGTCAGAAGTGCGCACCAGCACGCCCCAGGGGCTGTCGACATCGAGAGTTATCTCATAAACATCGGTCGCGCTGCGGTACATCCGGATAGCCTTGCCGGGCTCTCCCAACCAGAGGAACATCTGCACCGAGCTATCGGTGTTGGGGGCCTGTGCGGCATCGGAGGTAGTAGTCACGGTCAGCGTCTTTGCAGAGCCGGAGAAATCCACCTTGAAATGCAGGCGCCCAAAGTATCCGATTTCACCCACGGTCACGGAATGCCACTCGTTCGGATAGTATCCGGTGATGGACGGGAACTTGCCCAGGGCTATATCCGTCGCGGGATCCGCGCTGATATTGAACCAGTCGAACTTGTTGGATTCCGGACCTTTCTTGGCCTCGGCGAACCAGACATTTCCCTTGCCCGTGTGGTTCAGCACATAATCCATATAGACTTTTATTCCCTTGCTATGGGCAGCATCGATGAGGTTCTTGAAATCCGCTTCCAAGCCGTACTTAGGG
>JAFZJI010000184.1 GCA_017552105.1 Bacteroidales bacterium | reverse complement strand
GGGACATGCAGGTAATCAAGGAAGTGTTCCTGCCGCTGTTTGACGAGCTGGGGGATTGTCTGGAGATTGCTGCGTATGCGGTGGGCGCGATGACGGTTACCGAGGGCCTGATGTCGGACCCGCGGTACGCGCTGGCGTTCAGCGTGGAAGAGGTCAACGACCGGGTCTCGAAAGGCGTCCCGTTCCGGGATGCGTACAAGGCCGTCGGGCTGGAGATCCAGGCGGGGACCTTTGCCTATCACGGTGAGTTGCACCATACCCACGAAGGCTCGATCGGCAACCTCTGCAACGACCGCATCGCCGCGAAGTTCGCCCGCCGCGAGGGCCTGCTGATCGTCGAAGACAGCCCTTACCGCGAACTGCGCTACAGCGGCGAAAACATCCCCACCATATACTCCCTCGCCCCGGAACGCACCCTGCACCTCGGCAGCTTCTCCAAGATATTCGCCCCCGGATTCCGTCTCGGATGGATAATCGCCGAACCGGAACTCCTCGAACAGATATTCATCTGCAAACAAGCCCTCGACCTCTGCCCGCCCGTATTCGACCAGTACCTGGCCACGGAGTTCCTGACCAGCGGCGCCCTCGACCGCAACCTCCGGCGCAGCATCTCCCTCTACCGCGAAAAGAGGGATTATCTGCTGAGCCTGCTGGAGCGCCATATGCCCGAGGGGGTAAGCTGGACGCATCCCGACGGCGGCCTGTTCCTGTGGGTTAGCTTGCCGGAGGGGATAGATACGGTGGCGATGTATGACTCTGCGCTGGCGGCCGGCGTGGCCTACGTGGCCGGATCGTTCTTCTACCTGGACGGCAGCCACCGGAACACCATGCGCCTGAACTTCTCCTTCCTGGCGAAGGAGCGGATGGAGGCGGGAGTGCGGTTGCTGGCCGCGGAAATCCGCAAAGCGTCCGGCAGCCAAGTTGCTGATAATCAGTTAGTTCCCGAAAACAAATCGGCGAAATTTGACGATTTGTTTTCAGGAAGTCGTTGATACACAATCAGATAGATGACCGACGTACAAATATATAAGATGTCCGGTGCCGGGAATGACTTTGTCGTTCTGGACGGCAGGGGCGTCGATATGAGTGAATTCCGCCGGGTGGAGCGTATCCGCGAGCTTTGTGCGGAGTTCAGGACGGATGGCCTGATGATTCTGGATGATGCCGGGGCCGCAGAGGGGCCGGCGGGGCGTGTTCCGGATTTCAGGATGGAGTTCTACAATCCGGATGGCAGCGGCGGTATGATGTGCGGGAATGGCGGGCGTTGCATCGTGGCTTTCGCCGACTGGCTCGGCGTCAAGGCTTCTGCCCCCGACCACTATGTGTTCCTTGCACCCGACGGCCTTCACAGCGCTACCATTGTCGCACGGCCCACCAATGGGAGGATGGACGGGAACTGCCCCCTGCGGGCGTGTCCACCCCCGGACATGCCACCCCAAAAAACGGGCGTTTTTCGGGGACCCCGATTCCAACCCTTCGGGATGGGGCCCGACGGAGACAAGTGGTCGGAGACCACGCAGGAAACGTTGGGAGGGGCCGGAGCGACCGAAGGGAGCGAAGTCCCGCAGGGGGCAGTTCCCGCAGAATCCGACCAGTGGACCGTGCGGCTGGGGATGATAGATGTAGATGGTGTGCGGGAGATGCTGGGGGGATATTTCCTGAATACGGGAACCAGGCATTTCGTGAAGTTCGTGGAGGATGTGGATGCCGTAGATATAGAAAAAGAGGGGAAGGAGCTGCGCTGGAACGAGGCTTTCGCTCCGGAAGGGACGAACGTGAACTTCGTGCAGCGCTGCGGCGATTATCTGAAGGTCCGGACTTTCGAGAAGGGGGTCGAGGGCGAAACGCTGGCGTGCGGCACGGGGATTACGGCTTGTGCCATAGTATCGGGAGTGATGCGGATACAGGCACGGAGGGGCGACATGCTGGAGGTGGATTTCGAGCAGGTTGGCCCGGAATCTTTCCGCAACATACACCTCACGGGCCCCGCAGAATTTTGTAAAATCTGAAAGACATGAAAAACAAACTTGCGATATACATCGGGATAATACTCGGATTCCTTGTGCTGGCCTACGCATTCGTGCCGCAGGTCCTGGGAGGCAAAGTCATCAACCAGAGCGACATCTCCGGATGGCGCGGAATGGTGCAGGAGATGAACCAGTGGAACAAGGCCCACCCCGACGACAAGACGGCTTGGACCGAATCGATGTTCGGAGGAATGCCCACCGCCACCATCGAGCCATCTACCGAAGGCGACTGGACCTGGCCTCTCTACAAAGGCCTGATGGCCGGCAAGCGTCCGGCGAACTGGCTCTTCGTGTCGCTGCTGGGAGCCTTCCTGCTGATGCTGGCCTTCGGGGTGAACCCCGTCATAGCCGCCGGCGGAGCCATCGCCATCACCTTCTGCTCGTTCAACATACAGATAATCCAGGTAGGCCATAACACCAAGATGCAGGCCATCGCGCTGATGCCCTGGGTGCTGGCGGCGATGGTGTTCGCGTACAGATCTGCCGTAGCAAAAAAATGGCCGACAGCACTGCTGGGAGCCGCCCTCTTCGGGCTTACCGTCAGCTTCCAGGTCAAAGCCAACCATCCCCAGATATCCTACTACCTCGCGATCATCATACTGCTCTACGCGCTTACCGTGTTTATCTGGCTCGTCGCCGACAAGGAACGCAGGGCCGCCGTGGGCAGATTTTTCGCCGTGTCCGCACTGCTGGTAGCGCTCGGAACCGCGGGGATAGGCACGAACGCATCCAAACTGCTGCCCACCTTCGAATATACCCCCTACTCAATGCGCGGAGGGTCGACCTCCGGCGAGACCAAGGGCCTGGACCTGGACTACGCCACGGCTTGGAGCTATGGTTGGGAGGAACTCCCGAACCTGATGATCCCCAATTTCAACGGGGGTGCTTCCGCAGGCGCGCTGGGTCCGGACAGCGAGACGGTAAAACTTCTGAAGCGCGCCGGGCAGCCCAACCTGAAACAGATCTCCAAACAGCTGCCGCTGTACTGGGGCCCCCAGCCCTTCACCGCCGGACCCATGTTCATAGGCGGCATTACCATCTTCCTCTTCCTGCTGGGAATCTTCTGCTATAAGGGGAAGGAGCGCTGGTGGCTGCTGGCCGCGACGGTGCTGGCCATCTTCCTGGCGCTGGGGCATCATTTCATGGGATTCACCCGCTTCTGCTACGAATATCTGCCGCTATATAACAAGTTCCGCACGGTCTCCATGGCCCTCTGCGTACTGCAGATATCGCTGCCGCTGATGGGATTCATCTTCCTGGACCGCCTGGTGCGCGAGGAGATTCCCGCGGACGGGCTGCGGAAGAAGGGTCTGATAGCCTTTGCGCTGACGGGCGGTGTCTGCCTGCTGTTCTGGTTGTTCCCGGGGCTGGCCGGAAGCTTTACCGGCGCTTCGGACGCAGGGATGCAGGATGCACTGGTAGATGCGCTCGTGGCCGACCGTATCTCCCTGCTGCGAAAAGATGCGGGAGTGTCGTTCATACTGATAGCCGCGACCGCCGCCTTGCTGTGGTGGTCGTGCAGGCCGGTTGCCGGAGATGCTGCCCGCTCGCGCAGGGCATTCGCCGCCGTGGGCATCAGCCTTCTGGTGCTGGTGAATATGTTTGCCGTCGGCAAGAGATATCTTTCGGGGGATGACTTCGTGACCCCGAAGAACTTCATGTCGCAGTTCGAACAACGGCCGGTGGACCAGGCCATCCTGGCAGATACGGATCCCTCCTACCGAGTGCTGGACCTGACGGTGAACGTGTTCAACGACTCCCATCCTTCCTACTGGCATAAGAACATCGGTGGATACTCCCCCGCCAAGTTGCAGATATATCAGGAATACATCGACAGTCACCTCGTGGGAGAGCTGCGCCAGCTGACATCTTCCTTGAAGGGGGTGCGGACCATCGCCGAAGCGGAGGCCGCCCTGCCCGAACTGGAAGGCCTGTCGAAGCTGAACTGCCGATATATCATTCTGGACGGGAATGCCGCGCCGCTGCGCTACCGTTTTGCGCGCGGGAATGCCTGGTTCGACAGCGGGGAGGGTTCCGTGGAGCTGGTGAGCTACGCACCGAACTGCCTGCGCTACGAATACGCCTCGCCGGTGGAGCAGAAGCTGGTCTTCAGCGAAGTCTGGTATCCCGCCGGATGGGTGCTGAGGCTGGAAGATGGCAGCGAGCTGGAGATGTCGCTTAGCGACGAGGTGCTGCGGAGCGCCGTGGTGCCAGCCGGCAAGCATAGCCTGGAGATGCGCTTCGAACCCGCATCCTACAAGCGCGGCGCTGCTCTTTCCAGGGCTTGCTCGATTCTGCTGATACTGCTCGCGCTGGGGTCCGTGGCCGTTATGGCACTGGGGCCCACGGCCGCCCTGGCGCTGGAGCGCAAACCCCTGAATACCAAATAGTTACTCCATTTGCCTGCCCGGTTTTGACGGCAGGCATATACGATAAATGATTGAAAACCATGTAAATACGCAACAGGGTGGAAGTAAGAGCTAAAAAAGCATTGGGGCAGCACTTCCTGGTGGACCAGGGAGCGGCGCAGCGCATAGTTGCTGCGCTGAATGCCGGCGAGGGCGCCAAGAAGATATCCGCGCTGGAAATCGGCCCGGGGATGGGTGTCCTGACGCAGTACCTGCTGAAGCGGGAAGATGTGGACCTGAAGATGGTGGAACTCGACGAGGAGTCGGTGAACTATCTGCTG
>JAFZJI010000183.1 GCA_017552105.1 Bacteroidales bacterium | reverse complement strand
TCGCCGGCCTCACCAAGACGGTGAATGTCTCCTTGACTTTGGAGAACCCTCTGAACAATGTCTCGATCGATTTCCCTAGTGTCTTCGATGCGGACAGAGGCCTGCCCGTGCGTGCCTCCATGTCGATAAGGGGACACCACCTGCATTTCAGCACCGCGGTCTTATATTGGAAAGAGAGCGGAGGGTCCTGGAACGCATACCCTCTTTCCGTCGACCACGACTTCGACCGTAACTATTCTGAAGATGTGTACATCAGGTCCATGGTCGGGGATACCGACTTCTTGTCGAAGGCCTTCGTCGGGAAGAAGTATTCCTATAAACTCACGGTCACTGCCGACGATGGAACAAGTTATACTACTCCCGTAAGGTCCATGGAGATAAGCCGTTACGGCTTCGAACCTAATCCTGTTCCCTCCGGCGGATGGACGAACATCTCGCAGTGCGGCAATACTTGGCAGGATGTGGTTTCCGGCCTGGATTTCTCCGAAGGCGATTTCATCGAGGTGGAGATGGACCTGACCAATTGCGTGTATGTCTACTTGACAGGAAGGGATGTGGACGATATGGGGAAAGACAACATCATAGGATTCAGTACGGACGATCTTGGCAGCATCACCCATTCGACGATGTGGTATTATCCCAGCGTGCAGAACATGGTTCCTCCACCCGGAAATACCGGCTGGACCAAGCTGAGGATACATGCCGGGCGCTGGTCTGCTTTGGAACCTGTGGGAGTGTTGACCCGCATGAATCTGATACTCGATAAAGACGGCCTCATCCGCGACGGCGCCAGGTTCACCGGCAACCCCGGCGATTGGAATTCCCGGGTCAAAGGCGAACTGACCGGCGCATCCACGATATACGTGGGCTCCGTGGAAGGAATACACCATTCCCGCGCCAAGTACGATTATGTACGCGTGATACGTAACAGGGAGCAGTAAGATTCCCTTCTAGAACAGATAATCCAGCCCAAGATAGAGGGCCGGGCCGGTGCCGTCCTGCTTATTGAACGGCACTCCGCAATCTGCGGATACGATAAGGTTCTCGTTGACAATCAGTCGCAATCCCGCGCCGGCGGTGAGGTGCAATCTCTCGGCGGAACCGCTGCGCAGAAGTACGTCCTCAGGTGCGTCAGGAAAGACTTCGCGCAAGGTGGATGGCAGGGAGCTGATATTCAAACCACGGAAAACCCGGGTAGCGTCGGAGAACAGGTTCGCACCCAGGGCGATATTCTGGTTCCAAAGTGCGAAAGAAGCGAAGCGCCAGCGGAGTTCGGCGGTAGCGCATCCCATGTCCAGACCAAGCACGCGGGCACGCAGCACACCGCGGGCGGTGTCGCATCCGCCCATGCCTTCCAGGTCCGTCTTCTCGCCCATTATGGTTATGTAGGGCAGCACGTAGAAGGGCGCGGAAGATCCGAACGTGCCTTCGTAGTTAAGGCGGTAAGCCAGGGTCAGGACGTCATCGGGGACAAGGGGAAGATAGTGCCTCCAGGTGAAGGAATAACGGTAGAACGGTGTCTCGCTGAAGGGGGCTAGGAGTACGTGTGCCTCTGCCCATATTCCGCGGGAGGGAGCTCCTTCCTTGTCGCGGCTGTCGTGGAGCAGGCCCAGGCGCAGCCCTGAGGAGAATCCTCCGTCGGCCTGGGCGGAGTTTATGATTCCGCTCTTCTTGTACGCATCGTACAGGGTGGGCATATCTTCCGGAAACACCTGCGAAGCTGCTTTTCCCTTGTTGATGGAGGTGTAGTCGATGCTGCCGAGTTCGTAGTAGCTGGCATATATGCCGGCTTCCCAGCTCAGATGCCTGGTCAGACGCCCGATGAAGTCGGATTTGAAAAGATACTCTGAATGGGAATACCTGTAGAACGGATTCAGCTGGGAAGGATCGAAGTTCATCTCATAACCATTGAATCCGTAGAAATTGAAGGCCTTGTCCACGCTGGTCCGGAAGTTCGTGCACCAGCGCACCCCCGGGATGAGGGTGGAGTTGTCGTAGCGGAGCTGTATCCTCTTGGAGCCTTTCGTGAAGATGGATACTTCCGAATATAGCTTTGAATCCAGGGCAGGGTAGTTCTCTCCGGTCCCGAAATCGAAAATCATCAGCACCCCGCTTATCTGCAGGCCTTTGTCAGCATCGTACGCAAGGGCAGGGAAGGGACCGTAGGACAGGCCGGATTTAATAATTTCACCGTCCTGCTGAGCATGGAGTTCCAGGCAAAGCAGGGCGGTGACAACAATAAGGATAGCCTTTTTCAATAGAATCCTGTCCTAGAAAAGATATCCTAAACCAATATAGAGCGAACCGGAACCATCCTGGCCGCGGAGGGCGGATTCTTCCTTGGCGAACTTGCTGATCGGAAGACCGTACTCGGCCCTGACGATGAAGTTCTCGTTCATGATGAAACGCAGGCCGCCGCCGGCAGTTACATGGGGGCGCTCTTCGGCACCATTCTTCAAGGTAACATCTTCGGGAGCAGCAGGAAATACGCTCTTGAGATTGTCCGGAAGTTTGGAAAGGTCGAAGCCCCTGGTAACCATCACGCCGTCGCTGAATGCATTGAGGGCGAAGGCGATGTTCTGGTTCCAAAGGGTGAAGCGGGTGAAGCGCCAGCGCAGCTCGGCCACGTATGATGCTGTGTCAAGGCCGATTACGCGGCAGCGCATCAAGCCTCGCCCTGTATCGGAACCACCCATGCCTTCCTTGTCGATCTGCTCTCCCACTACGGAGATGTACGAAAGTGCATAGAAGGGGGCCTGGGAGCCGAAGGTGCCCTCGTAGTTCAGGCGGTATGCAAAGGTCAGCACGTCGTTCTCGACGAGAGGGAAATACTGCCTCCAGGTTGCAGAATAGCGGTAGAAGGGGACTTCGCTGACGGGGGCCAGCACCACGTGGGCATCTGCCCAGATGCCGCGGGTAGGAGCTCCTTCCTTGTCGCGGGTGTCATATTCGACTCCGAGGCGGGCGCCGAGTGAGAATCCGCCGTCTGCTTCCTTTGCCGAAATCACGCCGCTCTCGACGTAGGCATCATAGAGCGTAGGCATGTCGGTGGGGAACTTGTCGGCTTCGGCCTTGCCCTTGTTGATGGAGGCATAGTCGATGCTGCCAAGCTTGTAGTAACTGGCGTAAAGGCCTGCCACCCAGTTCAGGTTATTGCTGATCTTGCCGATGACATCCGACTTGAACAGATACTCGTAACGGGAGTACCTGTAGAAGGGATTCATCTGGGCGGGATCGAAGTTGGTTCCATAGCCGTTGAAACCATAGAAGTCGTAAGCCTTGTCGATGGTGGCCCTGAAAGCGTTGCTCCATCTTGTCCCGGGGATGAGGGTTTTGTCGTCGTAGCGGAACTGGATCAGCTGGGAACCTTTCGTGAAGCGGGAGTACTCCATGTACATCTTGGAATTGTAGTTGGGGTAGTTCTCGCCGTTGCCGTAGTTGAAAATCTGCAGCAGGGCTCCGTACTGGAAACCTTTATCCGCATCGAAAGCGATAGCGGGAAGAGGGCCGAAGTTGAGGCCCGTCTTGACGATTTCTCCTTCTTTCTGTGCGCGGGCGCCGATGGCCAGCATCAGGGAGAGTGCAATTAGGATGATTCTTTTCATTTGTAAATTGGTCCGAAATTAGCGCATGCCCGGTAGTCGGCCCCCTCTTTGTCCATACCGAAGGCATTCCAGGCAGCAGGACGGAAGATCTTCTCTTCAGCCACATTATGCATGCAGACGGGAATGCGCAGTATGGAGGCGAGGGTAATGAGGTCGGCTCCGATATGTCCGTAGGCGATGGCACCGTGGTTTGCACCCCAGTTGTTCATCACGCTGTATACATCTTTGAAACAATCCTTGGAAGGGTCGAGGCGAGGCACGAACCAGGTCGTAGGCCAGGTGGGGTCGGTACGCTTGTCGAGGATGTCGTGCATCTCCTTGGGGAGTTCCGCGGTCCATCCTTCGGCAATCTGCAGCACGGGGCCGAGGCCGTCCACGAGGTTGAGGCGCATCATCGTCATAGGCATTCCGCCGCGGGTTACGAAGTGGGCGCTGTAGCCGCCTCCGCGGAAGTAGTCGCGGTCTGCATGCATCCAGTTGGTAGCCTTGAGGCAG
>JAFZJI010000182.1 GCA_017552105.1 Bacteroidales bacterium | reverse complement strand
CGCGGTGTACGGTTGTGCGGAGTATTTCCGCGCCACCGGCGAAGAAGAGGCCCTGGAACTTGCCATCAGCCTGTGGCGCAGCATCGAGGACCATAGCCGGGACACGGTCAAAGGCGGATATCTGGAGGCTTGCACCCGCGACTGGCAGCCCATAGAGGACATGCGACTGTCGGAAAAGGACCGCAACGATGCCAAGACCATGAACACCCATCTACATATACTTGAAGGGTATACCGGGCTCTACCGTGTTTGGAAGGATGAAACCCTGCGCCGCCGCCTGGTAGAGCTCTGCAATATATTCACCGACAGGATAGTCCGCCCCGACGGGCATCTTGGCCTGTTCTTCGACGAGGACTGGAATTCCCAGTCGGATATGGTGTCGTACGGCCACGACATCGAGGCCTCCTGGTTGCTTTGCGAGACCGCGGAACTGCTGGGAGATGATGCTTTGCTGGCCAAGGTGCGTGCGTGCTGCGCGCGTATCGCGGCCGCTTCGCTGGAAGGGCTGCAGGCGGATGGTTCGATGATTTATGAATACGACCCTGGGACAGCCGGTCAGGCCGGGCATCTTGACACCAACCGTCACTGGTGGGTACAGGCCGAAACCGTCGTCGGCTGCCTCAACCAAGGATGGGAGGAACGCGCCCTGCGCTGCTGGGACTACATCAAAAAGAACCTTCTGGCCCCCGGCGGAGAATGGTACTGGAGCGTGGATGCGGACGGAAATCCCAACACCACCGACGACCGCGCAGGATTTTGGAAATGCCCCTACCATAACGGGCGCATGTGTATGGAAATTATTTCGTAATTTTACGACCGCAATAAACTGAAACCATGACCACTTACAGACAAACGGGCAGCCGGGCCTATCTTACCGGCATCGTGCTGGTTGCCGTAATCGGCGGCCTGCTTTTCGGATACGATACCGCAGTCATTTCCGGTGCAGAGCGAGGCCTGCAGGCCTTCTTCCAGACAGCCGGGGACTTTACATATACCGACGCCCTTCACGGGTTCACCACCTCCAGCGCCCTTATCGGCTGCGTAATAGGTGCCCTGATCTCCGGATTGATGGCATCCCGCCTCGGGCGCAAGCGTTCGCTCTTCGCCGCGGGCATAATGTTCTTCCTGTCAGCTCTGGGATCCTATCATCCCGAATTCCTCTTCTTCCAGAAAGGAATCGCCACCAAAGGATTGCTCGTAGCATTCAACCTCTACCGGGTGCTGGGAGGCATAGGCGTAGGTATGGCCTCCGCCCTCTGCCCTATGTACATCGCGGAGGTATCTCCCGCCAACAAACGCGGCACCTTGGTATCGTGGAACCAGTTCGCCATAATCTTCGGCCAGCTGGTGGTATATTTCGTGAACTTCCTCATCATCCGTTCCCACGTCAACGACCCTGCAGTGGTAGAATGGACTAACAGCATAGGCTGGAGGATAATGTTCGTGAGCGAGGCCGTGCCCGCCGCACTCTTCACCCTGCTCATACTGCTTGTGCCAGAGACGCCCCGTTATCTTGCCCTCAACGGCCAGGACGACAAGGCCCTCGGCGTGCTGAGCAACATAAACGGCGAGGCCAAGGCCCGCGAGATACTGGCCGAAATCAAGGCCACCGCGGTCGAGAAGACCGAGAAACTCTTCAGCTACGGCTGGCTGGTAATATTCATAGGATGCATGCTTAGCGTGTTCCAGCAGATAATCGGCATCAATGCCGTGCTCTACTTCGCCCCCCGCATCTTCGAATCCATGGGCGTCAGCAACAATATGCTGTTCACCGTGATCATGGGCGTGATAAACATCTCCTTCACCCTGGTGGCAGTATTCACCGTCGAGAAACTGGGCCGCAAGCCCCTGCTCATCAGCGGTTCCCTCGGGATGGCCATAGGAGCCATCGGCGTGGCCCTTTCGAACGTAGTGACCCTCCCTGCCCTTGTGCCGGTCATCAGCATAATGGTCTACAGCGCCTGCTTCATGTTCAGCTGGGGGCCCATCTGCTGGGTATATATTTCCGAGCTCTTCCCCAACACCATACGCAGCCAGGCAACGGCAATTGCAGTGGCATTCCAGTGGATATTCAACTTCATAGTATCCAGCACTTTCGTGCCCATGTACACCTACAGCCACTTCTTCGCATATGCCCTTTACGGTGGCATCTGCCTGGTGGCAGCCATCTTCGTTTGGAAACTCGTCCCCGAGACCAAAGGCAAGACCTTGGAAGACATGACGGCCCTTTGGAGAAGCCGCAAAAAGAAATAGTATATGTGGATTTGGATGGCTTTAGCCTCTGCTGTTCTTCTTGGTGTCTATGACGTCGCCAAGAAGTCGGCGTTGAAACGCAATGGCGTATATTTCATACTCCTGCTTGCAACCGCGCTGAGTGCGCTGTTCGTAAGCCCCTTCATCACCCTGGGGACAGGCCCCGACCATCTGCGGCTGATATTCAAGGCCGTGCTGGTCACTGCCTCCTGGGTCAGCGGAATGATAGCCCTGCAGCTGCTACCCATCACCACGGTCAGCACCTTCAAGACCTCCCGGCCCATGTTCGTGGTGCTGTTCTCCATCATCCTTTTCGGAGAGAGGCTCAACTGGCAGCAGTGGCTCGGGGTAGCCGCAGTGCTCCTGGCTCTCTGGCTTCTCAGCGTGAACAGCGAGCGCGAGGGCATCTCCTTTAAGGGGAACAAAGGCTTCTGGGCCCTGGTGATATCGATTTTTACCGGCGTGGCCAGTGCGCTTTGGGACAAACACATAATGAGCGGGATGCACCCCCTCTTCGTGCAAAGCTGGACCAACATCTACATAACCTTGATGCTGGCGGCAATAATGTTCGTCCGTTGGCGCAGAGGCATCGCCGAGCCCGTCAAATGGGACTGGACCATAGTGCTGATAGCCTTGCTGATTACCGGCGCGGACATGCTCTATTTCTTCTCCCTGAAGGAAGATGGAGCCCTGCTCTCGGTAATTTCCCTTATCCGCCGCAGTTCGGTCATAATTACCTTCGCCCTCGGTGCGGCCCTGTTCAAAGAAAAGCGTGTCGCACAGAAAGCCGGAGTGCTGCTTCTGATGCTAGCCGGCGTCACCATGCTTATGATAGCATCCCTCTGATAGTTCAAGAAAAAGAAGATGGCGGCCCGAAGGTCGCCATCTGTCGTAAAGAAAGATATATTTGAACTACTGAGAAACCAGTTTCTGGCAACGGATGGAGAAGGCCGAAGACTTGCGGTCGTAGCTCTGCTTGGTGCTCGATGCCTGGAAAGACTGGGCATTGTCGGTGTTGTCGCTGCGCTGGGCGGTCGTCCAGTACATACCAAAGCTGCCGTCGGCATAATAGCTGGAGCTATTGTATTTCAGATAGCCGGAGAAAGGATAATACATACCGTCCATCAGGATACCGCCGTTCACCTCGTCCTTGGAGTAGGTGTCCGCGCTGTTGATGGATGCGTAGGCGCCTCCCGAGTAATCGTAATCGGGGGCCTTGTATCCGGCAGGGCAAGGGTCGTACAGCCCCTTCACGCCATTGGACCAGAGTTCGCCTTCGACTGAAGGATCGTACCAGCAGGTCTGTCCGGCAATCATTTCAGTAGGATGCTGCACAGCGTATTCCGTGGTCTTGTCGTGGGCCGCAGCCTGCTTTACCCAGGAGAATGCTTCCTCGTATGCGGGTGCGGTCTTGGCAGGGGTTCCGCTGTGGGTTCCGTCGCAGGCCACGAAGCCATTGTGGCGTCCGTACTGGAACAGCAGACCATAATTGAGTCCCTGATCCTCAGGCTTTGCAGAAAGTGCGCCGAGGTTGCGGTCCATAAGTTCGACGGTGCCGCGTACGTTCACGGTAGGGATGGTTGCGTCGGTGAACCAGAGGGTCCATGCCCAGAGTATCTTGCCCTCGGCATCTTTGACGGCAACCGAAGCGTCACCGGCGTGGAAGGTTTCGGCAGTTTCGAACACAACGTAGCCATTTTCGAACGTCACGCTCTTTATCAGGCTGTTGGGAGTCACGTCCTGGTTGTTGCACCAGGTTTCCCAAAGCAGTACGGCACTGGAGGCGGCCAGCTTGGCGGAGCTGTCGTTGCCCTTCACGGCCTGGAACTTATACTTGCCGACATCGGGAATGATGTAGCAGTTGGCCAGTCCGGCAAGGCCGAGATCGACGGTCTGCGCCTGGGCTTTGAACTCGAAATTGCCAGCGTCGGTAACCACACCTGCGGTGATAGTCTGTGCAGGCATGTCGATTACAGCCAGAGGCGAGTTGTTCACATCCAGCACTGTAACTTTTGCGCCCTCCGCCAGGGTGTTGGCAGGGAGTTCGACCACGATAGGGTCGGAAGTACCTCCTTCCAGAACCATCTTCTCCGCAAACCTGTAGGTCACGGCATACTTGGTGGAAGCCCCGTTCTTGACATTCACCCTGCCGGTTTTGGGATTGATGGTGGTGTTACCGTAGAGGATGCTGTTGGTATTCACATCGTCGATTTCGACGGCAGCCACGCTGCCCTTGCCGGTGAGAGTGAACTTGATGGCGCCCAGGAATCCGCCGAAGCTGAATGCATTTGCGGCATCCTCGACATAACTGAACATAGGCGCGGGAGTGGTCTGCTCCGAAGGCAGGGTGATGGCGAAGGTGTTATGCTGCGCGAACATAAGGTCTTCGTTGTAAGGATAGGATGCGAAATAGGCTTTTCCGCCTTTCTCCGCGCCCTTGGAGCCCTCTGCAGGAACGAAGGTTCCGTTGGCGGTGCCGGCTCCTGCGGAAAGTACGTACTGCGATGACTTGTCGACACCTTCCTCGGTCACGCAGATGACCTGGATGGCGTCTCCTTCCTCCCACGCCGCTTTGAGGGTAGCACCTTCAAGTACGGCGGAGATAGT
>JAFZJI010000181.1 GCA_017552105.1 Bacteroidales bacterium | reverse complement strand
CTGGGCGTAATCATTTTAGGTCTACTGATCTTCCTGCCGGCGGGCTCGCTGCAGTATTGGCAAGGATGGCTCCTGATGGGCATTCTCTTTGTGCCGATGTTCTGCGCCGGTCTGGTGATGATGGCAAAGAATCAAGAACTGCTCCGCAAGCGCCTCAACGCCAAAGAAGAAGAAAAAGAGCAGAAGATGGTCGTCAAACTGAGTGGGCTGCTCTTCATTGCCGCCTTCATAGTGGCAGGCCTCAACTGGAGATTTAGCTGGTACATCCTTCCCAATTGGGCCGTGTGGATATCGGCAGTAATCTTCCTGGCTTGCTACCTGCTTTATGCCGAGGTACTGCGAGAGAACACCTACCTGTCCCGCACCATCGAAGTGCAGGAGAATCAGAAGGTTATCGACACTGGACTCTATGGCATTGTCCGGCACCCGATGTATTCGGCCACGACGCTCCTGTTCCTGGCCATGCCGCTGGTGCTGGCCTCTCCCATCTCGTTTGCCATCATGCTTCTGTACATTCCCGTCATCGTTATCCGTATCAACAATGAGGAGAAAGTGCTGGAGGAAGGTCTGATGGGGTACAAAGAGTACAAAACCCGTGTGAAGCACAGGCTGATTCCGTTCATTTGGTGAATAGAAAAATCAAAGACTTTGTAAATGCTTGAAAATTAGCAGATTACAAAGTCTTTAAGGTGCCTCGGGCGGGAACACTAACTTTTCGGCGGAAATAACTGACCCATCACCGGGCTCAGCAAGATAGCCCGCGTGGTGGAAGTGTTTGCCCGCCGGCAGGAGTTCCGGCTCTTTTCTCTTCGCTGGGGCTGTGGCCGAAGCGTTCCTTATATGCCCTTGAAAAATAGGAGAGATTGCTGAATCCGGCGTCGGACATGGCTTCTGCAACCTTGCATCCGCGGGTCTGCAGCAACTCCTTCGACAAATCCAGCCTTTTTGCAATCAACCATTTCTGCGGAGCCTGCCCGTATGCTTTCCGGAAGTCCCTGTTGAAGGATGAAAGGCTTCGCCCCGTGTAGTTCGCGAACTCCGTCAGGGATAATTCGGCCATATAGTTTTCATCCATGAATCCCACCAGGTCTATCTTCCATCTGCTCGTGAAATCGAAAAGGGAGGCATATACGTTCGGCTCCGTCTTCAGTATGCACATCAGTCCTTCGGTCATCTTCATGTCCAGCCATTCCTTGTCCGGCTTCTCGTCTGACCAGAAAAATGGCATCAGGGACTGGAACAACGCGGAAACGTCCGGCCGCGCCGGAATTTTCAGCACGGGGTCTTCTTCCCGCTCCGCCCATGTAGGTATGCCGTCGTCCCGAACCGACCTGTAATACTCCAGCAGGAATTTGCGGCTGAATCTCATGGTGACGGCCTTGTACGGAGCCCCTTCCTTCTCGCGGGATTTGGCGAGGGTGACGCGGCGGTCCTTGCGTATGAATGCGCATTCCCCGGGGGACAGTCTTGTCGTCCCTTCCGGTCCGATTATCTCCAGTTTGCCGCCGCTGAGATAGATGAGGGCGTGGTCCCGGAGGGAAAACACTTCCCTCGTATTCTCCTTATGGATGCAGGAGAAGGCCACGCCGCCGTATTCCAGGACCCTTGAATCTTCCATAATTGACACGCAGAGCAAAATATTTTGGCATGCACAGCAAAGTTATAAAAATAAATTGTGATTTATTTTGCATTCAAAAATAAATGAAGCAATGAAAAGAATCATCCTTTCGGCTATCCTGATGGCCTTTGCATCCGGCCTTTATGCCAATCCGGCAGAAAAAAACGACACCCTGAGCACCTCGGTGGTCACCGGGACAAGGGTTTCGATGCTGCGTGACCAGGTCCCCGCTCCTGTCAGCGTAGTTGGCAGCCAGGCTATCGTCAACAGTGACGAGAACGCCCTGATGCCCGTCCTCATGGAGCAGGTCCCCGGCTTGTTCGTGACCAGCAGGGGAGTGACGGGATACGGAGTTTCCGGCGGTTCGGCCGGGGCTATCTCCCTGCGCGGTTTCGGCGCCGGTGCGGGTCGTGTGCTGATCCTCATCGACGGTCATCCCCAGTTCGAATCCATTTACGGCCATCCCGTCGCGGACGAATATCTCGCCGCGAACGCCGAGAAGGTTGAGGTCTCCCGTGGCGCGGCGTCCGTACTGTACGGATCCAATGCCATGGGCGGGGCCATCAATATCCTGACGAAGCAGCCCGTCTCCGACGGCAACAAACTCTCGCTGAAGCTCCTTGGAGGATCTTACGGGACATACAGGGGACAGGTGTATGACAGCTACAAGTCAGGCCGCTTTTCCGCTTCCGCGACTTTCAACTATGACCATACGGACGGACACAGGGCCAATTCGGCATTTTCTTCCCTCGGCGGGATGCTCGGAGCGGCATATCAGTTGTCACCTGTCTGGAAGGCGAAGGCACGTCTCAGTTTTGTAGACGCCGATTCGCAGAACCCCGGGACGGTCGCGTCTCCCATGCTTGACGGTACTGCCCGCATCCTTCGCGGAATGGGCGGTGTGTCTCTGGAGAACAATTGCGGAAAGAGCTCCGGGACGGTCGACCTCTATTATAACTGGGGCCACCATATCATCAACGACGGCCATCTCGAAGGTGCTCCTGCCCAGCCTTTCCTTTTCCACGGGACGGATTATACGGCCGGGCTGACCGCATACCAGACGGCTTCCTTCTTTGACGGCAACAAACTGACCGCGGGCGTGGACCTGCTGTTCTACGGCGGCAACGCCTACCGCAATCCCGAAACGGAAATCTACGCCGACCACAAGAAACTCAGCGAGCAGGCTGTTTATCTCCTTGACACCCACACTCTCGGCTCCGTCACCCTCAGCGCCGGCCTGCGCATGGACCGCCACGAGGCATACGGGATAGAATGGCTTCCGCAGTTCGGGCTTTCCTGGATGCCGGGCAGTGCGACCACGCTGAAAGCCTCGGTCTCAAAGGGCTTCCGCATGCCCAACATGCGCGAACTCTACATGTATGCCGTGGCGAATGAGGCGCTCCTTCCCGAGAAGGCATGGAGTTATGACCTGACTGCCGGTCATCATTTCCTTGACGGGGCCCTGAATGTCGAAGCCAGCGTCTTCAACACTGTCGGAAGCAACATCATCGAGGTCAACATTGTAGACGGCAAGAGGCAGAACCGCAATGTCGGGCAGTTCGCCAATACAGGAGCGGAACTTTCCGCCGACTGGAAATTGTCCGGCGCCATGAGCCTGAACGCCAACTACAGCTTCCTGCACATGGAGAAGATCTACACGGGTGCCCCGGTCCACAAGGCCTGGATCGGAGCGGACTGGAAGGCTGGAAAGTTCTCGCTGAACGGCGGGGCCATGTACATAGGAGATCTTTTTCTGACTACCGGCGAGACCCCCAGGAAACAGAGCTATGTGGACGTGAAACTCCGTGCGGCTTATCGCCTGACCGACGGTCTTTCGCTGTTCGTGCGCGGAGCGAACCTTCTAAACAGGAAGTTCGAAACCATGGACGGTTTCCCCGAGCCCGGGATAACGATACTCGGAGGTATCAGCTGGGATATCTGATCGGAAGACGGGGACTGGAGGCCAAGGGCTGACAGTCCCTTCTTTCTTTTTGTATGCGGTCCGGCGCAGAGTCGCCCGGCCGTCGTCCCGGTGAGTAAAACCGCCCTTTTCACTCACGGGAGTAGCCCTCTTCGTTCTTTTGTGTTATGGCAGTTATACGTTTGCGCGCGGACATAACTTATGTGGTTTTTGCAAAGATACAAAATGTCTTTCTATGTCTTTCTGTGCCTTTTTCGAATCCGACAGAAACGCCATTCTACCACATCCTATTGCGCATTTAACAGAAAAAGGATGCCATAGACTGACATCCTTTGTGCCTCGGGCGGGAATCGAACCCGCACGGCCTTTTCGGGCCAAGGGATTTTAAGTCCCTCGTGTCTACCATTCCACCACCAAGGCGGGCGCGAGACGAGCTCGCGGACTGCAAAGATAGCAAAAATCACAACTCGCTCGCCATTTCTTCCAAAGACTTGCGGGCCGAATGGTTGGAGGAGGGTTGCGCAGCAGGGTAGCCGGTGGGGAACAGGGCCACTATGTCCCAGCCTTCGAGCTCGGGGAAGGCCGAGGCTATCACCTTGGGGTCGAACGAACCTACCCAGGTGCAGCCGAGCCCGAGGTCGGCTACCTCCATCATGATATGCGTGCCTACTATGGCCGCGTCGATCTCGGCTCCGTTCTTGCCGTCGTACTTGCGCACCCAGGCATCGGAAGGCTTGCAGCCGACCATGAACACCACCGGTGCGCCGTAGAGGTACTGCGTGGCGGCGCCGAGCTTTTCCAGGGCTTCCGGCGTACGCACCACCCATACGTGCACGGGCTGCTTGTTGACGGCCGTAGGGGCCAGGCGGGCGGCTTCCAGTACCGATTCCACCATGTCGTCGGGGACAGGGCGGCCGTCGAAACCGCGGCAGGAATAACGCTTCGCAGCCAAGTTCAAAAACTCTGAAGGCTTGGGAGCGGTATGCTTCAGAACATCGGTGAACGCCGCGCGATGATGTATGCGGCTGATATCGCTCAGTTTGTCTATCAGTTTAGTTTTCATTGCATTAAGAATTATCGGTCCGTATGCAATATATAAAAAACCGACCAAGAATCAAAAATATTTTTTCTCCTGGCGACTGAGCGCGATGAATATGAAAATCATCAAGGTGAACGCCCAGAGCGACGAGCCTCCGTAGCTCAGCATGGGCAGAGGTATGCCTATGACCGGCATAAGGCCTATGGTCATCCCTATGTTGATGAACAGGTGCATAAAGAGGCACGAGGCCACGCAGTAGCCGTATATCCGGGTAAATGCCTCCCTGGATTTCTCGGCATCCCGGACTATGCGGGTTATGAGTATCCCGTACAGCACCAGCACCATCAGGCAGCCGAAGAAGCCCCACTCCTCTCCCACGGTGCAGAAGATGAAGTCGGTGCTCTGCTCCGGCACGAATCCGCCCGTGTTCTGAGTGCCGTTGGTGAATCCTTTCCCGAAAAATCCTCCGGAGCCTATGGCTATCATGGACTGGCGCACGTTGTATCCCACTCCGTGCGGGTCGTCTTTCAGGCCCAGGAGCACTTCGATGCGCAGGCGCTGATGGTCCTGCAGCACCTTGTTGAAAGCGAAGTCGGTCGAGAACACCAGCCCGGCGAACACCACCGTGGCCAGCGCCAGCATCCTAAGCGAAAAACGCCTCTCGCGCGACAGCGGCCTCATATGCCTGAGGGCCCACCACAGGTACAGCAGGGCTATCACCCCCAGCACCGCAAGCGACACCCAGACGGAGGTTTTCAGCGTCAGTATGAACAGCACTATCGCCAGGCCTATCAACCCCAGTACTATTCCGGGGAGGCCTTCGCGGTAGAGTACGAAGAGCATGCCGACATATACCAGCGCCGAGCCCGTCTCGTTCTCGGCTAGTATGATGAGCATAGGGAGCCCGAGCACCAGCGCCACCATCCAGAAATCCTTCCTGCGGTTCAGCGAGAAGCCTTGGCGGCTCATTATGGCCGCCAGCAGCAGGGACGTGGTAATCTTCGATATCTCCGCCGGCTGGAAGCTGATGGGGCCCACGGAGAACCAGGAATGCGAACCTTTGTGTTCCGAGCCCAGGAAGATGACCGCGACCAGCAGCACCACCACCATCAGGTAGCCCGGCGTCGCCAGCACCTCCCATAGCCGGGGACTTATCGCGAATAGCACTATGGCTGCCAGCGCGAAGGCGGTCAGGATCCATACGAACTGCTTTCCGCTGCGCAGCGAGAAGCTCAGCGGCGAACCCATGTCGGGGGTATGTATGGATGCATAGATGTTCAGCCAGCCTATTAAGACCAGCAGCAGGTAGATGCCGATGAGGGTCCAATCTACCGAACTACGCAAACCTCTGTCAGTTCCCTGCAACATTGAATACGGTGTTCATCATTCGTTTTTCCAGTTCGGGGCGGGTAGTCTCCCCGAGCAGATATTTCTCTATAAGCAGCGATGCCAGCGGACAGGCCCAGGACCCTCCCCATCCGGCATTCTCTATGTATCCCACGACCGCGATCTTCGGGTTTTCCCGGGGTGCGAAGCAGATGAATACGGAGTTGTCCGCCCCGTGGGGGTTCTGGGCGGTGCCCGTCTTCCCGCATATGTCCAGCCCCGGCACGGCGGCAAGCCCTGCGGTTCCACCCTCGCCCGGTGCGGCGTTCACGGCCTTCCACATTCCCCCGATAACCTTCGAGAAGTGGGAGGTATCCACCATCGTATAGTGCCTCTCGCGGTATTTCCGGTCAATCTCCAATCCCTCGGAATCCTTCACGATATGGGGGATGTAGTAGTATCCCCGGTTGGCCATTATGGCCGCGAGGTTGGCTATCTGCAGGGGAGTGGCGCCGATTTCTCCCTGGCCGATGGAGAGGGAGATGACGTTGGAGGTGCGCCAGCGTCCGCGCCCGTAGCGCTTGTCGTAGAGTTTGGAAGTGGGGATGTTACCGCCCAGTTCGGAGGGGAAGTCGCTGCCCAGCTTGTGCCCGAATCCGAAACTCAGCACATATTCCCGCCATTTGTCGAAAGCGTCGTCCACGGAAGGATAGGCGGGGTTTTCGAGTATGTTTTTGAGCACGTAGCAGAAGTAGGCATTGCAGCTCATCATCACCGCCTCGTCCAGCCTCAGCGGGCTCCTGTGCCCGTGGCAGCCTAGCTTGCGCTTCTTGGTGTAGTAGTAGCCCTTGTTGCAGGGATACTGGTACCAGGGCTCCAGCACGCCTTCCTGCATGCCTATGAGGCCGTTCACGAGCTTGAACACCGAGCCCGGGGGATAGGATGCCTGCACGGTGCGGTTGAACATCGGCCGCCCCGGATCAGCTGCCAGCCGGGCGTAGTGCGCGCCCATGTTCGAGAGCACGTCCACGTCGATGCAGGGGCTGGATACCATCGCCAGAATCTCGCCGGTGGAGGGTTCGATGGCAATCAGGCTGCCCTTCTTGCCCTTCATCAGCTCCTGCCCGTACTGCTGCAGATGGGCGTCGATGGTGGTCACTATATCTTTGCCGGGGATGGCCTCTTTGTCGTACATCCCGTCCTTGTAGGAGTCCTGGACCTTGTTGCGGGAGTCGCGCAGGAACACGTGGTAGCCCTTCTCGCCTTTCAGGTCCTTCTCCCTGGCAGCTTCGAGGCCGGTCTTGCCTATGTAATCCCCGCTCTTGTACACTCCGGGGTTCCTTTCCATGTCGCGCTCGTTCACCTCGGAAACATAGCCCAGCAGGTTGCCGCCGGCGTTGAAGGGATACTCGCGCACTGTACGCACCTGCCCGCGGAAACCGGGGAAGTCGTAGGCGCGCTCGGCGAAGCGCATGTATTTCTCTATGCTGACCTGCTTCACGAAGGGGAGGGTCTGCCATCCTATGCGGGAGCGGTATTTCTTGTAGTAGGCCATCTGCTCCCTTATCCAGAGGGTGTCCAGCTCCAGGGCGGATGCCAGGGCCAGGGTGTCGAAGGCGGCAACTTCGCGCGGCGTCACCAGTATGTCGTAGCAGATGCGGTTGCCCACCAGCACCTCTCCGTTGCGGTCGTACACGATCCCCCGGGGAGGGTAGATGGTATGGTATACCATGGAATTATTGTCCGCATCCCTCTTGTAGGAATCGTCGACTAGCTGGATTATGAAGAGGCGTACGAGCAGTATGAAGATGACTGCCCAGAGCCCTATGATGAGCTTATGGTTGCGTTTCAACTCCATCTGTCAGCCTCCCTCGGGGACAGCACCCCTGCTACATAGTACGAAAGTGCCGTGCTCACGGCGACCGAAAGGAGTATTCGCAGGGCGATGAAGGAGAGAGGACGGGTGCCGGCGCAATCCACCGGTACGAAAACGAGGAAATACAAGGTCGTGGCAAGCAGGATGGCCAGAAGCACTTTTCCTGCGCCTTGCTTGTGGATGGATATATCTTCCCTGCGGGAAAGCAGTTCGGAACCGAATACGAGACGGATGAGGGCGTTGCGGGTGAACGCGACCGGCAGCAGTGCCACGGCCGTGAGGCCGAGCGCGCCATCGGTGAAGAAGTCCACCACCAAACTGGCGACGAAGGCTACCAGCAGCACGCGTCCGGTGCCGAAGGTGATGGGGAGGCACATTATCATCACCGGCAGTATGCATATCACCAGATACTGCGAAAGATTGATCAGCCCTCCGAGCATCACCTGGATGGCTATCATGGCGATGAAGCTTATGACGAAGCGCGACCTCATTTCAGGGCCTCCTTTTCAATCTCCGCGATACTGTCGCGGTCGAGGTTTTCGGTGATTATAACGTAGCGCAGGGCCGAGAAGTCCTGGAAGAGGCGTACGGACACCTCCACGGTGCTGCCATCTACCAGCTTGCTCTTCTGGGTGATTCCGATGGGGATGTCGGAAGGGAATACGCTGGAGAATCCGCTGGTCCACACCGTGTCGCCCGGGGGGATTTCGTGGTGCAGGGGCAGGCCGCGCATCACGGCGCCGTCCGTGCTCTTGCCGTCCCATTCGAGGGGCGCTACCATTCCCGTCGGGCCTATCCTGGCGCTGACGCTCATGCGGGTGTTCATCAGGGTGATTCCGTAGGAGTAATGCTTGCCCACGGTATTCACCATACCCACCACTCCGTTGGTGGTAACGATGCCGGTCTGGGGCTTGACCCCGTCTTCCGAACCCTTGTTGAGTACGATGTAGTTATGCTGTGAATTGCGGCTGACCTTCACGATGGTCGCCGGGATCATGCGGAATTTCACCGTGGCGGTGTCGTACAGGCGGCCGTTCTTGAATGAGAGGGCCTGCTGGCCGAGGCTCTGGACGGCCTTCATGAGCTCCATGTTCTTGTCCGCCAGGGCGCGGTTCTGCTCGTCGAGGGTGAAATAGTTGCGCACCTTTTCGCCCGTGCCCCACAGCAGGGCATGCGTGCGGTGCGATGCGCGGCTTATCCAGATGTCCTGGAGGGTGCCGGTGCCGGTCAACATAAGGATAGCGGCAATCTCCAGAATCAAGAAGACTGCCGCGCTCCAAATTTGCCCGTATGACTTCCGGCCGGCCATACGCTATCTCATGAGGAAAGGATAATTCTCCGTATTCTTGAGTGCCATGCAGGTTCCGCGACCCACGGCGTGCAGAGGATCCTCCGCAACGTGGAAGGGGATGTTGACCTTGTCGGTAAGGCGCTTTGCCAGACCCCTCAGAAGGGCGCCGCCGCCGGAGAGGAAGATACCGTTCTCCACGATGTCGGAGTAGAGCTCCGGAGGAGTCAGCTCGAGCACGTGCAGGATGGAAGTCTCGATTTTGGCGATGGACTTGTCCAGGCAGTGGGCTATCTCGTCGTGGGTAATGGTGGCCTCCACGGGGTGGGCGGTCATGAGGTTCGGGCCGCGCACGATGTAGGGCTCCGGTGCTTCGTCGAGGTCGGGAATCACGGCGCCTACCGCGATCTTGATCTTCTCGGCGGTGATTTCACCGACTTTGATGTTATGCTGCTGGCGCAGATAGTACTGGATGTCGGAGGTGAAGACGTCGCCTGCGGTACGGATACTGTCCTGGATCACGAGGCCGCCGAGGGAGATGACGGCTATCTCGGTGGTACCGCCGCCTATGTCCACCACCATGCTTCCCTTAGGGGCGAGCACCTCGAGGCCGATACCCAGGGCAGCTGCCATAGGTTCGTGGATGAGGAACACGTCCCGCCCGCCGGCGTGCTCGGAAGAGTCGCGCACGGCACGGATCTCAACTTCGGTGGAACCGGAGGGGATGCCTACCACAACCTTGAGGTTGGGGGTGAAGAGCGTGTGACGCTTGCTGTTCACCTGCTTGATGAAACCGCGGATCATCATCTCGGCGGCGTTGAAGTCGGCGATTACACCGTCCCTCAGGGGGCGGATGGTCTTGATGCCCGGGTTCGTACGTTCCTGCATCAGCTTGGCCTTCTGGCCGATGGCGATGCATTTGTTGGTATTGTTGTCGATAGCAACGATACTGGGCTCGTCCAATACGATTTCGTCATTCTGATATATGACGGTATTGGCCGTTCCAAGGTCGATTGCCAGCTCTTGATTCAAAAAAGAAAACCCCATTTCCGATCTTAAAATGATTAGACTAACAAATATAAGAAAATTAGTTAATTTTGCCATCAGCTTTTTACAATATGGAGAGAAAAAAGTACGTGATTTTTACTGCTGCCGGAAGCGGTACCAGGATGAAGTCTCAGGAACCCAAGCAGTTTCTGCTGCTTAAGGGACGCCCCGTGCTGATGTGGAGCATACTAGACTTCGTGATGGCCTGCCCCGACGTGAATGTGGTGACCGTACTTCCGGCTTCCCATATCGGCCGCTGGGAGGAGCTTTGCATCAAGCATGCCCTGGACGTGCCCCAGAAGATAGTCAAGGGCGGCATCACCCGTTTCCACAGCGTACGCAATGCCTTGAAGGTAATCCCCGACGGCGCCATCGTGGCCATACACGACGGCGTGCGTCCGCTCATCTCGCAGGATCTCATCCGTGCCATGTTCGACAGGATGCAGAGCTGCCGCGCGCTGGTTCCCGTGCTTCCCGTCACCGACACCCTCAAGAGCCTTACGAGGGATGCCTCCGGCAACATCATCCCCACCGGAGAGCCCGATCCCGACCGCAGCCGGGTGTACGGGGCACAAACCCCGCAGATGTTCCTTTCCGAGGAGATCAAGGCCGCCTACGGGCTTCCGTTCGACACTTCCTACACCGACGACGCTTCGGTGGCCGCAAAATACGGAATTCCCCTCTCCTACATCGAAGGAGAGAGGAACAACATAAAGCTTACGACTCCGGAGGATCTCTCCTTGGCCGAATTCCTTATCTGAAGCTGGTACTCTTGAAATCTTTCACCCAGACCTGACGCTCGAAGGCTTCGTCGAGCGAGATCATCGTGTCGGTAGACTGCACGTAAGGGATGTTCTGTATGGTGTTCAGCAGTACGCTCATGAGGTGGTCGTTATCGAAGCAGTAGAGCTTGATGAGCATGGAGCTCGAACCGGTAACGAAGTGGCACTCCACGACCTCGGGAATCTTCTTGAGCGATTCTGTCACTTCCAGGTACTTGTTGGCCTCGGAGATGGCTATGCTTACGAAAGCACATACGTTGAGGCCGAGGGCGCTGGGCTTCACAAGCAGGCGGGAGCCGGTAATGACCCCGTTCGCTTCAAGTTTGCGGACCCGCTGATGGATGGCGGCACCGGATACGCCGCACTCTCTTGCAATTTCGAGGTATGCCATCCTGGCATCCTTCACCAAGAAGGAAAGAATCCTCCTGTCGACATCGTCAATCTGATAGTTACCCATACGCTATTACTTTTTTCTTGTCTTCTTGAAGTCCACCATCAATCCCTTGCACTCATCCAGGGTGAGCGCCGCGATGTCGGCGTTCTTGGGGATGCGGTAATTCTTGCCGTCGTGTTTGATGTAGGGGCCGTAGCGGCCGTTGATTATGGCTATGTCTTCTCCCGGGAATTCCTTAAGTATGTTGTTCTCGGGGGCGGCGTCCTTCTGGGCCTTTATGGCTGCGATGCAATCCTCCAGGCTGATGGCGAGAGGGTCCGCCTTCCTGGGTAGGGTAACATTCATCGTGCCATACTTGAGGTAGGGCCCGAATTTGCCTTTTGTTGCGATTATGGGGATTCCTTCGTATTCGCCCACGTTCCTGGGCAGCGAAAGGAGTTTGATAGCGTCTGCGAGCGTTATGCTCTCGATGAGTTGGGTCTTGTCGAGGCTGGCGAAACGTTTGTTATCGCCTTCGCCCTTCTGCACGTAGGGGCCGTACTGGCCGTATTTGGCCACTATCTGCTGCCCGTCGGCAGGGTCGGTTCCGAGAACCCTCTCCACGTGGGTGTACTGGCCGTCGTGGAGTTTGGTGTCCACCATCTGGTGGAAGCTGGGGTAGAAGCCCTTCAGGTAGGCCTTCCAGTCTTCATCTCCCTCGGCTATCTTGTCCAGGGTGCTTTCCACGTCGGCGGTGTAGTTGTAGTCCATGATCGTGGGGAAGTTCTCCACCAGATAGTCGGTCACGAGCAGGCCCACGTCCTGGGGAAGGAGCTTGCCCTTGTCTTCGCCCACCAGCTCTTTCTTGGTGGTCGAGCTGAGGTCGTTGCCTTTCAGTTTGAAATTGGTGACCTCCATGCGCACGCCGTCCCTGTTGCCGGAGGCTATGTAGCCGCGGGTCTTGGTGAGGGTGGTTATGGTAGGTGCGTATGTGGAAGGGCGGCCGATGCCGAGCTCTTCGAGCTTCTTCACCAGCGATGCCTCGGTGTAGCGCTGGGGAGCGCGGGTGAACTTGCACTCGGCCACTATCTCCTTGGCAGTCAATGCGTCCGCCTTGCGGATGTCGGGAACGACGGTGAGCCCTTCTTCGCCGTTTTCGTCGTCGTTACCTTCCATATATACTTTCAGGAATCCGTCGAACACTATCTCGGATGCCTCGGCGGCGAACTTCTCCTGGCGTTTGTCGGAGGCTATGCGGATGGTGGTGTTCAGCAGCGAGGCCTCTGCCATCTGCGATGCTACGGTGCGCTTCCAGATGAGGTTGTAGAGGGCCTTTTCCTGTGCCGAGCCGCTGATGGAGGCGTTCTCTATGAAGGTCGGGCGTATTGCTTCGTGGGCTTCCTGGGCTCCCTTGCTATGGGTGCTGTACTGCCTGGGATGGGAGTAGTCGGGGCCGAAGTTGTCCATGATGAATTTCTTGGCGGTGCCGAGCGCGAGGGCGGAGAGGTTGGTGGAGTCGGTTCTCATGTAGGTGATGAGACCTTTCTCGTAGAGAGTCTGGGCCAGGCGCATGGTGGTGCTGACGGGGAAGTGCAGCTTGCGGGATGCCTCCTGCTGGAGGGTGGAGGTGGTGAAGGGAGGGGCGGGATAGCGCTTGCCCTCGGTCTTCTCCACGTCATCTACCTTATAGGATGCTCCTATGCTGTCGCGAAGGAATCCTTCGGCCTCTTCCGCGGATTTGAAGCGGGCGTCCAGCACTCCTTTGAGGGATGCTCCGCCTTCTGCGGTGAACTTGCCCTCCACGCGGTAGAAGGCTTCGGGGGTAAAGGCCATTATCTCGCGTTCGCGGTCCACTACCAGGCGGAGGGCGACGCTCTGCACGCGGCCGGCGGAAAGGCCGCGGCCGATCTTCTTCCAGAGAATAGGTGACAATTCGAAACCTACCAGGCGGTCGAGCACCCGGCGTGCCTGCTGCGCATTCACCAGATTCATGTCCACTTCGCGGGGATTTCCGATGGCACGGAGGATGGCATCTTTGGTGATTTCGTGGAAGGCGATACGGCGTGTACGGGCCTTGTCGAGGCCCAGGGTCTCGGTCAGATGCCACGATATGGCCTCTCCCTCGCGGTCTTCATCGGAAGCCAGCCAGACGGTCTCGGCCTCGGATGCGAGTTTCTTCAATTCCGAAACAACTTTCTTTTTGTTGTCCGGAACAACATATTGCGGGGTGAAACCGCCTTCTATATCTATACTTAGCTGCTTTTCCTGCAGATCCCTGATGTGCCCTTCGCTTGCTTTCACAGTGAAACCTGGGCCTAGAAACCTTTGGATGGTCCTGGCTTTAGTAGGTGACTCGACAATAACAAGATTTCCCTCCATAACATTCGAATTTTCTGCAAAGTAAAGCACAAACTCGCTAATTTTCAAAATTTGTCATCAAAAAAAACTAACTTTGTGTTTCTAATCGAAGATTAAAAAATGAAAGACGAAACAAAGAAAAAAATCATAAAATGGTTCTGGATCGTGGTTATCGCTCCCTTCGCCCTGATCGCCTTCCTGCTGCTGCTCGTCTCGCTGTTCGCGCGCATCCCTTCCTTCGAGGAACTTGAGCATCCGGACAGCAAACTTGCCACGCAGGTCATAGCCGACGGCGGGGAGGTGCTCACCACTTTCCATATAGAAAACCGTACATTCGTTAGTTTCGACGAGCTTTCACCCAATCTCGTAGCTGCCACCATCGCTACCGAGGATGCCCGCTTCCGCAGGCATTCCGGCATCGATACCAAGGGCCTGCTGCGAGTAGCGTTCAAGACTATCCTCATGCACGACAGCAGCCAGGGCGGCGGTTCCACCATCACCCAGCAGCTCGCCAAGACCCTCTACCCCCGCAAGGAGGGCGTGGGCAAGATAGGCATGGTGTGGATCAAGCTCAAAGAGTGGATAACCGCAGTCAAGCTCGAACGCAATTACACCAAGGATGAAATCCTGGACATGTATCTGAACTCCGTGTTCTTCGGCAGCAGTGCCTACGGCATCAGGGCAGCGTCCGAGACCTTCTTCGACAAGCTTCCTTCCGAACTTACGGTCGAGGAGGCCGCAACCCTGGTGGGCATGGTCAACAAGCCTACCCGTTACAATCCTGCGCTTAATCCCGAAAGGGCCATGGCACGCCGTAACTTCGTGATCGGCCGCATGGCCAAGCATAAGTACATCACCAAGGCCGAGGCCGATTCCATCCAGCAGATTCCAATCAACCTGGTTTATCAGGTCCGGGACCACAATGCAGGCCTCGCCCCCTACTTCCGCGACATGCTCAAGCGCGACATGAGCGCCTCCAAGCCCAAGCGCAGCGACTATGCCTATCCCGAGGACTATACCGCCGACTCTCTCCGCTGGCGCGACGACGAGCTCTACGGCTGGCTCAATAAGAACAAGAAGCCGGACGGCGAGAAGTACAACCTCGACAAGGACGGCCTCCGCATCTATACTACCATTAATTACCGCATGCAGCAGAATGCCGAGCAGGCAGTGGCCGAGCATCTCGGAAAGAACCTTCAGAAGGCCTTCGACCGCGAGAACAAATGGAAGAAGAACGCCCCGTTCGCGGGAGATGTGGACAAGGCTACCCGCGACCGCCTGATGAGCAACGCCCGCCGCTGGAGCGACCGCTACCGCCTGCAGCGCAAGGCCGGCGTTCCCGAATCGGACATCCTCGCCCAGTTCGACAAGCCCGTGAAGATGCGGGTGTTCGCCTGGAATAAGAAGGGATTCATCGACACCGTGATGACCCCGAACGATTCCATCCTCTGGTACAAGAGCGTGCTCCGTTGCGGAATGGTGGCCATCGAGCCTGTCACCGGCCATATGAAGGCCTACGTCGGCGGCCCGAACTACCGCTATTTCAAGTACGATAACGTGGGCCAGGGCAAGCGTCAGGTGGGATCCACCATCAAGCCTTTCCTCTACACCCTCGCAATGCAGGAGGGGATGTCGCCTTGCGACAAGGTCATAAACGTCCCCCAGTCCTTCATCGCCGGGGACGGCACCGACTGGACCCCCCGCTCTACCGACAAAGACGAATGGATAGGGAAGACGGTCACCCTCAAGTGGGGCCTGACCCATTCCTCCAACAATATCTCCGCCTACCTCATGAAGCAGTTCGGCCCTCATGCAATGGCCGAAATGATGCACAAGATGGGCGTTTACAGCCATCTGGACGAGGTCTATGCCCTCTGCGTGGGTGCTGCCGAAATTTCCGTACAGGAGATGGTCGCGGCCTACAACGCCCTGCCTTCGAGAGGCGTGTACATCTCCCCTATGTATGTGACCCGCATCGAGGACAGCCAGGGCAACGTGCTCTCCGAGTTTACCAATCGCAAGCGTGAGGCTATCGGCGAGAATACTGCCTACCTCATGGTGAACCTGATGGAAGGCGTGGTCAACCATGGCACCGGCGCCCGTCTGCGTTCGGCCTACGGTCTCAAGGGCGAGATCGCCGGCAAGACCGGTACCACCAACGACAACTCCGACGGTTGGTTCATCGGATATACTCCTTCGATCACCTGCGGCGTATGGGTGGGTGGCGAGGACCGTCAGATCCACTTCAACTCCCTCGCCTTGGGTAGCGGTTCCAACATGGCCCTGCCTATCTGGGGTATCTGGATGAAGAAGTGCCTTGCAGACGGGCTCTTCAGCGAAGCCGACCGTTTCATGGCTCCTGCAGGAGCTGCGTTCAACCTCGACTGCACCGGCGGCGACATCGAGACCACCGACGAGGGGCAGGCCGAGAATAAGTCAGAAGAAGATTATTATTTCGAATAATATGGCAAAATACAAGACTATAGCCGTAGTCTACGGCAGCGATTCCTCCGAGTGGGAGGTGGCATGCCGTAGCGGTGAGTTTGTCGCATCCCGCATCGACGGCGACAAGTTCGATGTTTACGAGATTTTTGCCCGTTTCGGGCGCTGGCAGCTCGTGGCATGCAAGAAGAAGGATGCAATGCGTGTCACCTTCCCCGAGGGCGCCCGTCCGGAGATGGATAAGACCGATTTCAGCGTGATGGTGCTGGGCGAGAAAGTGAACTTCGACTATGTTTACATAGTGCAGCACGGAGCTCCCGGCGAAAGCGGCCAGTTGCAGGGCTATCTGGAGATGCTAGGCATCCCCTTCAGCACCTGTTCCGCCGCAGTCAGTGCCATAGCATTCGACAAGTATGCCTGCAAGAGCTACATCCGCGACCTTGGCATAGTCAAGTGCGCTCCCGACGCGTTCGTGCACAAGGGTGCCGACCTGCAGGCCTTCGCCGGCCAGGTTGCATCTACCCTCAAGTTCCCCGTGTTCGTGAAGCCTACCATCGGCGGATCGAGTTTCGGGGTGTCCATGGTCAAGGATCCCGCCGAGGTGGCCACTGCCGTGGGTTATGCCTTCTCCGAAGGCCCTACCGTGCTTGTGGAGCAGGGGATTACCGGTCGTGAGTTCACTTGCGCGGCTTACCGCACTTCCGGCGTGGTGCACACCCTTCCTATCATCGAGATCATCACCGAGAACGAGTATTTCGACTACGATGCCAAGTATAACGGCCATAGCCGCGAGGTCTGCCCGGCCGAAGCTTCCGACGACATAGTGAAGCTGGTGCAGGAGACTACCGCCCGCATCTACGACAATCTCGACTGCGCCGGACTGGTGCGCATGGATTACATCTATGCCGAAGACGGGCTCTATTTCCTCGAGGTGAATACCATTCCCGGCATGACGAGTGCCTCGCTCGTGCCTAAGATGGTGCGTGCCGCCGGCATCGACATCACCGACTTCCTTACTGATATCATCGAGAACGGCTAGTCCGCACTCTGTCTTATATACCCCTGGAAACATGCAAAATATATGTTTTCGGGGGTATTGTTTTATTTCTGATGTCCGGATTTTGGGCAGCCCGGTGGCCTTTTTCGGAAACTAAACGTTTAAAACTGGAAGTAAACGGATAATTATCGCTCACTTTGCAAAAAAGAAAGTGGCGTATGAAAACAATGTCCGTAATCGTTGCGTCGGCAGCGTTGCTGCTTGCCGCAAACGCCTGCAACCGGGGCGTGGAGGCGGTTGGACCTGGCTCGGAAGGAGCGATGAGTAAAAGAGAAGTGGCGAGGATGCTTTCCTGCCTCCCTATAGGGAGCGAACAGTTGTCGGAAGTCTACGAGGCCGTAAGCGCATCTTCCTGCAACGGATATGACGAGGAGTATATGATGTCCGACCTGCTGACCGTCCCCGGTGCGGGGGTGGGGAGCGACAAGGCCGCCGCCTCAAAGGCGGCATCTGCCTACGGGAACCCCATCAAGAACCTGATAGAGGAATATCTCTCTGCCCGCCTGCCGGCAAGGTCCAAGGCCGGTGCCGACGACGTGCAGCGCTATCTGGACGCGCTTATGGAGTCCGGGATGCAGATATACTGGCCCTATTCCGAACTGTGGGACGGGGAAACCATCCCTCTGATCACTTTCGACCCGGGTGACGGGTCGGAATCCAACTATGCCTATGTGGTATCCGGGTCCGACGGGGGATATGCGGTCACGGATTCGGTGTTCGTGGACGAGGCCGTTGCCCGGAAACGTCCGGTCTGGGTCATCAACCAGAATGACGATTCGCAGTACACGCCGCTGAGTTCGCTGCTGCGCAGTAAAACCATCTGGGACGAAGACGAAGATGACGACACTCCCCGGTGCAACCTATATATAAAAAACTTTACGATGCTGCGCAACTACGACAGCTGGTTCGCGGGCGCCAGCGAGTTCCACATCTGGTGCGGGGGCGTGGATGGATTCTATGCCACTACCGAGGAGCAGCTACGGAACTATTCGCCGAGCGTGACGGATTTCGTGGTGGTGGTGAAGCGTTATGAGAAGGGCATCCAGAAGCATTTCAATGCGGTTCTGGTAACTGATTTTTCGGAGCAGCTCGACAAGCTGGCCTTCCTGGTGGTGGAAGATGATGGAGGAACGCGCACCAACTGGAAGTGCTCCGCTACCGTCAAGGTCAAATCCAAGTCCTACGGCTTCGACATAGACATCCCCTTCAACACTCACGACGATATCGTATGGCGCGGGCAGCTCGGCGCCACCTACTTCTCGAAAGGAAAAACCATAGAGGGCCGCTTCGGCGACGTCAAACTCACCTTTGCCCTTGAATAACACGCATCTCGCACTTCTTGCAGTCGAAGCCGAGGGTAAGCCGGCGGCCGTTGTTGAGGAGGTAAAGCTGGCCGGTGGGTTTGGCACCCTGATGCACCGGGCAGAGCCCCAGTTCGTAGCGGATGCAATACTTCGAAACCATCAGCGGCTCGGCCGTAATTGGCGCATTCTCTACTGCCGGACGCCCTTCCCTGGCCACGGATGCCATGGGTATGGCTTTTACGGGGATGGTATCCAGGTCTTCGGCAATAAGGCGGCGTATGCTATTGATGGTAGATGCGCTCAGCAGAGGCAAAGCCCCTCCCGGAGCCTCCGAAACCAGCGACACCACCCTGAAATTATAGTGCAGACTGCGCTTTCCCAACTGCTCGCGAAGCATGGCCTCGGCCCTCTCGCGGTTCTCGGCCCTCTCGAGGTCCGCTTTGAACGGACTCAAGAACTCCCGGCCATCCTCGCAACGGGCGGTAACATCTATGTTCCATCTGCCATGCACCCTTACCGAAAGATCCACCTGGAGCTCCCTGCGGGCAGGATTCTTGTCCAATTCCTTCTCGAAAACGGTGTCGATATTGCGGTATAAAGAGAGGCCTTCGCGCACCCCTTCGACAGGCTTGCAAACAATGGTGTTACCTGAACAAAGGTCCCCGCGGAAACCTACGACCCCGCCCTTGCCGGCAAAGGCGAAACCATCGCCATTGTGCAACTCAAGGCCCTTGGAGGCCGTTTTGAGCATGATTTCCATGTCTTTTCCGTGACGACGCACCCGGATTACCGTTCCGATGAACTCTCCCATCGACTTTGGAGCATCCATCGACGACCATTTGCCCCTCTTGCCATCGAAATAGAGTTCGGTATATCCGCGGTTGAAGGTCTTCCAAGGATCGGGAGCCACCCCTCCATAAACCCTTCCGAACGATGCCCTGGCGTATTTTTCCGGGTCGGAAGCCACCAGTTCGTCGAGGGCCATGGAGTGGTATCTGGTGATATTGCGCACGTAGGACATGCTTTTCAGCCGGCCTTCTATCTTGAAAGAGCAGACACCGGCCGCTGCGAGTTCCGGCAGCCTGTCATGCAGATTGAAATCCTTGAGCGAAAGCAGGGCCTTGTTGCGCAAGAGAACCTTCCCGCTTTCATCCACGAGGTCGTACATCGAGCGGCAAGCCTGTACGCATTCCCCACGGTCGGCACTACGCCCGTCGAGGTACTCGCTCAGGCGGCAATCTCCGCTGTAGCATACGCAGAGGGCACCATGCACGAAGAACTCCACCTCGCAGCTCACTGCCTTGCAGATTTCCCGGACGGTAGCAAGCGACAGCTCCCTTTCCAGGACTATCCTGCTGCAGCCGGCCGCTTCGTAGCGGAGCGCATCTTCCACCGTGCGTATCGCGCACTGGGTAGAAGCATGCAGGGGCACCGTGATATCCTTCCAGCCGCATATCCTCATGTCGCGGATGATGAAGGCGTCCACCCCCGCCTCCTGCTCTGCAAGCATCTGGCGGTGCACTTCTTCTATCTCATCCTCGCGGAGGACGATGTTCACGGTCACGAATATCCTGGCCCCGAATTTATGCGCATATGCGCACAGTCTGGCAATCTCTTCGATGGGATTGCCCGCATCTTTCCTGGCGCCGAACTGCGGCCCGGCGATATATACGGCATCGGCACCGCTGTCAATCGCAGCGATGCCGATGTCTGCATTCCTTGCCGGAGCAAGAAGTTCCAGGAAGGTTTTCATTTACTTGAGAGTGGCAAGCATCTGCTGGGCAACCTTCATGTTGTCCGGCTTGATCTTGCCAGGAGTGGCGACAGCCTTCTGGTAGTACTCCTTAGCCTTGGCGAGATCCTTCATCTTCTGGTAGTTGACGGCGATGCTGAAGAGGATGTCTCCGGAGTTCTTGGCGTTGGGATCGACCTCGATGAACTTCTGGAAATACTCGATGGACTCTTTCAGCTTGCCGGCGTTGGAAGCTGCGGTACCGGCGATCTGGTATGCCTTGGCATTGTCGCCGAACTCGTTAGATGCGAGAGCGCTGGCGATAGCCTCGTCGTACTTCTTGGCCTTGAGGTTGGCGGTGGCTTCCTGCTGGAGGATGGTCACGATCTGCTTGGCAGCCTGCTTCTCCTGTCCGTTGGCAATTGCCTCACGGAAGGCGGCGATTGCGGATTCCTTGTCGCCGAGAGCCTTGTAGGCAGCACCGAGACGGAGACTTGCCATACCATTGGTGGCATCCTCTGCGAGAACGGCCTTGTAAGCCTCGACGGCACCATTGAAGTCCTTGTCGTTGAACAGTCCGTTAGCCTTCTGCATGAGAACCTGGGGTACCAGGCCCTTGGCCTCTTCGGCTACATCGTCGACACCATATTTGTTGGCAACCTCGATGGTCTCTTTCAGACCGGCGAGGCCCTTTTCGTAATCTGCTTCATTAACAGCCTTCTTGGCCAGCGAGAACATAAGGATAGGAATCGAGTTCTTGCAATTCTGGGCAATGTCGGCTGCGGGCTCGCCAAGAGCCTCTGCCATTACCAGAGCCTCTTTGAAGTTCTGGAGAGCCAATTCAACGTTCCCGGCCTCATTTGCAGTGATACCACTGTTGTAGATTTCGGTCACCGATGCGAGATCCTGTGCGTTAACGAATCCTGCGCAAAGCATCGATGCTACAAAGATGATAAGCTTTTTCATTTCTCAAATATTTGTTTTGGTTCAATCCTTGATTGCAATTTCGCAAAAATAGTAAATTTTGTTGTATTTTTGTGCTAGCTAGCGGTAATTATGTTCAAAACGGTCCTACACTTTGCCACCCTCTTTGCGCTTCTGGCAGCATCCTTCGGGCTTTCTGCTCAGGAACTCCCCACTTTTGGGCAAGAGGCCGGCATTTCCTCCGGACATTTTGCCAACGGAATCTCCTACTACATAGTCCCGAATACTACTTCCAAAGGCTATGCCAACTTCGCTCTGGTCCAGAAAGGCGCTGAAAATCAAGACGATGCGCGCTCCGCGTTGGGCTATTCTTTCCTGGCTTCCAAGGGCGTAGGCTATACCCGCAACGGCTATATTTCCTACGAAGCGTCTTCGGCCGTCTACAGTTTTGAAGATGTGCCGACCTTCCAATCCGTTGCATTGGACTCTACCATAGTCCTCCTCTTCGACATAGTTTCCAAGTACAAGGGAGAGCAGGCAATCATAGCCTGCGGCGACCTGGATGCCGCCAAACTCAAGGACAGGCTTTACCTGATGTCGCTTACCGTCGGCAAGCGGACCCCGGCCCCCGAAAAGCCCCACTACATTTGGTCGCCCAACGACCGTCCGCACTTCATCCACTACGAAAGCAACACCCGGAACCTCTCGGAGATAGTGGTCAGCTACGCATCTCCCCGCACCCCGGCAAAATACATGGGCACGCCTCAGCCGCTGGTGTCCAGCATGTTCTCCCGCGAGTTGGGCGACATCTTGCGCAAGCGCATCGAAGCCCTCTTCCTCGAAAAAGACATCCCCCTGGCCTATGTCCGCTTCCGCTACATCGACAGTTCGAAGACGGACGGTAACGAGCGCTACTCGCTCTACGCCGGGGTCCGCGAGGAGGATATCCCCCTTGCCACCGGCCTCATAGCCGGCGTGCTGGCCGACATCGACAAGAACGGAGTAACCCCTCAGGAGTTCTTCGACGCCAAGGACCGTTTCACCACCTGGGCTGCTAAGAACAGCGCTGCGGCCGTCTCCAACAAAGAATATGTGGCTACCTGCAAGGCGAACTACCTCTATGGTGCCAGCCTTGCTTCGCGCAAGGAGATAGTCAAGTTCTTCAGCGGCCGCAAGATCTCCATCACCCAGGACCTGTCGATGTTCAACCGCTTCGTGTCGGCACTTCTCGATCCGCGCAGGAACCTCACCGTGCACTTCGGCACGCCGTCCGACACCCTCTCCACCGAGAACCTGCTTTCCGTCTTCCAGAAGGGATGGAAGGAATTCGAGGCCGCAAGCACCACGGTCAAGTTCGGGGACAGCCTCGCCCTCTATTATCCGGTCGACCGCAAGGTCCGCGTCAAGTCGGAGGTCACCGACCCGCAGACCGGAGGCACCCTCTGGACCTTCTCCAACGGCATGAAGGTCATCTTCAAGAAGACGGACGATTCCCGCATACGCTATGCGCAGATGATACGTGGCGGGCACCCCGAAGTGCCCCTCATAGGCGAAGGTGAAAGTGCTTTCGTGGGAGATATGCTCGGCCTGTACGACGTGAGCGGGATGGATGCTATGCGGTTCCGCAACATGCTGGAATCCAATGGCATAAGCATGAACTGCAAGGTCACCGCGGCAGACATGCGCATCAGCGGCACGGTGCCATCCGACCGCATGATGCTGCTCTTCCGTTCGCTGCTTTCCATACAGAAGAACCGCCGCCTGAATCCCAAGGCCTTCGACTATTACCGCCGCTGCGAAGCTCTCCGCCAGGAAGACTTCCGCCAGTCGTTCGAGGGCATCAACACCGTTACCGACAGCATCATGTGCCCGGACTTCTACTATCCGGACACCAAATCCATAGGGAAACTCACCGGAGACCTCCCCGAGAAAGCCGAGAGATACTTCTCCGCCCAGTTCCTCAAGAATCAGGACGGAATCATCTTCATAGAAGGGAACCTCTCTGCCTATGGCCTGCAGAAGATGCTCTGCAAGGTGCTCGGCGGGTTCCGTACCGGCAAGAACTTCTCCGTGCGTTCCAAGATGGCCTACCAGCTCCGCTCGGGCTGGTCTACATATACCACCGGCCGCGATGAAACCGGCCTTGGAGAGGGCTCGGGAGCCAATATTGCCATGGCCGCCGAAAGGCCTTTCACCATGCAGTCGTGGTGCGCCTTCCGCATAGCGGTCGAGCATCTGCGCCGCGAACTCGTAGTAGATCTGGCACCCCTCGGCCAGTATTTCGAGGTGGTCCCCGACCTCCGTCTGCTCCCCACCGAACGTATAGCCATCTACATCAACTGCAGGCCCTGCCCTTCCGAAGGACTGCCTGCCGACATCGAACCTGCCGACCCCATGGAAGTGATGAACCGCCTGCGCGATGCCCTTGTCCGCATATCCTCCGCAACTCTTACCCCCTCGACCCTGGCCGGCCTGAAGGAGGCGCTTTCCACCGAGATGGCGGGCGAAGTTGCGAATCCGGACTACCTGATGGAGGCCGTCCTGCGCCGTAATTCCGAAGGAAAGGACATGATTTCCAACTACTCGACCTACCTGTCGAAAGTTACCGCCCAGGATGTCTATGACGTGATAGCCGCCCTTGAGAAAGGCAGCAAGGTAGAATATGTGATCAAATGAGACGCGAGGATTTCGGTACTATAATCCAGATCGGGGACGTGCTCGTGAGCGAGGATGTCGTCTGCGAATTCTTTGCCTGCGATTATCCTGTCTGCAAAGGCGCCTGCTGCATAGTGGGCGACAGCGGGGCTCCGCTGGAGGAAGAGGAGATCCCCGCCATCGAGAATGATTATCCCGCTTTCAAGGAACTGATTTCCGAGAAAGGCCGCGAAGCCGCCGAATCTTCCGGATTCTTTGCCGTGGACCGCGAGAACGACCTTGTAACTCCGCTCGTACCGGGCACCGAAGAATGTGCCTACTGCCGTTTCGAGGGGGAGAATTGCCTCTGCGCCATAGAACTTGCCGGACGCACCAAACCCATCTCCTGCTCCCTCTATCCGATACGCGTGAAGAAGTTCAAGGGTGGGGGAATGGCTCTGAACCTGCATCGCTGGGATATCTGCAAATGCGCCTTCGAACGTGGCCGGCGCGAAGGAATCCGCGTCTATCAGTTCCTCCGCGAACCCCTCATCCGCCGCTTCGGCCCTGAATTCTACGACGCCCTCTGCGCTGCCGCGCAGCACTTAATCCATTGATACTATTTCGACGATTCTCCTATAGGGAAGTGGCTGATTATTAGGAAGATAGCTGCTGCAGGATAATTTCGTCGGCGATGAACCAGTCGCGTTCGGGGATGGGACCGCGGTCGGTACGTGCGAGCAGCATCACCTCTTCTTCGTGGATTTGTTCGGGGGTCAGATCTTCGCCCTCCGAAGTCCAGCCGCTGAGCACCTGGCTGTTCCAGCTCCGACGGTTCCCCACCAGCGAATGCGCCCCGGGACCCAGCCCGACGTAGGGATGCCGCGTCCAGTAGGCGGAATTGTGCACCGCCTCATGTCCGGGGATGGCCCAGTTGGAGATTTCGTAGTGATGATATCCAGCCTCCGCCAGCCTGCCGCAGACCAGGTCGTACTGCGCGCGGCATTCCTCCTCGCCCAGTTCCGTCACCTCGCCCTTCTCGATCATCCGGGCCAGCGCACTGCCTTCCTCTATGCTCAGTTGGTATGCGGAGATGTGTTCCGGTTTCCAGGAGATGACTTCTTCCAGGCTGCTGCGCAAGATATCCATCGACATCCCCGGCACTCCGGTAATGAGATCGATGCTCACATCGCAGGGGATGTTCTCCTCCCGCACGGTGTCGCGGATGGCCCTGAAAGCCTTGCGCGCCCCATCGGCCGAATGCCGCCGGTTCATCCACCGTAGGATGCCGTCGTCGAGCGACTGCACTCCCATGCTGATGCGCGTAACCCCCAGCTCCAGCAGTCCGCGGACGTACTCCGGCCCCCTCTCCACTATATCCTCCGGATTCACTTCGATGGTAAACTCGGCATATCGGTGGACTGTTTCGTTTGACTCTGGACGCCCGGGCTGGTCGGGAGCTGCCGTTCGCGGAAGTTTTTTGAGTGAGCCCGTGCGTGGCGGTAGCGGAGCGAACGGCACTCCCGCCAGCGTGGATAGAATCCGCCGCAAAACAGAAAGAGGAAGCACGCTGGGCGTACCTCCTCCGATATAAAGAGTATCTAAATCCAAAGTACTTTCGATCTCCTGCCGCCGCGCCTCGATCTCCTCGCAGACACCATCCGCCCAACGGGCGAAAGCGGCCTCGTCCCTCCCCTTGCAAGCGACCTCCGAATAGAAATCGCAATACGTGCAGAAACTCCTGCAAAAAGGGACGTGGAGATAGATCATTACCTCAGCATGGTCTCTGCCTTGCCAAGGCGACCCTGCACGGTATACACCTCGGCGGTGTAGATACCCTTGCTGAACTCGCCGGTATTGTTGATGTAGATGCTCACATCCACATCCTTACCATTGTAGTCGATTTCACGCGAAGCAGTAGCAGGCATAGGCTCGCCATCATAAGTGAAGCTGGCACCTGTGCCATCCATCAGCAGTATTCCCTCGGGATCCTTCACGCGCACGAAGATGCGCACAGGACCGGTCTGTGCCAGGTCATTCTCGGCCAGGGTGAGGTTCACCACCATCTGGGTAACACGGCTGCTGCGGTCCATGACCTTGCCGGATGCACCATAAGCGACGAGCTGGATGCTGCGGGCCTTGATGACGGCACCGACTGCCACCTTCTCGGTGAGGGCGGTAACCTGCTCGTTAAGCTCGGCATTGCGGGTATTGGCTTCGGCAGCCTCGCGGCGGGCATTCGCGGCCTGCACGGTCAGCTTCTTGTTCAGGGTGTTGAGCGAGTCGATCTGCTTGACATAGCCACGCATGATGCTGCGCAGGGTTCCGAGTTCTTTCTCGTACTGGCGCATCTTCGCGCGGTTGGTGGCGTCGGTCTTCTTTATGCGCTCCACCAGCTGGGCGACCTCTTCCTTGGAAGAATCGAGCTGTGCATTCACGGAATCATATTCGGTGGAGAGTGACTCGTAGTCCCCCTGCAGGTTCATGATTTGCTCGGTAAGCTGCTGCTTGTCAACTTCCAGGTCCTTGACCAAACTGTTCTTGCTGGACCATACGTAAGCGAGCACTCCGCCAAGGGCAATGGCAATGACAACCAGAACCCACATGACGGGCTTCAGGCTCTTACCTCTTTCTTTACGTTCGCGCTCTTCGCGCTCAAGTCTCATCAAAGGATCTTCTCTTTCCATAATAAACGCTATTTATGCAAAAGTAATGATTATTTCCTAAATTCGTGGCATGAAATACATCGTACGTTCCTTCAAATACTTTGCCTATCTGGCAATTTTCCTCTGCATAGTTCTGGTCCTGCTCTCCGTTTTCGGGGTAATCGGATCATCTCTTAACGACATTTTCCGCGAGGGTGCCAAGTCCCTCTGGAAGATTGCCGGCATACTCGTCATCTTCGCAATCATCTATCCCAGACTGGGTTTCGGCACCCGCAAGGCCTTCGTCCCCGGGGCCTACGACGAGATACGTCCCGGTGTAGTGGAACTTATGCACGACCGGGGTTATGTGCTCGAAAGTGAAAATGGCGAGAATCTGACTTTCCGCCTGCAATCGCCCGTCATGCGCTTGTTCCGCATGCTGGAAGACCGCATCACCTTCACCCGCACGGGCTCGGGCTTCGAACTCGAAGGCCCCGTGAAGGATCTGGTGCGTATAGCCAGCGCGTTGGAATCCCGTTTCCGCCCGGAATAGGCTAGATGGCCACCGTCTTCTCCCGCAGCCATTCTGCGTCGGAGGCGTCGAGGTAGGGACTCAGCCGCCCGTAAACCATTTCGTGATAATCGTTCAGCCACTCGCGCTCGTCCGGCGTGAGCATGCCCTCTATCAGCGGCTCGGTGTCGAAGGGGCAGAGCGTCAGCGGCTCGAATCGCAGCCAATCCCCGAAATCATTCGTCCCGGCCGGAACGCAGAGAAGCAGGTTCTCGTGCCGGATGCCGAACAGCCCTTCGCGATAGATGCCCGGTTCGTCCGACACTATCATCCCCGCAGCAAATCCGGCAGGATTCAGATTCTGGCGTATGTCCTGAGGCCCTTCGTGCACTCCCAGGAACCATCCCACGCCATGACCTGTGCCATGGCCGAAATTCCTCTGGCAGGCCCAGAGAGGTTCGCGTGCCAGAGCGTCCAGGCGGCACCCGGGAGTGCCGGCGGGGAATACTGCCCGCGCCAGACCGATGTGCCCGCGGAGTACCAGGGTGTAATCCTCCATCTCCAGTTTCGAACAAGGCCCCAGGGCCCAGGTGCGGGTGATGTCGGTGGTCCCGTTCAGATACTGCCCGCCGGAGTCGCAGAGGTACAGCCCCCTCGCCTCCAGCATGGGAGCCCCGGATTTCGGAGTGATATAGTGCGGCAGTGCCGCCGAAGGCCCGTAGGCCGATATGGTTTCGAAGCTGTCGCCCTGGTAACCGGGTATCTCCGCTCGCAGCTGGCCGAGCTTGACGGCCGCATCCCACTCGCTGATGGCGCGGTCGTTGCTGATGCAGCGTTCCAGCCAGTGGAGGAACCTGACCATGGCTATGCCGTCCTGCAGATGAGAGTCGCGCATGCCTCCTATCTCGATGGAGTTCTTGACGGCTTTCCAGGCCTGCACGGGGGAGGGCATCTCCACCAGCCGGGAAGGACCTATCAGGGAGGACAGATGGTAGTTGAGGCCTGCCGCCGCTACGCTGCCGTCCACCTCGCTGAGGGCGATTTCCGCTTCTTCGTAGTAACGGAGAAAGATCCCATCCTCACGCAGCTCTGCGAAGGTTTTCTCCGAACCTTCGTCCTCGATTTCATCTTTTAGTACGAACCAATCCGCACTCTCGGCACCCACCAGCAGGAAGGAGATTACGAGGGGATTGTATTCTATGTCGGATGCCCGAACGTCGAGGGTCCAGGCGATGTCGTCGAGCGAACTCAGCAGCACATAATCCACACCCTTCTCCGCTATCCAGTCTCTCAGGCGGCCGAGCCTTTCGATGCGGCTCTCGCCAGGGTCCACGGTGAATATGGGTGTCTGGGGAATTCCCGGCCTGTCCGGCCAGATGGCATCTATCAGATTGGGGATGCTGACCAGATGGCAGGCGGCGCCTCCCGCGTTCAGCCCGGACTTTATCTCCCGTGCGAAGCCTGCATCCACGCAGAGCCCGTCGAGTGCGATGTACACCTCGTTCTCGCCGGCGAACTTCTGCTTTATCCATTCGGGGATCGGCACCTGCTCCGGAACCCTCATCTTGTGGAGTTCGACGCCCGTGCCTTCGAGCTGCTGCACGGCCTGTATGAAGTAGCGGGTGTCGGTCCAGAGCCCTGCATGGTCGAGAGTCACGACCACGTCGCCGGCTTCGCCGGTGAAGCCCGTCAGCCATTGGACGCATTTCCAGCGTTCGGCGGGATATTCGCTCCCGTGGGGGTCGGAACCTGTCAGCAGCACCGCATCCCATCCGCGGCTGCGCATCATCATGCGCAACTGCGCAATCCTCTCGGCATAGATGTTTTCCATATCTACAAAAATAACAATTCTGCCGAAAAAACTTGTAAATTTGCACGATATGAAGATTGGACCCGTAGATCTCGGCGAAAAACCCATACTGCTTGCTCCGATGGAGGATGTGACGGACGTTTCGTTCCGCATTCTCTGCCGTGAGCAGGGGGCGGATATGGTGTACACCGAATTCATCCCCTCCGACGGCCTCATCCGCGACGCCAGCAAGGCTCTCGCCAAGATGAAAACCCTCGAAGAGGAGGCTCCGGTGGGCATCCAGATCTACGGACACATCCCCGAATCCATGGTAGATGCCGCCAAGATGGCGGACAGGGCCGTGGAACTGGTAGGAGGCCACGGGGCGGATGTCATCGACATCAACTTCGGCTGCCCGGTCACCAAGATCGCAGGCCGGGGGGCCGGTTCAGGAATGATGCGCTATCCCGACAAGATGGTGGCCATCACCAAGGCGGTCGTGGAGGCCGTGGGCAAGCCCGTCACCGTGAAGACCCGCCTTGGCTGGGATGATTCTTCCAAAATCATAGTGGAACTTGCCGAGCGCCTGCAGGACGTCGGCATCCAGGCCCTTACTATCCACGGACGCACCCGCTGCCAGATGTACAAAGGTTCCGCCGACTGGACTCTGATCGGAGAGGTCAAGAACAATCCCCGGATGCACATTCCAATCATCGGCAACGGCGACATCACCAACCCCCTTCAGGCCAAGGAGGCCTTCGATCGTTATGGGGTGGATGGAATAATGATAGGCCGTGCGAGCTTCGGGCATCCCTGGATCTTCCGGGAGATAAAACATTTCCTGCAGACGGGCGAGGAACTCCCGCCGCTGCCGGTGGCCGAGAAGGTGGCCCTGGCCAAGCGCCAGCTCTCTCTCTCCTTGCAATACAAGGGCGAACCCCGCGGAATCTACGAGATGCGCCGGCATCTGAGCTGCTATTTCAAGGGCCTGCCCGATTTCAAAGAAACACGCATGCGGATGGTCACCACTTTGGATGCCTCCGAGCTTTATACTATTCTGGACAATATCGCCGAAACCTATGCTGATTCATCGCTTGATTCTTAAACGCGCCGCCAAGGCCTGGAGAAAGGCCCCCGGAGCGGACGTCCCCACTGTATGCGTGGGTAACATTACCGTCGGAGGTACGGGAAAGACCCCTCACACCGAGATGATCCTGCGTCAGCTGCGGGCACTGCGCCCGGAGCTGGGGCTGGCCGTGCTCTCCCGCGGATACAAGCGTAAGAGCAAAGGGTACCAGACCGTGCAGGCCGACAGCACTGCTGCTTTTGCCGGGGATGAACCCCTGCAGATCAAGCGCAAGTTCCCCGCCGTGAACGTAGCGGTCGACAAGAACCGGGTGGAGGGCTGCAAGAAGCTGGTGGAGGACGGTGCCGGGATGATAGTGCTGGACGATGCTTTCCAGTATAAGAAGCTTCACGCCAGCCTGAATGTCGTGCTGGTGAATTATAACCGGCCCATCTTCGAGGACCATCTGCTGCCTTTCGGGCGGCTGCGCGATCTGCCTTCCCGCATAGCGGATGCCGACGTGGTGATAGTAAGCAAATGCCCGCACGAGATGGATCCCGAGGAGAGGGAAGAGTGGCGGACGAGCCTGCATCTGCGCGAAGACCAGCCTCTGTTCTTCACGACCGTGGATTACGATGCTCCCGTGCCTGTATGGCGGGAGGAGGCGGATCCCCGTTATATCTATTCCAAGACCGTGATCCTTTTCACCGGCATTGCCGATGACAGCGCCCTGCGCGCATATCTCAGCGATACCTATAAGATAGTGGACGTGCTGAACTTCCCCGACCATCATGCCTACAGCAAGGCGGATATGCGGAGCATCGCTGCTGCCGTACGCAAGTATCCTACCGCCGCCCTGCTTACAACAGAAAAGGACGCTGTCCGCGTCCTCGACTGTAAAAAGGTAGATGAATCGGTGCGCAAGCGCCTGTTCGCCGTTCCGGTGAAGGCCGGCTTCGTGGAAGAAGCCGATGCCGACGCGTTCGCGCAGATACTATCTAGACTGTAAGGATTTCCTTTTCCTTTGCTGCTACGAGATCATCGACGTTCTTTACGTACTTGTCGGTGGTCTTCTGAACTTCGGCCTCTCCTTCCTTCTCGGTATCCTCGCTCATGCCCTCGTTCTTCTGAGCTTTCTTGAGCAGGTCCATAGCGTCGCGGCGGGCGTTGCGCACCACGACCTTGGCATTCTCGCCAGCGGCTTTGGCCTTTTTGACGAGTTCCTTGCGGCGATCCTCGGTAAGAGCGGGGACGGTGCAGCGGATGACTTCGCCGTTGTTCTGGGGAGTGAATCCGAGGTTGGCGTCGATGATGGCCTTCTCGATGGTAGCGATAAGGCTCCTCTCCCAAGGCTGGATGGCAAGTGTCTTTGCATCAGGGGTGCTGATGGAAGCGACCTGCGACAGGGGGGTAGGAGTTCCGTAGTAGTTTACCGTCACCCCATTGAAGATGGAGGGGCTGGCTTTGCCTACACGGTAGGTCTTAAGGTCCTCTTCGAGGAACAGGACGGCCTCCTGCATCTTCTGCTCGGTGCCGTTCAGGATTTCTTTTGCTCTGTCGGTTAACATATATAATTCAGATTTTATGCATGGACGGTAGTTCCCACCTTCTCGCCCTTCAGCACGCGGAGCAGTGCTCCTTCTTTATTAATATCGAACACCACCACGGGCACAGGACCCTGCTCGCAAAGTGCGAAAGCGGTCTGGTCCATGATCTTGAGGTGCTTCACGAGTGCTTCCTGGAAGGTGACTTCGTCGTATTTTACGGCGGACGGGTCCTTCTCGGGGTCGGCGGTGTAGACGCCATCCACACGGGTGCCCTTCAGCAGGGCGTCCGCACCGATCTCGAGGGCGCGGAGAGCTGCCCCGGAATCAGTGGAGAAGAAGGGGTTGCCGGTACCTCCGGCTATCAGGCTGACGCCGCCCTGGTCGAGCACCTTAGCTGCGGATTCGCGGACGTAACCTTTGGCGATAGGCTCCATAGGGGTGGCGGTGAAAACTTCGGCGTTGATACCTTCGCTGCGCAGCGCACTGGCAAGGGCGAGGGAGTTGATGACGGTGGCGAGCATGCCCATACGGTCGCCGGTCACGCGGTCATATCCTTTTCCTATTCCCTGGATGCCTCGGAAGATGTTTCCTCCGCCGTTCACGATGGCGATCTGGTATCCGGCCTTGACGGCTGCAGTTATCTCTTTGGCGAATTTCTTGAGGCTGTCCTCGTCGATTCCTTTACCGGAGGGGCCACCGAGACTTTCGCCGCTCAGTTTGAGAAGTACTCTTTTATACATCGAAGTTTCTAATTGGTTTGCGGAGAACAAAAATATCGGAAAATTCGCAAACTTGCAAGAAATGCCTTATATTTGCAGACCAAAAGTATTAAAAGAGATGTTCATTTTCAACTCATCCATCGGCAAGAAATTCATTCAGGCCATCAGCGGAGCTTTCCTCGTACTGTTCCTCCTGCTCCACGGAACCATCAACTTTTTCTCTGTGATCGACAGCTTCACCGGCAAATACGGCGTTGTCGCTGCAGATGAGAACCTGTTCTCCGAGGGTGACGGCCTGTTCAAACTCGGATGCGATTTCATGTCCCTCAGCATTATCGATATCATGGTGCCTATCCTGGCCCTCGGTTTCATAGTACATGTGATTTATGGCGGCTGGCTTACCTTCCAGAACATGAAGGCCCGCGGCGGCATCAAGCGCTACGAGGTCAGCAGCAAGGCAGCTACCGACAGCTGGAGCGCCCGCAACATGCTCGTGCTCGGCATCATCGTGCTCGGCTTCATCTTCTTCCACCTTACCCACTTCTGGGCCAAGATGCAGCTCCCCGAACTCTTCGGTATCGGTAATTTCGAGAACAATCCCTACCTGCTGCTCAACGTCACGTTCGGCTCCTGGTGGATGGTTGCACTCTATCTTCTCTGGTTCGTGGCCATCTGGTTCCACCTCTGCCACGGTTTCTGGAGCATGTTCCAGACCATCGGCTGGAGCGGCCAGACTTGGATGAAGCGCCTCAAGGTTATCGGAGTCATTTTTGCTACCCTTATCTTCCTGCTCTTCGCAGCAACTGCAGTGAACGCTTTCGTACAGGCTAACTTCCTCGCAGCATAGGCGGCATTTTGATTTTTCGGAATAATTTTTTATCTTTGCGGCCCCTTATTTTTAAGGGATCGCAATTTTTTTATAAGTATAACTATTAAAGATCAAGACAGTGGACACACTTAGTTACAAAACAGTATCGCTTAACAAAGCAACTGTAGACAAGCAGTGGGTTGTCATTGACGCAACGGATCTCGCTCTTGGTCGTCTGGCCTCCAGGGTTGCTCTTGTCCTCCGTGGCAAGACCAAAGCCGGCTTCACTCCCAACGTGGACTGCGGTGACAATGTCATCGTCGTCAACGCCGAGAAAGTCTCCCTCAGCGGCAAAAAGATGACCGACCGCGTTTACACCCGCTACACGGGCTATCCGGGCGGACAGCGCTTCACCACTCCCAAGGAGATCCTCGCAAAGAGGCCCGCGGAGCTTGTGAGGAGAGCAGTAAAGGGTATGCTCCCCAAGACCCGTCTTGGTGCCCAGCTCCTTAACAACCTGCACGTTTATGCAGGCCCCGAGCATCCCCACCAGGCTCAGAACCCCAAAACTATCAAGTTGAACGAAATTTAAAAGTCGCAAATGGAACAGACACACGCCCTTGGAAGACGTAAAGCAGCTGTAGCTCGCGTATATCTTGCAGCAGGTGCAGGCAATGTGACCATCAACGATCGTCCTGTAGAGAACTTCTTCCCTCAGGAGGACCTGCGTTACATTGTGAACCAGCCGTTTGCAGTTACCGGAACCGAAGGTAAGTTTGACGTCAAGGTTTCCGTCGTTGGTGGCGGTACCAAAGGTCAGGCTGAGGCCATCCGTCTCGGTGTTGCACGCGCCCTCTGTGAGATTGACAAGGAAGCATATCGTCCTGCTCTCAAAGCCGCCGGTTTCCTCACCCGCGATTCCCGCGAGGTCGAGCGCAAGAAACCCGGTCAGCCCGGAGCACGCCGCCGCTTCCAGTTCAGCAAGCGTTAATATTTTCGCTGTTTTACTTTCGTACAGTTGCTGTTTAAACCCTTCATGAGGATAGTTGCAGCACTGCGGAAAAGGCCGGGGACCGGCAAGGCCGCTACCCTGTCCTTGAAGAAAAGAGGCCCGCTCAGCGGGAAAAACAATTAACAAGAAACAAAAAATGTCACGTACAAATTTCCAAGAATTGCTTGATGCAGGCGTACACTTCGGACACCTCGCCCGTAAGTGGAACCCTAAAATGGCTCCGTACATCTTCGATCAGAAGAACGGAATCCACATCATCGACCTGCACAAGACTGTCGTCAAGATAGACGAGGCGGCAGAGGAGATGAAGATACTTGCCAAATCTGGCCGCAAGATCCTCTTCGTCGCCACCAAGAAACAGGCCAAGGATATCGTATCCGAGAAGGCCGCTACCGTCGGCATGCCCTCAGTGACTGAGCGTTGGGCAGGCGGTATGCTTACCAACTTCCCCACCATCCGCAAAGCCGTCAAGAAGATGAGCACCATCGATAAGATGAAAGAGGATGGTACCTTCGAGAAGCTCGCAAAGCGTGAGCGTCTCCAGATCGACCGTCAGCGCGCAAAGCTCGAGAAGAACCTCGGCTCCATCCGCGACATGAGCCGCCTTCCCGCCGCTCTGTTCGTGGTCGATATCCAGAAAGAAGCAAACGCAGTTAAGGAAGCGAATCGTCTTAACATCCCGGTTTTCGCAATGGTTGATACTTGTTGCGATCCCACTCCCGTTGATTTTGTGATTCCGGCGAACGACGACGCCGCGAAGAGCGTTGATTGCGTTCTTTCTGCACTTTGCGCAGCTATCCAGGAAGGTCTCGACGAGCGCAAGCTCGAAAAGGACAAAGAGGCCGAAGCTGCTCCCGCAGAAGAGGCTCCCAAGGCCGAGAAGACTCTCCGCAGCCGCAAGGCCAAGAAGGAAGAGGCTCCCGCAGCCGAGGCTCCCGTAGAGGAAGCTCCCAAAGCAGAAGAAGTTGAACAGAACTAAAAACTAGAAGTTATGGCAAACATTACCGCAGCAGACGTAATGAAATTACGTAAGATGACCTCCGCAGGTATGATGGATTGCAAGAAGGCTCTCGAAGAGGCTGAAGGCGATTTCCAGAAGGCTGCCGATATCATCCGTGAGAAGGGTAAACTCGTAGCTGCCAAGCGTGCAGACCGCGAGACCTCCGAAGGTGCCGTGAAGGCCCGCATCCAGGGTAACAAGGGTATCCTTGTCTGCCTCGGCTGCGAAACCGACTTCGTTTCCCGTAACTCCGACTTCCAGGGTCTCGCCGACGCTATCGCCGACGTGGCTATCGCTAAGTTCCCTGCCGACACCGAGGCTCTGCTCGCTTGCGAGCTGCCTGACGGAACCACCGTGCAGAAGGCTATCGAGGTTCAGACCGGTAAGTCCGGCGAAAAGACCGTTATCGCTTACTACGCTCCCGTAGAGGCTCCTTTCGTGGCTCAGTACATCCACACTCTCACCGGCAAGCTCGGTGCAATCGTTGGATTCAACAAGGAAGTTCCCGCCGATCTCGCTAAGGGTATCGTAATGCAGGTTGCTTCCATGAGCCCTGTGGCTATCTCCGAGGCTGACTGCCCTCAGGAGGTCGTCGACAACGAGTTCAAAGTCGCTGTCGAGAAGACCAAGGAGGAGCAGGTTCAGAAGGCTGTCGAGGCTGCTCTCAAGAAGGCCGGTATCAATCCTGCACACGTTGACTCCGAGGATCACATCGAGTCCAACACCGCCAAGGGATGGATCACCCCCGAGCAGGCCGCACAGGCTCGCGAGATCATCAAGACCGTTGGTGCCGAGAAGGCCGCCAACCTCAATGAGCAGATGATCCAGAACATCGCCAAGGGACGTCTCGCCAAGTTCTTCAAGGAGAACACCCTCGAGGCTCAGGAGTATCAGATGGGCGACGGCAAGCAGTCCGTAAAGGAAGCTATCGCCGCTGTCGATAAAGATGCGAAAGTCGTAGTGTTCAAGAAGTTCAATCTGAACGACTAACGTGCCTGTCATTCCCGGCCCGCCCGGGAATCTGGTTCCAATCAAATTAAGCCGACCCCTAGCGGGCCGGCTTTTTTATTACCAGTTTCCAGGCTGCGGCGCAGTAGATGCCGATAAGCACGGTGCCGATGGCCATGAGGGGCCAGGCGGTGAGGACGTTGACTCCGTCTCCCGCGAGGGACGTGCGGCCAAGCAACTCGTACACGAAGTAGAGAGCCAGGGTCAGGCCGAAGAAACCAAGGATGGTCTTCATGTCGTATTTGATAGGATACTTCTTCTGCTCCAGGCAATAACTCATGAGCATCGAGACGCCGTATCCCGCAAAACCACCCCATGCGCAGGCCATGTAGCCCCAGCGCGGGATGCCGAACACGTTTACCGAAACCATCACCAGTGCACCCACGGCACTGATGACAGCTCCCCACAGGGTCTGATCGCTGAGCTTGTACCAGAATGACAGATTGAAATATATCCCCATGAAGACTTCCGCCATCATCACGATAGGCACGACCGCGATGCCGGAACGGTAGTCCGCTCCGATGAAGATAGTCTTGAGTATGGGCAGATAAACCATCACTGCCAGGAAGGCCAGAAGGGCGAACACCACGAAATACTTCATGCCGTCGGCAAGGGTCTCGGGGCTGTTTTGGTCGCGGCTGCCATTGAAGATGATGGGCTCGTAGGCATACCTGAAGGCCTGGGTGAGCAGGGCCATGATCATGGCCACCTTAACGCAGGCACCGTAGATGCCGAGCTGCACCATCCCCTCCGGACCCGAATCCACCAGGGGATAGATAATCTTGTCGGCCACCTGGTTGAATACGCCCATAAGGCTCAGTATCAGCAGCGGCCAGCTATAGGCGAGCAGCCTCTTTGCCAGCGCACAGTCGAAACCATAGGTGATTCCCTTCAGCTCCTTCAGGAACCCGAAGGTTACCATGGCGGTGCAGAAGAGGTTGGTAAAGAAAATCAGACCTACCCCGTAATTGTATTTCACATACAGCTTCAAAAGTTCGGGATGCGAGGCCCCCATCTTCGGAATCACCAGGAAGATGAACAGCGTAAAGAGTATGCTGGGGATGATGAAGGCGAACTTGAGGGCGGCGAACTTGAGCGGGCGTTTCTGCTGGCGCAGATGGCAGAATAGGATGGCCTGGAAAGCATCCAAGGCGGTAATCAGGGCCATGCAGCCGACGTATTCCGGGTGCTCGGCATATCCCATCTTCTGCGAGATAGGGCCCAGGAAGATGAATACCAGCGCCAGGAACAGCACTCCCACCGAACCTACCATGCGGAGGATGGTGCTCAGGACCATCTTCGAATCCTCCCCGTCCTTGTTGGCGAAACGGAAGAGGGTTGTCTCCATCCCGAAGGTCAGCAGGGCCAGCAGCAGGGCGGTGTAGGCATAGAAGTTCGTGACTATCCCATATCCTCCGCTCTCCGCGACTATCACGCGGGTATAGACGGGGACGAGCAGATAGTTCAGGAATCTGCCAACAATGCTGACGAGCCCGTAGAGGGCGGTATCCTTCGCGAGAGACTTGAGGTTCATGCTACTTTATCTTTATTTTCACCATTACCGGGAGATGGTCGGATGCGACGGCCACGTCCCCGGATTCGAAGGTCTTGCACACGCGCGCGTCCTTAACTTCTATATGGCCGGCAGTGCTCTTGCGCACCAAGAAGTAATCTATGCGCTTCGAGGGCTTTTTGGCGGAGAAGGTAAAGGCGTCGGGAGATATGATGGTCCAGTTCTTCTGCAGTTCCTGGATCGTGCCGCTGTCGGGGAGGCAGTTGAGATCCCCGCAGAGGATGATGGGTTTGTCGGAAGATCCGTAATCGGCCGCCACCAGCGAATCTATCTGCGCTACCTGAAGTAGCTGGGCGTTGGCGGAGCGATGGTCGAGATGGGTGGAGCAGAACACGAAATCCGGGAATTCCGCTACTGCCAGCGCACGCTGTTCGCCACCGTCCGCTTTGTCGAGATTGATGTAATGGTGCCTCAGGATCTTCAGTCGGGGGCTATTGACTATGCCGATTCCGTATTTGCCGCCCTGATGCTTTATGGCCGGGGCGAAGAGGTAATACCAGCCGCCCATCTTCTGCGCGAATTCCTTTATCTGGAAGGAAGGATTCCGCAGGGTGCAGCTGTCCAGCTCGTTCAGGGAGATGGCGTCAGGGGAAAGTTCTTTCATCATTGCGGCTACCATGTCGGTAGTGTTGGTGCCGCTCTTGCTGAATACTCCAACGTTGTAGGTAACCAAAGTGTATGTGTCTGCGTTTTTCTTGGATGGCGCAGAACACGCTGTAAGTGCGAAAATTAGGAGAATAGTTAGGGTTTGTTTCATAAACGCCAAAGATAGTAAAATTATAGCTATATTTGCAGTCTCCCAGTTAAGAGTTGTAATGGATTTCGAAGTATTATTCAGACAATACTATCCGCGTCTGCGTAACTATGCCTCGCGCTTTGTAGAAAGCACGGAGGCAGCGGAGGATATTGTGCAGGAGTGCTTCGTAAAACTCTACCAGAAGAGATTCTCCGTGAAGGACGTGTCGATGCAGGCCCTCCTCTACGTGATGGTACGCAACTCTTGCCTGAACTATGTGAAGCATCGCATGCTGCTCCAGACCGGCACCGCCTTCCATCTTTCCACCGAACTTACTCCCGAAGACGACATCATGTTCGACGAACTCCGTATCGAGATCGAAAGGGTGATGAGGGGCCTCCCTTCCAAGTGCCGCGAGGTGTTCTACATGAGCCGTTTCGAGGGTCTGAATACCCGCGAGATCGCGGAACGCACTAACACTTCGATGCAGAACGTGGAGAAGCACATAGCCAAGGCCCTCGACGTGTTCTCGAAGCACTTCGCCGGGCTCGATATCTCGCCCGCCGGGGTCGTCTGAAAAAAAATTCAAAAATTTTTCATTTTAGAGGTTGGTTTTTGACGGCTTCAGTTGTTAATATACCGTATTAGCGCTGAAACTGTCATATGACTGATTATAAAAAACTGGCAATTATGTACTTCGACGGCAGGATTTCTGCCGAAGAGGAATCTATATTGTATTCCTGGGTGAAGTCGGACGAGGCCAACCGCAAACTCTTCCACGAGTGGGAGAATGAGTGGAACGCTTCCCTCGACGGAAACTTCTCCGCGGATTGGATGAAGATGCGCGGCCGTCTTGCGGCCCGTGAGGTTATCGGACTCGGAGATATCCGCCTTCAGAGGCGCCGCTTCCCCATATGGCCTGTGCTTAGTGCCGCGGCCATGCTTTTAATCGCCCTAATTATTTTTATCCGCCCTGCATCGGAACCCCAGCTTTATGCAATGGAAGCCCCTGCAGGAGAAAAATGCCGCGTGGTGCTGCCTGATAGTACCATTGTCTGGCTAAATTCATGCTCAAAAATCTTAATAAAAGATTCGTTCAACAAAAAACAACGCGACGTCACCCTCGAAGGTGAGGGTTTCTTCGATGTCGCACACAATCCTGAAAAGCCCTTCCGCGTGAGCTGCGGCGATGCCTCCGTGCTCGTTAAGGGTACCAAATTCAACGTATCCGCCTATCCGGAGGATGGGCGGATCATCACCAGTGTGGTGGAGGGCCATGTGGTCTTTTCCCATGGCCCTGCCCACATTGACCTTCTAAAAGGCCAGTCCGCACATTTCGACGTGATCAGCAAATCGTTCGCAATGTCCACGGAGAGCCCTGATAGGGTCAGCGCTTGGAGGGACAGCTGGTTCATCTACGACAACATCGACCTGAAAGAACTTACCGAGAAACTATCTCGTACATATGCCGTAACATTCCACATTAATACCACTGAACACCTTTCCGACAAGTTCAACATCTCCCTGCGCAACAACGAAACGCTGGGCGACGTGCTGTCGGCATTGGAGAGAATCATCCCTGTCCGCATCAGGGTTGAGGACACCAATGTTTATATCGACAAAAGATAAAGCCAAACATAATAACTAATAATTAACCATTTTCTTTTCATGAAACTGCAAACCAGAACAGGATTTATCGTCCTGCTGCTTATGCTTGTTGGTTTCGTTGCCAGCGCACAGAACGTGACCGGCAAATGGAACAGGCAGAGCACCAAGACGATATTGAAGGAAATCGAGGCCCAGACGGGACTCTCCATTTTTTACCGTTCCGACGAAGTGGATGAAAATGCCGTTTTCACAGGAGAGTTCAGCAACACTCCCGTCGAGAAGGCATTGCAGACCATTTTAGGGAAAGACATTGCGGTGTCCATCGACGGAAAGATGATCGTTCTTTCGAAGAACGATAAGAAGGATGCTCCCCAGCCCTTTCTCCGCGGTAGAATCATCGACACGACCGGGGAACCGGTCCCCGGCGCCGGCGTATTCATCAAAGGGACTACGATCGGTGTTTCGACGGATCTGGACGGCAATTATCAGATAGCTGCCAAACCCGGCGCAGTGCTCGTGATCTCCTCTCTTGGATATAAGAGTGCCGAGGTTACCGTTGGCCGCGCATCCGTGCTCAATGTCACTCTCGAACCCGAGACCGAAATGCTCGACGAACTCATCGTCGTCGGTTACGGTACAACCAAGAAGACAAACCTTACCGGAGCCGTTTCCGTCATCAAGTCGGATGAACTCAAGGACCGCTCCGCCCTCGACGTGGGCCATATGCTCCAAGGTTCGGTGCCCGGACTTAACGTCACTTCCGGTTCCGGCCGTCCCGGCCAGGCCGCCACGCTGAACATCCGTGGTTGGAACTCCATCAACGGAGGCAGCCCCCTCGTTCTTATCGACGGTGTAGAAGGTGACATCCAGTACATCAACCCTGCCGACGTCGACAACATCTCCGTCATCAAGGATGCTGCTGCCGCAGCTATCTACGGTGCAAAAGGTTCTGCCGGTGTCATCCTGGTCACCACCAAGAACGGTACCAAGGAGAAGGACGGGCGTGCAAAGGTTACCTATAGCGGACGTTTCGGCGTAACTGCTCCTACTACGAGCACCGACTACGAAACCCGCGGTTACGACCACGTTTATCTCACCAACATGTTCTGGGCAGCATACAGCCCCGGTACCAAGTACGCAAACTACTCGGACAACGACATGCGCGAGCTCTATGCAAGGCGTAACGACAAAGTAGAAAACCCCCTCCGCCCCTGGGTCGTGATTTCCCAGGAGAACGGCCGCGACGTTTATAACTACTATGCCAATACGGACTGGTATCATGTGCTTTACAACGACATCAAGCCTACCACTAATCACATGATTACCATGAGCGGTGCTACCGGCGCCATGAACTACCTGGTTTCCGGAGGTTACCTCTACGAGCAGGGTATGTTCAAGCAGGACCCCGACCACTACAGCCGCGTGAACCTCCGCGTCAAGCTCGGTTTCGACGTCAATGACTGGCTCCGCCTGGGTTCCAACCTGAGCTATTTCAACAGCTCCTACTTCTATCCCGGCCAGAGCGGTATCAACAACAACTTCTCCAAGAGTACCGTTCACACCCTCGCCAGCTATCCTGCCCAGAACCCTGACGGTTCTAACATCTACACTACGAAGTACAATGGTTACGAGGTCATGGACGGCCTGCTGATGCTTCTCAACAGCGACCATTTCAACGAAGATAAGGTAGATAACCTCAGCGAGACCCTCGATTTCACCCTCACCCCCGTGAAGGGCCTGTCCATCAAGGGCGACTATACCTACCTCCTCAAATACAACCGCTATCTCAACCGCTCCGTGAACGGAACATATTCCAAGTTCCCCGGTGAGATTCAGGTCAAGGACGACAATTCCGCATTCTACGATGTGCTTACCGAGAGTGCGAACACCAATATCTATCAGGCATACAACCTTTACGGCACATACCAGGCCAGCATCAAGGAAGCTCATAACTTCAAGGTCATGGCCGGTGTCAACTACGAAACCCGTTGGATCAAGGACCTCGGCGTAAAAGGTTATAACCTTTATTCCACCGAGCTCAATGACCAGAACCTCGTAGGAGCCGATCCTTCGGATCCCGACGGAAAGAAGCGTATGGAAACCAGCGGCGGACAGAACGAACTCAAGACCGCAGGTTACTTCACCCGTTTCAACTACGATTACAAAGGACGCTACCTCCTCGAGGTGAACGCCCGCTATGACGGTTCTTCCCGCTTCCTCCGTGGCAGCCGCTGGGTATTCTCTCCTTCCGCATCCCTTGGTTGGAAGTTCTCCGAAGAGTCTTTCTTCGAGTCCCTCAAGGAATGGTGGGATAACGGAAAACTCCGCGTCTCCTATGGTCAGCTTGGTAACCAGCAGCTCAGCGATTACTATCCTGCCATCCGTACCATCTCGACCGAAGGCAAGTCCTCCTATCTGCTGGGCGGCGCCAACCTGCCTCAGGCAACCCTGAGCGCACCTGTTTCTTCCGGCCTTACCTGGGAGCGTTCCATCCAGGGTAACGTCGGTCTGGACCTCGGCTTCCTCCGCAACCGCCTCACCGTTAGCGCAGAAGCTTACATCCGCGACACCCGTGACATGCTCACAGCCGGTGAACCTCTGCCCGCCGTGTACGGTGCAAGCGTCCCTAAGGAGAACACCGCCGACCTCCGTACCAAAGGTTATGAGTTCACCATCGGCTGGAGGGATTCCTTCACCATGGGCGGCAAGCCTTTCAACTACGGTGCAAGCGTCGTGTTCAGCGACTATATTTCCCATATCACCCGATTCAACAACAAGGAGAAACTCTTCGCCAAGACCTACTGGGTAGGCCAGACCTACGGCGAAATCTGGGGTTATCATGTGGACGGCCTTTTCGCCACCGATGCTGAAGCTGCGGCCTATGCCGTGGACCAGTCCAAGGTTAACGACTCCCAGATCTTCCCCACCACCACCACTTCTCCCAACGGCCTCTTCGCCGGTGAAATGAGGTTCGTCGACCTCGACGGAGACGGATCCATCAACAAGGGTGCTGAAAAGGTCGGCGACAGCGGCGACTGGCAGATCATCGGTAACAGTCAGCCTCGCTACAACTACGGTGTCAACCTCAATGCCTCCTGGAACGGCTTCGACTTCGCAGTCTTCTTCCAGGGTATCGGCAGGATGGATTGGTATCCGCCGGCAGGCTTCCGCTCATTCTGGTTCCTGTACGACCGTCCCTACCAGACTTTCATCCCCAGGAACTTCCTGGACGATTGCTGGAGCGAGGAGAATCCTAACGCATACTATCCTCGTCCTCACGGATATGTATCCATGAACGCCAACCGTCCTCTGGGTGTCACCAACGACCGCTATCTCCAGAATATCGGTTTCCTCCGCCTTAAGAACCTTACTTTCGGCTACACTCTTCCCGAGAATCTCACCAAGAAATTCTCCGTCCAGAAGCTGCGTATCTACTTCACCGGCGAGAACCTCTTCTATTACGCTCCCGGCCTGCACGGCGATTTCGTCGATCCTGAAATGGCCCAGACCGGCGGTACCGGACGCATCTATCCCTGGCAGAAGAGCTTCAACATTGGTATTGACATAACCCTCTAATGAATCCTGCAATGAAAAAGATATTATTCTCCATTTTAATAGTACTTGCCGGGTTCGCTTTCACCGGCTGCGACGACCTTCTGGATGCCGTTCCTAAGGACAGGCTTACTTCCGACACTTTCTTCAAGAACGAAAGTGAACTCAAGGCTTTCGCAATTGTTTTCTACGAGGCCTTCCCCGAATCTGACCTGTACGTCGCCAACGACGACCACTACACCCAGAACAACATGTCCAACGAGGAAATGGGCAAACGTACCATTCCTGCCAGCGGCGGTGGTTGGAGCTGGGGCGCGCTGCGCAACATCAACACTCTGCTCGAGGATCTGGATCACTGCTCCAATTCTGCTGTCCGCACCAAGTACGAAGCACTGGCCCGTTTCTTCCGCGCATACTTCTACTTCAACAAGGTAAAGCGCTTCGGCGACGTTCCCTGGTACGACAAGACCCTGGGTTCGACCGATACCGAGGCCCTCACCCGTGAGCGCGACAACCGCGAATTCATCATGGGCAAGATACTCGAAGACATAGATTTCGCCATCGAGAACCTGCCTGTGGACAAGAGCACATACGAAGTTACAAGATGGACCGCAATGGCACTGAAATCCCAGATCTGCCTGTTCGAAGGCACCTTCCGCAAGTATCACGCGGGAGATGTGTTCCTGCAGACTCTTCCTGCCGACGCCCACAACTACAAGTGGTATCTCGACGAGTGCGCCAACGTTTCCAGGACCTTCATCCAGACCAGCGGATACGGCCTGCACCCCAGCTATTACGAGCTCTTCCACACCATGAGTGCTACCGAACTAACCGACGAGGTGATCCTGGCCCGCAACTACAACAAGACCTACGGCACTTACCACAATTCCGGCAGTACCATGAACACCGGTTCCCGTGGCTGCCCTTCCATGACCAAGAAGCTTATCGCAAGCTTCCTCATGAAGGATGGTACCCGCTTTACGGATATCGCAGGTTGGGAGACCATGAATTTCGTCCAGGAGACTGCAAACCGCGATCCCCGTCTGGCTTCCAGCATCCGCACTCCCGGTTATGTGCGCATGGGCGAGACCGCTCTCACTTCTCCCGACTTCAAGGTCACCTTCTCCGGATATCATCCCGACAAGTATGTCACCACTCCTGAGCAGGATACCAACAATGCTTCCGATATCGACCTCATCCTCTTCCGCAGCGCCGAGGTTTACCTCAATTTCGCCGAGGCTCTTGCAGAGGCCGGCGAACTTACCCAGGCTGACCTGGATATGTCCGTGAACCTTCTCCGCAGGCGTGCCGGCGTGGGTGCAGGCATCGAGCTTGCTACCGCCAACGCCAACCCGGATCCTTTCCTTACCGATGCGGCTTGGGGCGGATACCAGAGCCCTGTCCTGCTGAATGATCCCAACAAGGGTGTCATCCTCGAGATCCGCCGCGAGCGTGCGGTCGAGCTCTGCCAGGAAGGCTTCCGCTACTACGACCTCATGCGCTGGAAGGAAGGCAAGCTGTTCGAGGCTCCTTTCTACGGTATGTATTTCGCCAGCACCGGTGCCTTCGATGTCGACGGTAACGGTACCAACGATATCGAGATCTACACCGACAGTAACAGCAACTCCGCTGCCACTGCCAAGAAACTCAACGACGAGATCTTCCTCAAAGACGGCAACAGCGGACTTGTATGGCTGCACAAGACCATCATCCGCAACTGGGACGAGGAAAAGGATTATCTCTATCCCATCCCTACCGACGAACGCAACCTCACCAATGGGAAACTTACCCAGAATCCCGGTTGGAACGACGGTTTAACTTTCTAATCGAAGCATGATCATGAAAAAATACATTTTCCATATTTTGGCCATAGCTTCCGCCATTCTTCTCCTGGGCTCCTGCGTCCAGAAGGAGAATGGAGGAGAAGAGCAGCCCGTCGCTACCCTTAAAGGTATTTTCTATGCCGGCGCCGACGTTGCTTCCGAGGTTCTGGAGGTGTCATCTTCCAAGGCCACTACCATCGCGGTCCGCGCTTATGCCGACGAAGGCGAAGTGTCCGACATTATGCTGAAGATCTCCTTCAAGGCCGATCCGGACGCCGTAGATGCCTACAATGCCGCCCACGGCACATCCTATGTGATGAGCCCCGGTTCCGCATATGAGTTCACCGTTCCCGAGGCCATGATGCCCCGCTACGGACGTTCTTCATCTTCCGCCAAACTGAAACTCTCCGCATCAGGACTTGAGGATGGAGTTACCTATATCCTTCCTCTTACCATCGACAAGGTGTCCGGTACGGATCTGTGGGAACTCAAAGAGAATCCCCAGGCATTCATCATCTTCAAGAAGGCCTACGTGGCCCCGAATGCCGGTTCAGGTACCAAGGAAGATCCTTACAACATCTACACCGCTGCCGACCTGAAGGCTATGAAGAGCCAGCTGATCGAAGATAAAGTCATGTACTTCCGCCTCCAGGAAGATATCGACATGTCCGGTATCGAAAACTGGGAGCCCCTTAACTGGGAATCCCCCTACAAACTGGGCATCGATTTCGACGGCAACGGCCATATCATCTCCAACTTCTTTTGCGACTTCACCGATTATCCCAGCTTCTTCGGAGTGCTCAACGGCAGGTGCTATGATGTCACCTTCGAGAATGCCAAGGTTGTTGCAAACAACGCACGTTCCGGTATCCTTGCCGGTTACTGCGGCCTGCAGGATGCAAGCAAGGGCATCCGTGGCGATTGCGAACGCGTGCACATCCAGGGCGAACTGGACCACACTCCTTCGTCCAAGTACGGTGCCGGCGGTTTCTTCGGCTTCATGGGCACCGGCTCCCTGCGCGCCTGCTCTGCTGATGTCGTGATCAACTCCAAGCTCAATAATGTCGGAGGTCTCTTCGGCTATTGCGGCAAGGAGGTCGAGGTCGTCGACTGCTGGACTACCGGCGTAATCACCGGCGGACAGCGTGTCGGAGGCATCGGCGGCGGTACCGTCGGTGACGATGATCCCGAAGTTCCTATCAGGATCGCCAACTGCTACAGCACTGCCAAGGTCCACGGTTCCTTCGGTATCGGCGGTATCGGCGGATACTTCTGCAAAGCCAAGGCTACTCCTAACGATGTCGACCCCGGTAACATCATCGAGAACTGCATCGCATGGAACGAAGAGATCAGGGCTAACGCCAACATCGGCGGATCCGCAGTCCCCACTCCCGGCGACATTTCGCACTACAGCTGTGGCGCCATCGTCGGCTGGACTGCCGTGCGCAACACTCTGCGTAACTGCTACCGCAACCCTGCCATGAAGTACAACGAAGCTTTCTTCTTCGACTATACCGACGCCTTCTCGCTCTACGACCAGGCCGACGTATCGCCCGCATCTCCCCTCGTGGTGGTGCCCGTCGACGGAGCCAACTACAACTATCCTTATCACGGCAAGGCCGCCCCTGCAGGCAAGACCCTCTCCGAGGTTGCAAAGGGCCTCGGCTGGAGCACCAGCATCTGGGACTTCAGCGGCGAAGTGCCTGTCCTGAAAGCAAAGACCGGTGGCTCGGATTCTTCCGACGCCAACGGACAGCTCCCGGATTTCGACGAAAATGAGTTCTACAACTAATAATGCATCAGATTATGAAAACAAGAAATATCCTCATATCCTTGTCGATTCTTGCTGCAGTTTGTTCCTGCGCCAAGACTGAGCAGCTTGAGACTCAGGCTCCCCAGGGTGATCTGGTGACCATTACTGCAACCCTTCCCGACGCCGACGACGTCAAGGGAGGCGCTCTCAAGACCATGCTCTCCTGGACATGGAATTCAGGCGACAAACTGACCGTCATCGGTGAAACCACCGAGACCTATAGCATCAAACCCGGTTTCACTCCCAAGAAGGCCGAATTCGAAGGCCCTGCGGTAAAAGGTAGCAAGTTCACCATCCTCTATCCCGGACAGTCCGCCCTCGAGACCGACTGGAGCGGCCAGGTTCAGAATGGCAACAATAACATGGACCATCTGAAATACGAAGCATCCCTGATCGATGTCGACGACTATACCACCTTCGCCTTCAACTCCGAGTGGGCTGAAGAGCACGGGGGCAGCTTGAAGCAGACCGGCGTGCTCGTGTTCACCATTCCTCTTCCCGTCGAGATTACCAAACCCGACACCCTGATCATGAGCTGCGACGAAGCCGTGTTCTATGCCGGAAACAAGGACGAGAAGACCAAGTCCCTCAAGATGGCCCTCAAGGAGTGCACCCCCGAAGACAGCGTGCTGGTAGCCTGGATGACCACATCCTGGAACGAAGTCACAGTCCCCAGCGGAGCATCCCTCGTCATCAATATCATCGGTAACGACAGGTCCATGAGCCGCGACGTCCTCCTTTCGAAGGATGCCTTCCTCAAGACCGGATATATGAATACCTTCACCTTCAGCGGAAAGAGCGGATGGACCGACGAGGCCGTCAATGCCCACTATGCCGGAGGTAAGGGAACCAAGGCCGATCCTTGGATCGTGAAGACCGCCGACCAGCTCCGCGCCATCGCGGGCGACCTGGCGGATGGAACTTTCCGTTACTATAAGATGGACGCTGACATCGACCTCACCGGCGGTGCAGAGTGGACCCCTCTCAACAATGAGGGCGAATTCGGCAAGGGCATCGAGTTCGACGGAAACGGCAAGACCATCAAGGGCCTGACCGTTACTTCGAATGTGCCTTATCCCAGCTTCGCAGGCGTGCTCTACGGTACCATCAAGGATGTTACTTTCGAGAGCGCCGTAATCGAAGGGAATGAGAACAATGCCGGCGTCGTGGCCGGTTACGTCGGAACCTCCGGCAAGGTGGGCAACTGCAGCGGCGTTACCGTGAAGGATGCCACCGTCAGCGGTTCCGGCAAGAATGTCGGCGGATTCGCGGGCGTCATAGGTGCTGAAGGCACCATCAGCGACTGCCATGTGATCGGCGCCACCATCACCCAGAACGCTACTGCTACCGGCTCTTCCGCAGCTGGTTTTGCCGGAAGCGTCAGCGCTGCTGCCAAGTTCAGCGGATGCACCGCCAAGGCCAACGTATCCAACCCCGCCAGCTACTATACTGCCGGTTTCATCGGCCAGATCAGTGCTTCCGTTGCAGCATCCTTCGAGAACTGCGCATTCCTGGGCGGAACCATCTCTGCAGGCAGGAGCAATGCCGGCAACTCTCCCGTCGCAGGCTTCATCGCCCGCGTAGCCAAGAACAGCAACGCCACCTTCACCGGCTGCTATGTCGATGGCGCGATCATCACCGCCACCAAGTCCGGCCGTATCGGCGGATTCGTGGGTGATGCGGGCGACAAGAACAATATGTTCAGCAACTGCCACGTAAGCAACAGCACCCTTTCCGGAGCCCAGCATCTCGGCGGCTTCGTGGGTACTTACGCAACCGCCAGCAAGTGCTATGTCGAGACTACTACCCTGAATGCCAACAACGCCAATACCGGCGGTTTCGCGGGCTATCCCGAGAACTCGGTATTCAGCGATTGCTACGTTGCCTCCAGCGTCGTGGTCAACGGCGGAACATTTAACGCCGTGGGCGGATTCATGGGAATCTGCAAGGCCGGCGCCACCATCACCAACTGCTTCACCGCCGCTTCCGTAAGCGGCACCGGTACCGGAGTAGGAGCATTCATCGGCAATGTCGATGCCGCCCCCGCCTCCATCACCAAGTGCATCGGCTGGAACCCTACGCTGGAATTCTATGGTGCCGTCAAGAGCGGTGTCAGCACCGAGAAGATCACCGACAACTATGCCGGCACGGAAGGAAGCATCTCCTCCCATGCTACCACCCTCGGATGGAGCACCGACATCTGGGATCTTTCCGGAGATACTCCTAAATTGAAATAAGTATGAAACGCATAACCTTACTTATTATTGCCATCCTTCCCCTGCTCCTTAACGGGTGCGGGGGCAAGGAGAATCATATAGATCTCCCTGCTCCGCCCGATAACGGCAACGAGCAGCCTATCGACGATGGCGGCGGCAACGGGAATGGCGGAGGCTCCACCACTACCAATCCCTGGGATGCCAACCGAGGTAAGGTGGTCACTCCTTCGGGCCCTCAGTGGACATCCACTACAGTGAGCGAAGGCATCATCTACTATCACTTCTCCGGCAAGGATGAACTCTCCGGCCAGAAAGAAGAAATATTTGCCGTGGACCTTGACCTTTCTAATCCTAAATACGAAATAAAGCTTACCCGCCTCGCTTCGGCGGCAGTCACTTCCACCGTCCATAAGAATAACAACGCCATCGCGACCATCAATGCCGGTTACGAACAGGGCTCCATCTACATCCGTTCCGCGTCCGTGAACTATTCCATCATTCCGAACGTTGAAATAGGCAAGACCGGGCAGGATAACTGGAAGAGCGAAGGGGCCTTCTACATCACCAGCACCGGTAAGCCCGGAATGGTCTTCGTGGGCTCTCCCAAGCGGGACGGCGTGGTTTCCGGCATCAAGGGACAAACGTATGCCAATGCCGTGAAGGCTCAGCGCCTCTATTATAATAAAATGAGCCTTGCAGATTATCCCTATCTTATTTCCAGTGCTCCGACCATGATCGACGACTTCAATCCTCTCGGGGAAAGCTTCTGCGACTATACAATCTCCTCTACCCAGGTGGATAAACTGGATGGCGAGAATCTTGAGCGTCACCAGAGGGTCCGCCATCCCCGCACGGCAGTGGCCCTCACCGAGAACAACCACCTTATCCTGATCGTGGTGGACGGGCGCCAGACAAACAGGGCCGGTTTCTCCTGCCGTGAATTCACCCGCTTTCTGGTCAAGTGGTTCAACCCGCAGTACGCCCTCAACCTGGACGGCGGCGGTTCCACCGCAATGTGCGTGGAAGGCCAAGGCGACAGCAGGAGCATTGTCAACTCTCCTATCCAGGACGGCGTGCCCGGCAAGGAGCGTGCACGAGACACACACATAGTTATAGTAGCCAAATAATAACCAAGAAATATGAATTGCAGATTCCATTTATTGTTGATGCTTGCAGCTGCGGTAATGGCCGCATCCTGCACCGAGAAAAACGGACCTGACGAGCCCAAGGCCAAGGCCGGGTTCAAGGTTACCCTCCCTTCGGACGGCCCCCTCGGCGTTTGCCGCTGGAACGAAGCCGCCGAAATCCGCGTAGGCGAAGGCGTATTCAAGATCAAGGAAGGCGCCGGAAGCTCTGCCGGAGTTTTTGAAGGCACTCCCGCAAAAGACAATTACTACACCATCGCCTATCCCGCCGCAATCACGAATACGGACACGTATCTGGCCTATTCCGTCGACGGACAGGCACAGGTGGGCAATGGCTCTGCAGCTCATCTTCCCTGGACAGTGCTTATGGAGGATGTGACCTCCTGCAAGGATATTACTCTCTCCAAGGAATGGGCGACAGCCAACAAGGGCGCCTTCCGTTCCAATGGTGTCGTGGCGATGACCCTGAGCCTGCCCGCCGATGCCGGCATCATCTCGTCCATAGTCCTGGAGGCCGCCGGCACCCAGTTCCCTCTGGACAATGCAGGAAACGTCAAGGACAGCAAGCTCACCCTGGTCGTCTCCGATGCTACCGCAGGTGCCCAGCCTATCAAGGCTTACCTTGCAGTATCGGAGAAGACCGTCGATATCGAGGCAAACACCCTCAAGATATCCGTCATGGGTGCCACGTCCTACTATCTTACCCTTGCCGAGGCCGTGAAAATGGGCGGCGGAATCCTTACCGAGATTACCGTAAGCGATGCATCCGCCTGGACCGCCTTCGTCCCGCTCGAGGGTAAAGGTACCCAGGCATCTCCTTATATCCTCAGCGCTCCCGAGCACCTTGTTGCGATGGGAGATCTTATGGTGGAAGGGGAGACTACCTGGTTCCAGATGGGCGCCGACATCAACATGATCGGCATCACCGGATGGAACCCGCTCAACATACTCACTCCTTATGACAAAGCTATCAACTTCGACGGAAAGGGCCATGTCATTTCCAATTTCAGCTGCGAGGCGGGCATCTATCCCAGCTTCTTCGGAGTACTCAACGGCACCGTGAAGGACGTGGTGTTCGAAGGCGCCACCATCGCTGGCTCCGGTAAGACGGGCGTCGTGGCCGGCTACATCGGCACCAACATCGGCAGCAAGGATGCTCCCGAATATGTGACCGCCACCGTGTCCGGAGTTACCGTACAGAACTCCACCGTCACCGCCGACAGCTATGCCGGAGGTCTTGCCGGACAGGTATATTCTCCTTCTACCATCACCGGCTGCGTAGTCAAGAACACCAAAGTATCCACTACCAGCGAGCGTGCCGGCGGCATGATCGGCCAGCTTGGCGTAACCAATTTCCCCGTGAACGCAACCGTTACTGAGTGCGTTGCCGAGAATGTCGAGGTCGAAGCTATCAAGAACGTCGGCGGCCTTATCGGCGTCAGCTACAACAACATCAGCCGTTGCACCGCATCCGGCCACGTGACCCACACCGAGGCTTACAGTAAAGAGGTCTCCGT